>DASXMQ010000028.1:0-14481 GCA_036495625.1 Binataceae bacterium (SeqCode) | reverse complement strand
GCGCTCTCCCCGATTTCAGGGGCCCCGACTTCGGCGCTGATGTCGCGGCCGTCGAGCATGATGCGGCCGCCGGAAAAATCGATCCGCGCTTTGCCGAGCAGCGCGTCGAGCTTCTGTTCGGCGTCGGGATCGCCATCGCCGATTCCGGCCGCGCGCGCCGCGACCGCGACCGCCCGGTACATCGCGCCCGTGTTCACGTACTCGAAGCCCAGCACCTCGGCAAGGCGCCGCGCGACGGTCGATTTGCCCGCGCCGACCGGCCCGTCGATCGCGATAACCGGACGCGCGCGCGTCATTTGAGCCTCTCGCGCATCGCGCGCCCGCGGTTGAAAATTTCCTCGAAGCGCGCGACGTCGCCGTCGGCGATCGCGCGCTCGAACTCCGCGAGCGCGCCGCGGAAAAGTTTGAGTGCGGCAATGATCGCGTCGCGATTGGTCAGCACGATATCGCGCCACATCTCGGCCGACGAGGCCGCGATCCGCGTCGTGTCGCGGAGCCCCCCCGCGCCGTAGGCCGCCGCCTCGCGCCCGTCCACCCGCTCGTCCGCCAGTGCCGCCGCAAGCGCGCTCGCGACCACCTGCGGCAGATGACTTGCGCGCGCGAGGATTTGATCATGCTCGCCGGGCGCCATCCGCTCGACGCGCGATCCGGTCGCCTGCCACAGGCGTCCGACGCGATCGATCGCGTCAGGCGTGCTGCGCGCCGACGGTGTGATTATCGTGCGGCGGCCGACGAACAGGCTTTCATCCGCGGCGATCGCGCCCGTGGTCTCCTTGCCGGCCACCGGATGTACCCCGACCAGCGCCATCCGGGGGCCGAGCAGCGGCTCGAGCGCGCGCACCACCCATCCCTTGACGCTGCCGACGTCGGTTATGACCGCCGCGGGCGGCAGATACGGCGTCATCGCGGCCAGCGTCTCGGGCATCGTGCACACCGGCACCGCGAGCATCACGAGGTCGGCGCCGCGCGCGGCCGTTACCGGGTCGCGCGTCGCATCGTCGATGATCCCGCGCTCGAGCGCAACGTCGAGGTTCTTTTGCGTGCGGCCAAGGCCGACCACGCGCTCGACCAGGCCCTGGCGTTTCGCGATGAGCGCGAGCGAGCCGCCGATAAGGCCCACTCCGCACACGGTCATCTGCTTGAACAGCGCGGTCATCGGATCACTTGGGGTCGCCTGGGATCACTCGGAATCAGTTGCGCGGGCGCGCGGCGCTGCCTGCCGAAAGATCGGCCTTTGCGATTCACGCGCGTGGGGATTGCAGCTTCGGACGTCAAAACGTGAGATGAGAGCGCCGCGGTCCAAGCCGGGCGAGACTGAAGTCTAGCACATTGGCCGGCCGCGCGCTCACTTCAGAGCGTCGAAATTGTGAATTTTCGGAAAAATTCGGCTAACGCGGCTTCTCGGCCTCAAGTACGCGCTCCAGCGCGGCAACCATCCGATGGTTCTCCTCTTCGAGCCCGACGCTCACGCGGACGTGGCGCGGCAGGCCGTAACCGTTCATCGGACGGACAATCACGCCTTGCTGAAGGAGCTTTTCGTAAACCGCGCGGCCCTCGCCCACCTCGACCAGGATGAAGTTGGCCTGGCTCGGCAAAAACGGCAGGCCCAGGCGGCGGAACTCGCGCTCCAGATAGTCCATCCCGCTCGCATTGACCTCGAGCGTGCGCCGCACGTGCTCGCGATCGTCCATCCCGGCCTCGACCGCGACCAGGCCGAGCGAAGTGATGTTGAACGGCTGGCGCACGTTGTTGAGCAGGCGCGTGATGTCCTCGCGCGCGACCGAATACCCGACGCGCAGCCCCGCAAGGCCGAAGATCTTGGAAAAAGTCCGCAGCGTCACGAGCATCCGGTTCCCGTCGTGATCCTGCAGCGAGTCCGGATACTCGGGATCGCGGACGAACTCGAAGTAGGCTTCGTCGGCGACGATCACCACGCGCTCCGGCACGCGCCCGAGAAAGCGGCGCCATTCGGCCTTGCGGTAGATGGTGCCGGTCGGATTGTTCGGATTGCCGAGGAACACGAGGCGCGTATTCTCGTCGATCGCCGAGGCCATCGCGTCGAGATCGAAGACGTAATCCTGGCGCAGCGGGACGACCTTGGCCGCGCTCCCGGAAGCCGCGATCGCAAGCTGATAGATCACGAAGGAGTGCTCCGCGATCACGGCGTTAAGGCCGGGGCGCAAAAAGAGATAGACAAGCAGGTTCAGGATCTCGCACGAGCCCGAGCCCATGAAGATGCGCTCGGGGCTTACATTGTGGCGCGCGGCGAGCTTGTGGCGGAGCGACCAGCTCGAGCCGTCGGGGTAGCGATGGAGGTCGCTGAGCGCGGCCGCGATCGCGACGACCGCCATCGGCGACGGCCCGACCGGATTTTCGTTGGAGGCGAGCTTGGCCGGCTCGCCAATACCCAGCTCGCGCTGGACCTCTTCGATCGGCTTGCCGGGCTCGTAGGGATGGAGCGCGGCAACTGCGGGCAGAACCAGATCGTCGGCTTTTATCAAGGCGCTTTTGCGGGCGGCCGTGCTATGCGGCGGGCAGCCTGCCCTCAGGATACGACCCCAGGACTTTTAAAAAAAGAGCTTTGCGCTCGAGCGCGGCGAGCGCGCGCTTGAGCCCCGGGTCCTCGCGATGGCCTCCGAGGTCGACGAAGAACAGGTACTCCCACGGGCGCGAGCGCAGCGGGCGCGATTCGATCTTCGAAATATTGATGCGGTTACGCGCGAAGATGCCGAGCGCCTGGTTGAGCGCACCCACCCGGTCGCGCACCGCGAAGAGGGCGGTGGTCTTGTCGGTGCCGCTGCGGCCCGCCGGATGACGTCCGATCACCAGAAAGCGCGTGGTATTCTGCGCCGAGTCCTGGATGTTGCGCGCGATGATCTGCAACCCGTACGGCGCCGCCGCCGCCTCCGACGCGATCGCCGCCGCCTCGGACTCGCCCGCCGCGCGCTGCGCCGCCGCCGTGTTGGACGCCGCCGCCTCAAGGCGGGCCTGCGAAAAGTTGGCCGCAAGATAGTTGCGGCACTGCGCGAGCGACTGCTGATGCGAGTAGATCGCGCGAATCGCCCCCGCGTCGCCCGCGCGCGACATCAGGGCGTGGCGAATCGGCAGCAGCACCTCGCCGATGATCACGAGCGGCGTGTCAATCAGAAGATCGAGCGTCAGCGTCACCGAGCCTTCGGTGGAATTTTCGACCGGGACCACGCCGAAGTCGGCGCGCGAGGTGTCGAGCGCGGCGAACACCGCCGCGATCGAGGGCTGCGCCGCGAACTCGGCGCTTGCGCCGAAGCGCATCCGCGCGGCCTCGTGCGAGTAGGTGTATTCGGGGCCGAGGTAGGCGACGCGCAGCGGATGCTCGAGCGCGGTGCAGGCCGAAATGACCTCGACGAAGATACGCCGTAGGTGCTCGCCGGTAAGCGGCCCCTCGTTGAGCGCGGTGACCCGGTCTATTACCGCGCGTTCGCGCGCGGGCTGATAGATCGCGGCGCCGCTTGCCTGTTTCAGATGGCCGATCGCCTGTGCCGCCCGCGCGCGTTGGTTCAGCAGGCGCACGAGCTTGACGTTGATCGCGTCGATCTGCGCGCGCAGCCGGTCGATTCCGCCCGGATCCGTCGAGACCGCCGGGGCTGCCGGAGCCGCGGCGGCGCGGTTCCTGGGTTTTCGCGATAGGCTTGTGCGCGAGGCCATTTCGGATGACGCCATCCCGGATGGTTTCGGACGTTATACTGGGGCGACGTTATAGCGGAAAGCGGCGGACTAGCCCAACGGGCGCCGATTCTCGGCGCGACGGTCCGCGATGAACGCCGCGCCCATCGCGGCAAACTTCTTCTCGCGCTCGCGGCGAAGCCGAATCGGCGAGAGCCGCAGGAGCCGCGCAAGGTGACGCTCGATGGCGCGGCCCAGCGCCTCGGCGGCGAGCGCGGGCTCCTGATGGGCTCCGCCGGGCGGCTCGGGCACGACCTCGTCGGCAACTCCCAGGCGCAAGAGGTCGGAGGCCGAAAGCTTCAGCGCCTCGGCCGCGTCGGCGACGCGCTCGGGACCGCCTTCACGCCACAGGATCGCGGCGCAGCCCTCGGGCGTGATTACCGAGTAGCAAGCATTCTCCTGCATCAGGACGACATTGGCGACGCCGAGCGCGAGCGCGCCGCCAGACCCGCCCTCGCCGATGACGCAGGCCAAAGTCGGAACCTCAAGGCGCATCATCAGCTCCAGGTTGGCGGCGATCGCCTCGGCCTGCCCGCGCTCCTCCGCGCCGAGTCCCGGCTCCGCGCCCTGCGTGTCGATAAAGGTTACCAGCGGAAGGCCCATCCGGCCCGCCAGATCGTATATCCGCGCGGCCTTGCGATAGCCCTCGGGATGGGGCTTGCCGAAGTTGCGCCGGATCCGCTCCTGGGTCGAGCGGCCGCGCTGATGGCCGACGATCGCGACCGCGCGGCGCCCCAGGTAGCCGAGGCCGGCGACAATCGCGCCGTCGTCGGCGAAGTGGCGGTCGCCGTGAATCTCGAAGAAGTCGCGCAGGAGGTGCTCGACATAGTCGAGCGTTTGCGGGCGCGAGGGATTGCGCGCAAGGCGCACGCGCTCGATAGCGCTCAACGCCGGCGGCTCCGAAGCCGGCGCTGCGGCCCGCCCTTTCGAAGCCGGGCTCGAGGCGGAGGCGGCGGGGCGGCCGATTCGGGACTTGACGGCGCGGGGCCCGGGATGTGCGGTCGTCGTCATCGAAAATTCTGAATCAGGACCTGCTGAAGGCTAGCGGCTCTTGGCCTGCCGGCCCGCGAAAAATGCGTCCAACAGGCTGCAAGCTTCCCGAAGCCCTTGCTCTGCGTCAACCCATACGATTTCCGGATCGGCGCGAAACCAGGTGAGCTGGCGCTTGGCCAGGCGCCGCGTGTCGCGCTTGGCGAGCTCGACCGCCTCGGCGAGCGTCATCTCGCCGCGCACGGCGGCGGCGATTTGCCGGTAGCCTACGGTTTTGAGCGGCGGCCTCTCCGGATCGTATCCGGCCGCGAGCAGCTGGCGCACCTCCTCGACCAGCCCGCGCGCGACCATCTCGTCGAAACGCCGGTTCGTCGCCTCGTAAAGCCGCTTGCGCTCCATCGCGAGTCCGACAGTCAGCGACTCGTACTCGCGCGCGGCAAAGCGATGGCTTCGCTGATGGGCGCTTATCGGCTCGCCGGTCAGCCGAAAGACTTCGAGCGCGCGCACGATACGGTAGAGGTCGCGATGGCCGATGCGCTCGGCGGCGGCGGGGTCAACTTCGCCAAGCCGCGCGTGCAGGTACTCGACGCCGCGCGCGGCGGCGAGCGTCTCGAGCTCGCGGCGGACTTCGGGCGCGGCGGGAGGCCCGGCGAAGATTCCGCCGCGGAGCACGCGCAGGTAAAAGCCGCTGCCTCCGACCACGATCACGTTGCGCCCGCGCCTCGCCACTTCGGCGATCGCGGCGCGCGCAAGCTTCAGAAACTCCGCCACGTCGAGCGGGTCGCTCAATTCCCGGAGGTCCAGCAGATGATGGGGCACGCGGCGCCGATCCTCGGCGCCGGGCTTGGCCGTGCCGATATCCATCCCGCGATATACCTGGCGCGAGTCGGCGTTGACGATTTCGGCGTCGAGCCGCGCGGCGAGCGCCATCGCGGCCGCCGACTTGCCGACGCCGGTCGGCCCGACGATAAACCCAACGCGAATCGCGCGCGGCGGCCTCGCGGGCGTGATCGGCGATGCCGCGGCATCTCGCGCCACCGCCGCGCCCGTCGCTGTCTTCGCCGGATTCATCGGTTAGCGCCGGAACATCCGTTCGATAAGGCCCCGGTTCCATTGAATATGGACCGGGCGGCCGTGCGGGCAGTTGGTCTTGAACTCGGTGCGATCCAGTTCTTCGAGCAGCGCCGAAATCTCGCGCTCGCGAAGCACGCGGCCGACGCGCACCGAGCCGTGGCACGCGAGCTGCTTCAGCAGGTCGTCGAAGGCCGTGGCGCCGCCCGCGCCGGATCCGCCCAGGCGAGCCGCGTCTGGTCGAAAGCCCTGTTCGCTTACCGCGTCGATCATCTCGGTCAACAGACGCGCGCCGCCATCGGCGCCGAACACCGCGGGCGCGCCGTTGAGCAGCACGGTTGCCGGGCCGAACGGCTCGAGCTCGAAGCCCATCGCGCGAAACTCATCGAGCGCCGCGAGCACCTGCGGCGCGCGCGCCGGATTGAGCTCGATCGGCACAGGCGTGAGCATCGCTTGCACGCGGATTCCGCCTGCGCGCGCCTCGGCGCGCAGCTTCTCGAAGGTGACGCGCTCATGCGCCGCGTGCTGATCGACCAGGATAAGCCCGTCGTCGCCCTCGAGCGCGATATAGCCGGCGAAGACCTGGCCGATGACGCGCAGCCGCGAGTACATCGGAATTTGCCGCTCGGGGCCGGAACGGCCGAGCGGGACGACGTTGGGAGCAATCTGGGCGGCGCTCCCGGCGCCGCCGTTTGTCGCCGCCGCGGCCGGCGCGGCGGCGGAGTCGGTCGGCGAATCATAGAGCGCCGCGAACTCGGCCGCCGTGCTCGAATTCCATTTAGGACCCGGCGCGCCAAGGCCGAGCGCGCGCTGCTCGGCGCGCGCGAGCGCCGGCGAGTCGGGCACCAGGCGAAGTGGCCGCGCGGCGGCAGCGTCCGAGGGAGCGATCAGCGCGCCCGCGGCCTCGGGATGCGCTGGCGGCGCACCGGGCGGGCCGTCGGTGGCCGTCTGATCGGCGAGCCGGTCGCGGAGCGCATGATAGACCGCCTCGAACACCGCTCCCGAGTTGCGAAAGCGCACCTCGGTCTTCATCGGATGAACGTTCACGTCGACGTCTTCGGGACGCATCTCGACGAACACGGCGGCGGCCGGGTAGCGCCCGCGCGGGATCAGCGTGTCGTAGGCCTGGGCGACGGCACGCTGCAGAACGCGGTCGCGCACCGCGCGCCGGTTGACGAAGGTAAACACCAGCCGCGGCGTCGGATAGGAGTCCTGGCTTACCGCGGCGAGGCCAAAGACGCGCGCGCCCGCGCGCTCGGAGTCGAAACCGAGCATCCGCGAGGCGAGCTTCGCGCCATGAAGCTGGCGCATCCGCTCGAGCGGCGCGACCGCGCGCGGGAGGTCGTATACGACGCGGCCTTCGGCAACCAGCCTGAACGCGACGCGCCAGTTGGCGATCGCAAGCCGCGCGATGGTCTCGGCCGCGGCGCCCTGCTCGGTCGCGATGGTTTTGAGGAACTTGAGCCGCGCCGGGGTGTTGAAAAAGAGCTCGCGCACCTCGATACGCGTGCCGGGCGCGGCGGCGCACTCTCGCGCAAGCGAGATCTCACCGCCCGCGGCGGCGATTTCGACTCCGGCGAGATCAGCGGGACGCCGCGTGAGCATCCGCAGCTGCGCGACGCTCGCGATCGAGGCCAAAGCCTCGCCGCGAAAGCCCATCGTGCGGACCGCGGTGAGATCTGCGGCGTCGCGAATCTTGGAGGTCGCGTGGCGGCGGAGCGAGAGGATCGCATCCTCGCGGCCCATCCCGCAGCCGTCGTCGCCGACCGCGATCAGGCCCGCGCCGCCGCGTTCGATCTCGACGCTTATCGATTTGGCGCCCGCGTCGAGCGAGTTTTCGACCAGCTCCTTGAGCGCCGACGCCGGCCGCTCGACCACCTCGCCCGCCGCGATTTGGCTCGCCACCCGCTCGGGCAGAATATGGATCAGCCGCTCCGCCATCCCAGGCCCCACCGTAAAGGAAAACTACAAGACAATGCCAAAAGCATGGAGCGTTTGGGCGGCCGACTCAAGCGCGCCGGCATACTTCACTTCGCCATGTATCCCCCGTCAACCGACATCGCATGGCCGGTCACGTAGGAGGCTGCATCCGAGCAGAGCCACGCAACCGCCTCGCCGATCTCGGCGGGCTCGCCGAGGCGCTTAAGGGGCTCGGCGGAGGCGAAGCGCTGCTCCATCTCGGGACGGTTGCTCAAGAGCCGCCCGAGCATCGGCGTGCGGATCGGCCCTGGGCATACGCAGTTGACGCGGATTTTTTCGCGGCCGTACTCGATCGCCGCGGCGCGCGTCAGACCGACCACGCCGTGCTTGCTGGCAACGTAGGCCGGCAGCCCCGGCGAGCCGGTAAGCCCAGCGGCCGACGCGGTATTGACGATCGCGCCGCCGCCCCGGCGCAGCAAGTGCGGGATTTCGGCCTTCATGCAGAGGAAAACGCCGGTCAGGTTGACCGCGATCGTGCGGTTCCAGGTCTCTTCGGTGCACTCGGCCGTCCGCGCCATCTTGCCGTCGATCCCGGCATTGTTGAACGCGCAATCAAGACGGCCCCACGACGCGATCACGTGGGCGACGAGCGCCTCGACCTCGTCCGGCCTGGAGACGTCGGCGCGCATAAAGAGCGCCTCCGCGCCCACCTCCCTGACCATCCTGAGGGTCTCTTCGCCGCCTTCGGCCGCGATATCCGAGAGCATCATGGTGGCGCCCTCGCGCGCGAAGATGAGAGCGGTCGCTCGCCCGATACCCGATCCGGCGCCCGTTAAGAGCGCAACCTTGCCGCCCAGCAATGGAGTCATCGTCTTCAATCGACCTCTTCAATTTGGATTGGAGCTGAATTTGCGCGCTTTAATTTTCCCGCCCGAGCGGATATCCTGTAACATTCGATTCGGGCCGAATTCTAGAATCCCGATAGGCGCGGTCCGATTTCGGATAGTCCGAATCAAGCAATTTTGACAAGAGCCGGCGAAGCGGAACCATCAGATGCGAACCTGTGAGATTTGCGGCAAACGCCCTTCCGTGGGCAACAACGTAAGCCACGCCAACAACAAGACCAAGCGCCGATGGCTGCCGAATTTGCAGGAAGTGCGTGCGGCCGACGGCGGCGGCGTCAAACGAATCCTGGTCTGCACGCGATGCGTGCGCAGCGGCCGCGTGACCAAGGCCGCCCCGGCAGCGCAGGCGCGCCACGCGGCCGCATCCGCCGCCGCGCGGCGCTGATTTAATTGCGGTTTCGCAAAACCCGTCGTTTCCGAGGGGTCCGCGAATCGCTTTACTACCCCAGTAGCGGCAGCAGACGCTCGGGCGGACGGGCGATTACGGCCTTACCTCGCCTGACCACTATCGGACGCTGCATCAGTTCCGGATGCTTGAGCAGCAGCGCGACCACGGCCTCGGCCGAAACGTAGTCGGCAGCCTTCAATCCCAACTCCTCGAAGCGGCGATCCTTGCGTACCAGCTCCGCGGGCGGCATATCGAGCATCGCGACGATGCGTGCGAGCGCGGTGCGATGGAGCGGAGTCTTGAGGTACTCGACGATGTCGAACTCGACATCGCGCGCGCGGAGCAACTCCAGCGCGCCGCGAGAATTTCCTCAGCCCGGGTTGTGATAGAGCGTGACCTTGTTCATCATACCGACCCCCGGACGGCGCACTTTTGGCACGTAACGCTTTGCTTCCGTGTGGCCGTCCGACCTATGCTCGATCAAAACAGCAACCCGGTAAACCTTTTTCGCCCAGCGCGGCTTAAGAGTTAAGCACAAGCAAGGGACGACCGATGACGATAGACCCGAGAATGCGCAGAACGAACTGGATCGCGGCGCTACCCGCCGCGGCAGCGTTTGCATTGGTGACGCTCGGCACCGGCGCCGCGCTTGGGGCGGCGCATTCCACCGAGCCGTCCGAAATTGCCCATCGCAGCGTGCCCGCAATGGCTTCGCCGAAGACCGCGACGCTGCAGATGTCAACCGGGGTGACCGGAGTTCTCGCTCAGCCCGAAGCGGGGCAACCGCTCGGCGGCCATGAGCTCCATTTCCAGGACCGCGTGGGCGGCAATCTGTACATGATGCGGACCGAAGCGAACGGCGCATTTTCGACCAGGCTGCCCGAGGGGGCTTACGACCTGCGTGGGATGCATGGCGCCGTGATCGTGCGCGGCGTTGGCGTCGGCTCAAACCCCGTAAACCTCGGCCCGGTGAACCCGCCCGGCCCGTACAACGTGTGGCGGTTTTTCGAGCGCCAGGAAATCGGCGAGGCGATCGTGCAGAGCCCGGCGCCTGCTACGGCATACTTGCCCCCTTCGAGCGGAGCGCCGCTGCCGATCTCCGTGAGAGAGGTCCGCAGTCCGGCGGTGATGGGAGCCGGAACGCAGGGACAGGCGCTCCCGCCCGCCGAAGTAATACCGCCGCAGATATACCAGCCGACCGTGATCCCCCCCGGCGCCGACATGACCATGCCCGGGACCGCTCCCCCCAACGACATGGCGCCCCCGCGAAGCGGCGGATACTAAGAGGCGCCGTCTTGACGACCCAAGCCTGACAGATTCAGCTTCAGGACTTGAGACCGCCGGCCGCGCCGGGATGTGCGCGCTCGACGGTCAGGCCCACGTCCTGGCCGTACGAAACCTCGAGATTGTTGCCGTCGGGGTCCGCTATATAGGCCCAGTACCCGACCGGATAACCCGAATCGGTGGGACCGCTACGCAATCGCCCCGCGGCTCGCGCCTCGGCGCATAGCCGATCGACCTCCTCCCGGCTCGCGCATCCCACGCCCAGATGACCGAACGGGCCGAGCGGCGGGTCCTGCCGCTCGGGCCATTGCGCAAGCACGATCACGAACGGGCGCGTGCCGTCGGTCATCCAGGCCACTGCCACTTCGGCGCCGGCATCGGTCCGCCGATGCACCGGTTGCATGTGCGCGTATTTAGTGTAGAACGCGATACTCTCGGCGAGATCGCGCACGCTGAACGCCACGTGGGTTAGTCCGAGATCGGACATCAGCTTCATACCTCCGAATTTCCCCCCGGGTTGGACGCCTTTGCGGCGGCGATGGGCGAGCAGCCGTCGCCGCGATGCGACCGCCGCAATCGGATTACATTGCGCGCGACGCGCTGAGTAAAGAGAGAAAAATTCGGCCTGCGGCGACGGGCCCGAATAACCAGAAGTCGGACCTCCAGAAGTCAGGACTTCCAGAAATCAGGACCTCCAGCAATCAGAACCTCGCCGCCGCAGGACCGGGGGGAGAGAGCGTTTAGACTTTTCTTGCGGCCTTGGGGCATCGAAAGAGCGATCTGGCCGCCGGGCCGGCGCGGGGGAGCGTATGGATGAACTCTCGCGACGGCGTGCACGATCACGAGCGCGCCGCGCGAGCCGAGCAGCCGGAAAAGCAGGACCGGCGCCGAACGCCTGAGCGTCACGCTGAACGACATCCGGTCCGGCGCCGCCTCGGCGCGGACGACTTCCTCGCGGCTCAATCCATGAACCTCGGCCGAGCGGGCCGCCGCATGCATGGCGCGTGCGGGCGCATCGGGGAGGAAAACCGCCGCCGCGATAACCATACGCGTAGCGTCCAACTGGAGGCGAACCTGCAGATCCCAGCGCGCCAGGAGGTCATGCGTGACGAGGGCGCCCGCTCCGGTCGTGAGCATCACAGTCGCGACGAATATCCTGACCCATCGCGCTAGCGGACTGCCGCGGCCGCCGCGGCGATGCGGCCGGTCGGAACTCATCACCGCGGCTGCGGGCCTGTTCGCTTTGACGTCCAATTCTTCGCCGTCCATTTCGACGTTCGGCCGGGCGCGAGCCCTTACGCCTTCACCAGTCTGAGGCCGGCGGGGCGCATCGCGAAGCCGCCGCCCTCGTCCTCGCGGCCGAAACTCTCCAGGCCGTAGCGCATCAGCATCCGATAGAGCGTGGTGCGCGAGACGCCGAGAATCCGCGCGGCGCGCAGCCGATTGCCGCGCGCGTGGCAGAGCGCGCTCACGAGCGCCTCGCGCGTGAGCTCGCGCAGAGAAGAAGGACCGGACCGGACCGGCTCAGAAGGTAAAGCCGATCCGGCCCCGACGGGTTGCGGGGAGGAGGACGCAACCGTCGCGGCGACGCCCGGATTCGAATGGAGCTCGGTATCCAGGACGGCGCCGGGAAGACTTTCAAGATCGATTCGGTCGGAGTCGCTCAGCAGCAGCGCGCACCGGATCGCATGTTCCAGCTCGCGCACGTTGCCCGGCCATCGGCAGGCGAGCAGCCGCTCCATCGCGCGACGCGAGATGAACCTGACGGCGGTGCCGAACTCGCGATTGCAGCGCTCGACGAACAGCCTCACCAGGGCGTCGATGGCTTCGAGACGATCGCGCAGCGGCGGCACCGTCACCGAAGCGACGTTGAGACGGTAGAACAGGTCGGTGCGAAACCGGCCCTCCTCCACCGCCTTGCGGAGGTCGCGGTTGGTCGCCGCCACTATCTGCACGCCGACCTTGTAGGTGCGCGTCGAGCCGACGGGCTGCACTTCATGGTACTCGACAGCGCGCAAGAGCTTCGCCTGCAGCGCCATCGGCAGCTCGCCAACCTCGTCGAGAAAGAGCACGCCGCCTTCGGCCGCTCTGAAGTAGCCCTGCGAATCCTCGCGGGCGTCGGTAAACGCGCCCTTGACGTGGCCAAACAGCTGGGATTCCGCCAGCGTGTCGACGAGGTTGGAGCAATTGAAGGTGACGAAGGGACCGCGCGGCTCCGGGCGCAGGTTCCAGACCGCGCGCGCCACCAGCTCCTTGCCGGTGCCGGATTCGCCGTGGATGAGAACGGTCGTGCGATGGGCGCTGAGACGTCCGAGCAAGCGCATCAATTCCGTCATCGCCGCCGACTTCA
Source organism: Binataceae bacterium (SeqCode) (assembly GCA_036495625.1). Lineage (GTDB taxonomy): Bacteria > Desulfobacterota > Binatia > Binatales > Binataceae > JAKAVN01. The sequence continues at coordinate 1,871 of DASXMQ010000028.1, read as the reverse complement.
CGACCATGTCGCCGACGCGGTCGGCGCGGCCCATCAGGCCAACGTCGAGCAATTCGCCATCGGTTCCGTGCGCGTCTGCCGTCGCGTTGAGACGAGTCATCAGCTCGGCGATTCGATTCAGCAAGGGATCCCTCGTCTGGGCATTCCCCGGGTCTCTTTCCATGCTGGCGGACGATTGATTCGGCATACGGGGCTGAACGAGCAATAGTCGTACCATAGACAGAAAATACATATGATTGCTTAATAAAGACTAAATAGAGATAAAATAAATAGATTAAGACGTTGCAAAAAACAACCAATCGCGTTGCTCTGATGCATCTTTATTTAGCTAAATCATGCACAAATCAGCGTTTCGTCCGGCCTCTGGACCAGCGCGCGGTAGCTCGGAGCACCGTATCGATGCTCGCGCGGACTCCAAGCCCTCGCGAACATCCCGGCGGTCGAGACGGCGTTGCGTGACGGCAACGCCGGGTTGCGACGTCGCCCGTGTTGGCAGCGAAAGGCGCACTTAGGAGGTTTTCGCCAACCATGTCGCGTGGCACGCGGTATGCTGCTGCCACCGCGAGGGTCGGTGAGCAGACATATGCAACCGGCGGCTTCCTTGCCGCCAAGGGGGAGAGCACGCTTGGCTTCGGACGAGCGGCTGAAAATCGAGTGGAACATACCGTCTTCAGAAAGCGTCTCTCCTTCACGCGCGCTCCCGACTGGATAAAGTGCGAGCTCTGCCAGCGCAACGGCGAGCATCTGCCGGCGCGCTTTGTTGTTGCGGTTGACGACGAGGCCGATCGGCCGCCACCGGCCGATTCCAGGACTCTGCGGCTACTATGCGTCGATTGCTCAGCCCTGGTCGAAGGAGCGATCGACGCCGCCGAGTGGAAGCGCCGCACTAACTTCAGCATGGCCAAGTAGCGGTCGAGGGGCGGGTTGTTTCGGGGGATGAGGTTAGCAAGGGGGGGGAATAGGGGGCCGGCGGAAACGCCGGCCCCTTTTGCATTGCGGATTCCTCTATTGCTCCCGGTTGCGCCCGCACGGGGCGCGCCGTCCTTCCCCCTGGCTGGCGAACTCGCGCAGCCGCTCGAACCACACGAGCTTGTGCCTGAAGCCGGGAAAGCTCGCGTTGAGGCCGCTTGGGTTGGGCAGCACGAAAACCCGCGCGCCGCATAGGAGCTCGGGCTTGGCGCCCGCGCCGGTGCTCGCCGTCTGACGGTTTCGGCCATCGCGCGAGTCCGTGGCCGAGAATTCTCGCAAGAATTCCCGATAGATCGTAATTCCGACAAATGCGATCACCTCAGGCCGCAGTCGCCGAGCCTTGACGACCAGCGTCCGTTTGCCACGCTCGATCTCCTCGCGGCCCAGTTCGGCCGCGGCGCGGGTCGCGCGCGGGCATAGACTGGTGAGCGCGAGGCCGAACTCGGCGAGCCGGCGATCTTCAGCAAATGTCAGTTCGACCGGTACGAGCCGGGCCGCGTACAGGAGCCGCCAGAACGGATTGCCGGGGCTGGCGAAGTGATGGCCGACCGCTTCCGAGCGCAGGCTCGGATTGATCCCGACGAACAGGATTCGCGGCCTCGCGATGAGGATGTCTTTGAGGGGCACGGTTTAACTACTACTAGGCGATCGGCTCCGTCGCCGCCAAGGGAGCGGCGCGCCGCGGATTGATCCCGGAAAGCATTTGCTTAAAGAAGCGTTTGCTGATTCGCCTCATGCCCATTACTCGTATGGAAATGCCTTCGCTAAGCCAGGCCCTGACGCAGTGGCACGATTTCTACGCGCTTATCGGCGGCGCGGCGGCGACCCTGGTCGCGCTGACGTTCGTCGCGGCTTCGATCGGCGCCGGCGTCTTCACGATGAAGAATCAGGCCGGCGTCCGC
>DASXMQ010000027.1:0-16878 GCA_036495625.1 Binataceae bacterium (SeqCode) | reverse complement strand
TCGTGGTCGAGTTGTTCGGCGGAATCGAGCCCGCGCGCTCGCTGATCCTCAAGGCGCTCGAGGCGGGAAAAGACGTCGTCACCGCGAACAAGGCGCTGCTGGCGGAACATGGCGAGCGGATTTTCGCGGCCGCGGCGAAGGCCGGGATGACGCTCGGTTTCGAGGCGAGCGTCGGCGGCGGCGTGCCGATCATCCGCACGCTGCGCGAAGCTCTGGCCGGCGACCGTCAGCGTGCCGTGTACGGCATCGTCAACGGCACCTGCAACTCGATCCTCACCATGATGACCGAGCGGGGCGCCGAGTTTTCCGAGGCGCTCGCCGAGGCCCAGCGCACGGGCCTGGCGGAGGCCAATCCCGCCCTGGATATCGAGGGCCACGACGCCGCGCACAAGCTCTGCCTGCTGGTGACGCTGGCCTTCGGCGCGCTGCTCAAACCGCCGCAGGTTTACACCGAAGGCATCAACCGCATCACGCAGGCCGATATCGCCTTCGCCCGCGAGCTTGGATTTACGATCAAGCTGCTAGCGATCGCCAAGGAAGACGCAGGCACGATCGAGGCGCGGGTGCACCCCACGATGATCCCGGCGCGCCATCTACTGGCCGGCGTCGGCGGCGCATTCAACGCGATCTATATTCACGGCGAGGCGCTGGGCTCGACGATGTACTTTGGGCTGGGGGCGGGGCAGATGCCGACCGCGACGGCGGTGATGGCCGACGTGCTCGAGATCGCGCGGGCGCGAGCGGCCGGGGCGGGCGCCCGCGGCCATGCGCTAGGCTATCCGATGGCGGCGATGGGGCGGGCGCGTGTCAAGCCGATGGACGCCGTGCTATGCGAATACTATCTGCGCTTCGAGGCGCGCGATAAGCCGGGCGTGCTCGGCGCAATTGCCTCGGTGCTCGGACGCAACGGAATTTCGATCGCGTCGGTCATCCAGCAGGGGCGCGTCGTAGAGGGCACGGTGCCGGTCATCATGCGAACCCACGAAGCCGAGGAGCGTAATCTCAAACGCGCGCTCGCGCAGATCAAACGGCTTCACACGGTGAGCGGCACGCCCGCATTCATCCGGATCGAGGAGCGGCTGTAGGGCGATGGTGCGCGGGAAGCAGGACGGCGGGAATCCGGGCGGATCATCGTCGGCGCCGGTCCGCCTGACGCGATGGCCCGGGCTTATCGAGCACTATCGCCGCTTTCTTCCGGTCGATGCGAACACGCCGGTCGTCACGCTCAATGAGGGCAACACGCCGCTCATCGAGAGCCCCGAGATCGCGTCGCGGCTCGGTCAGAATATCAAGTGTTACTTAAAATTCGAAGGCGCCAATCCCACCGGCTCGTTCAAGGACCGAGGGATGACCGTGGCGATGAGCAAGGCGCGCGGCGAGGGCGCGCGAATCGCTATCTGCGCGTCCACCGGCAATACCGCCGCTTCGGCGGCGGCGTATGCGGGGCGCGCCGGGATGCGCGCCTTCGTGCTCATCCCCAAAGATGCGGTCGCGCTCGGCAAGCTCTCGCAGAGCGTGATGCACGGCGCCGGCGTGATCGAAATAATCGGCAACTTCGACATCTGCTTGAAGGTTGTGCGGGACGTGGCGGAGAGCGATCCGGTGGGAATCCGCCTGGTCAACAGCGTCAACCCGGACCGTATCGCCGGCCAGAAGACCGCAGCGTTCGAGATTTGCGATCAGTTGGGCGACGCGCCGACCCATCAGTTTCTGCCCGTCGGCAACGCGGGCAACATCACGGCGTACTGGGCCGGCTACAAGGTATATAAGAGCAGCGGGCTCGCCGAGCGCCTGCCGAAGATGATGGGTTACCAGGCGGCCGAGTCCGCGCCGATCGTGCTGGGTCATCCGATCGACGACCCGCAGACGGTGGCGACCGCGATCAAGATAGGCAATCCGGCAAGCTGGAAGGGCGCGGAGGCCGCGCGCGACGAGTCGGGCGGAACCATCGACCTCGTAACCGACGCCGAAATTCTTTCCGCGTACCGGCTGATTGCCACGCAGGGAGTTTTTGCCGAGCCGGCGTCGGCGGCCTCGGTGGCCGGTGTGCTCAAGTACGCCGCAAGCGGAGGGCTGCGTCCGGGCTCGGTCGTGGTCTGCACGCTGACCGGCCACGGCCTCAAGGACCCCGACACCGCGCTCAAGAATCTCAGCAACACGATCGTGGTCGAGCCCGACGTCGGCAAGGTGCTGAAAATCATGCAGAGCGGGTGATGCGCGCCCGGCGCCGTTTCCGATGCCCGCGTACTCTTTGGGACGGATCGCAACGAAATGAAATACATCATCATTCACGGCGACGGGATGGCCGACTGGCCGTGCGACGAACTCGACGGCAGGACTCCGCTGGAGGCGGCCAACAAGCCCAACATGGATCTGCTCGCGACGCGCGGCGAACTCGGCTTGGTCGCGACCATCCCGGCCGGGATGCCCTCGGGCAGCGATGTCGGCACGATGACGATGCTCGGTTACGATCCGGCGCGCTATCACACCGGCCGTGCACCGATCGAGGCGGCCAGCCAGGGAATCGATCTTGCGCCCGACGACGTCGTGTTCCGCATGAACCTCGTCTCGCTTAAACCGGGAGCGGACGGCGCGCCGATCATGGATGACTTCACCTCGGGCCATATAACGACCGAGGAAGCGGCGGCGATCGTCGCTGACCTGCGCGCACAGCTTGCCGGCGACGGTATCGAATTCCATAGCGGCGTCAGCTATCGCCATCTCATGGTCTGGCACGGCGGACCCGTCGCGACGCGCCTGACCCCGCCGCACGACATCACGGGCAAGCCGATTGAACCGCATCTGCCCGCGGGCGAAGGCGCCGAACGCCTGAGCACGATCATGGATCGGGCGGCGGCGATTTTGCGCGCGCATCCGGTCAACCGCGCGCGCGTCGCCGCCGGCAAGCCGGCCGCGACCTCGGTGTGGTTCTGGGGGCAGGGCAGGCGCCCCGCGCTGCCGACGCTTAGGGAGCGCTTCGGGATCGAGGGCTCGGTAATTTCGGCGGTCGATCTGGTAAACGGGCTGGGCAGGCTGGCGGGCCTCGAGCGAATCAAGGTGCCGGGCGCGACCGGCTTCCTCGATACGGACTACGCGGCCAAGGCGCGTTACGGATTCGAGTCGCTCAAGCGGCGCGACTTCCTGCTGCTGCATATCGAGGCGCCGGATGAGGCGGGCCACATGGGCCGCGCCGATCTGAAGCGCGAGGCGATCGAGCGAATCGACGAACTGATCATCGGCCCGCTCCTGCGCGAACTGCCGTCGCTAGGAGACTTCCGGATCCTGCTGATGCCCGATCATGCGACGCCGTGCAAACTTAAGACGCACTCGAACGAGCCGGTACCCTTTGCTATGCTCGGCGCGAAAAGCGGCCCGGGAGCAGGCACGCGGCGCTATACGGAACGCGAAGCGGCGCGCTCGGGCGTCGCGGTGATGGACGGTTACCGGCTGATCGAGTCGCTGCTCGGGACGCGCTAGCGGCTGCGCCCGCCGCGCTGATGCTGGTCGATGGGAGGCCCGTCCGACGATGGAGCGAAATCTCGCGCTTGAAGTTGTTCGCGCCACTGAGGCGGCAGCGCTTGCCGTCGCGCGCTTTATCGGCCGCGGTGACGAGCGGGCCGCCGACCGCGCCGCTTGCGACGCGATGCGCAAGGCGCTCAATTCGATCGCGTTCGACGGCAAGATCGTAATCGGCGAGGGCGAACAGGGCTCGACCGACCAGCTCTATATCGGCGAGATCGTCGGCATCGGCGCCGGCCCGGAGGTTGACGTTGCGCTCGACGCACTCGAGGGGCCGCATATCGCCGCGTCGGGCGGTCCGAATGCGCTTTCCTGCATCGCGCTCGCCGAGCGCGGCAAAGTGCTCACCTGCCCCGATACCTACATGGAAAAGATCGCCTGCGGCCCGCTCGGCCGCGGCGTGATCGATATCGACCGCTCCCCCAGCGACAATTTGAAGGCTCTGGCCGAGGCCAAAAATGTTTACGTCGAAGACTTGCGCGTCGCGATCCTCGACCGGCCGCGCCACGAGAAGCTGATCACCGAAGTGCGGCGCGCCGGCGCGGGAATCAAGCTGCTCTCGGCCGGCGACCTGGCCGCGGCGGTCGCCACCACCCGGCCGGAAAGCGAAATCGATCTGCTGATCGGCGTCGGCGGGGCGCATCAGGGCGTGCTCGCCGCCGCGGCGATTCGTTCGGCGGGCGGCGAGATGCAGGCGCGCTTCGCGCCGCGCAATCAGCAGGAGGCCGAGGCCTGTCTCATCTGCGGCGTGCTGGATTTGAAGCGGCGGCTGCCGCTCGAGGAACTGGCCGGCGACAACGTGATGTTCGCGGCGACCGGCGTCACCACCGGCGACTATTTATCGGGCGTGCGGTTTTTCTCCGGCGGCGCGCACACCAACAGCGTGATGATGCGCTCGAAGACCCGCACCGTGCGGTATATCGAGGCGTTTCATCACTTCGACTTCAAGCCCGAGTACTGAAATTCCAATTGCGCGCCGCGTGGTCGGGCTCGCCCGGCGCCGCGCGCGCGCCGGCTACGCTTCCTTGCGCCACACGATAAGGATCGACCTTCCGAACGCGTGCCCTACAATCCGATCGGTGATCCTCGAGATCGGCACCATGAACCGGTCCCAGAAGCTAATCTGCGCCGCGCTCGGCGTTGGCGAGCGCAAAAAAAGCTTGTTTCCCAGCGACGCCAGCAATCCGGCCGAATCAAGATAGACGCATTTCGCCTCGCGCACGCCCGGCGGGGCGATCGCACGCAGCGAATTCTTCGAATAGCGGCGGTAGTGACCGATGGCCGCGTCGAACGGCGTGAACAGCCATGCAAGCGCGGGCGACAGCACCGCCAGCGCGCCGTTCGGCTTCAGGTGCGCCGCCGCACGGGCGACCTCGGGGCCGTCGGCCTCGATATGTTCGAGAACGTCCATGTAAAGAACGCAATCGAAACGCTCTTCGGGAGCGAAGTCGGCAAGGCTGCCGACGACGACCTCGCAGTTGGCGAGCTTCGACGGAATTCCGGGCCTGATTCGCTCGGCGAGCGCGCGGTCCGGTTCCAGGCAGACCCATCGGCGCGCTGTGCCGTCATTGAAAGCCGCGGTTGCAGCGCCGATTCCCGCTCCCACCTCCAGGACCTCGCCGGTCAGGAACGGACGCAGATGGGAGCGTACGTACGACTTCCAGATGGTCGCGCCGGCGAACAGGTCGAGCTCGGTGCCGACATAGGCAAAATCAGTCATGTCGGGAAAAGACGGTCCTCACGCTGCCTATGTAGATCGGGCAATCCCGGATCGGTACGAAACTGGATTGTCCGCGGCTATATAGCGCGATGAAAATGAATACCAGCGAAAGCACCGCCAGCTGGGAAAGGATCAGAAGCAGCAATCCGGTTACGTAGGTGGCCCAGCCCGGTATGCCGAGGTTGGTAGTCAGTTTGATCGCTACTGCGGTGACTATAAGCGCGATAGTCAGTATGCCGGCCAGCCCGCACAGAATAAGAAGCCGGACGCCCACCGTGTCGCCGAACACCGACATCGCGCTAAGCCCGTGCACTACCAGTCCGACGAAACCCATCTTCGATTCGCCCACGAACCGCCGCGAACGATCGATCGGCACCGTCGCGTAGGGCAGCTTCATCTTGACCACGGCAGCCGCATAGTGATTCCAGAGATCGGAGCTGACCGTTAGCCGCCGCAGGATCGGTGTGGGCAGGACGCTGAAGTTGCCGAACCGCGGATCGAAACCGACTGCCAGGCGATGGAGCGTCCGATAGAGCCGATAGAAGAACTTGAAGACTGCGCTCTCAGCGCGCAGTCGCCTCGCGGCGAATACCACTTTGCGCTGGTCTTCTTCGACGAACTTCTTCAGCAAAGGCGCGATATCGGACGGAGCGTCTTCGCCGTCGCCGTCCATGACTACGATCGGTCCTTCCACCCCGCTCTGCTTGAGGTGAACGAGGCCGACGCAAAGCGCGCGCTGATGCCCCAGATTGGTGCTAATTTCGACCGTTTGTATCCGCGATAGGTTGCGCGGCGGCGCCTTCGGAAACTGCTCCGGCATCGGCTCCAGCGAGCCGTCGTCGACGAATACCAGGTGTCCGCCGAGTCCTTGCTCGCCGAACGCCGAATCGATTTGCCCGGTCAGCAGTTCGGCCGCCGCCCAATCGTTGAAGACGGGCACGAGAATCGTCAGCGGCTGCAGCGAAGAAAATTCCGGATGGAGAACGCGCCTGGCCGGATTGGGAGTCGGTTGCGCGGCGGACGCCATGGTGTCGGGTTCGATGCGGGTCGTCTCCGATCGGCAGAGTACATGCGGGAAAAGCGCTTGCCAAGTAAGACCTGAATTCCCGCAGGCGGATGGCGGCGGAGATACCGGCATGCTATTGTGCGCACCAGTTTTTTTGCGGCAGTGGTTCCGGTTGAAGGAGAGGGGCGGAGGGCCTTCGAAATGGAGAGCTTCGCGAACGTGAAAGAAGCTCTCCCGTCAACTCGCCGCACCGCCGAGGATGTCTGACGCGAACGCGAACCGCCGCGCGCTCGATCGCGAAGCGCTCGGCGCGTTCCTCATCTACCTGATTCTCGCCTTTGTTTTTTTCGGCCGCGGGCTCGTCGGCCATTTCTCGACCTGGTACATCGGGCGCGGCCCAGACCCGCCGCAGATGGTCTGGTCGGTGGGGTGGTGGGCCTATGCGATCGCCCATCGCGTCGATCCGTTCCTGACCAGGGTCCTGTTCGCGCCGGTCGGCGCCAATCTCGCGTGGACGACGACGGTTGCGCTCGGCGCGTGGGCGGTTGCGCCGCTGACCTGGACGCTCGGGCCGGTCGCCGCGTTCAACGTACTTTGTTTGCTCGCGCCGGCGCTCGCGGGATGGGCCGCATTCGTTCTTTGCCGATGGATCGCGCGAAGCTACTGGCCGGGGCTCCTCGGCGGATGGGTATTCGGGTTTTCGTCCTACGTCGCATGCTCGCTGCGGACGCACCTTAATGATGCGCTGATCTTTGCGGTTCCGCTGGCGTTGTGGCTCGCGCTGAGACGGCTCAACGGCGACCTCGCGCGGCGCCGCTTCGTTGCTGGCGTGGGGGTGCTCATTGCCGCCCAGTTCCTGTTCTTCCCGGAGATTGCGGCGAGCGCGAGCTTTGCCGGCGGTTTGGCTTTCCTGATGGCCCTGCCGCTGGTCGATGAAAAGCTGCGCCGCTGCTTGTGGGCGCTGATACCGGAGATAGCGGCGGCTTACGCGGTCGCGGTGGTGCTGCTCTCGCCCTACCTGTATTACATGTTCGCCTTCGGCCACGCCGGCGGTTCGGTTCTCGATCCGGTGCTGTTCGGCGCCGACCTGTTAAGTTTCGCAGTGCCGACTGCGATCAATGAACTCGGACGGCTGCCCGCGATCGCTGGGGTCGCCAGCACTTTTCTCGCGAGCCTGACCGAGACCACCTCCTACGTGGCGTTGCCGCTCTTCGCGATCGTCGTCCTGTTCGCCCGCGCCCGTTTTCGCGAGCCGATCGGACGCCTGCTGATCGAACTGCTCGTCGTCATCTGCGTGCTCGCCTTGGGCTCGCGTGTCGTGATCGCCGGCCACCGGACGGTCGCCGCTCCCTGGACGCTGCTGCTCCAGCTCCCGCTGCTCAACAAGATCGTGCCGATTCGCCTGATGGCGTATGCATTCCTGGTGCTCGCGATCATCGTGGCGATGTGGCTCGCCGCGGACGGTGCGCCGCCCGCGCGCAAATGGGTGCTCGGCGCGGCGCTGGTACCGTTCATGCTGCCCAACCTGTCGGCGCATTTCTGGATACAGCCTTTCGAGGTACCACCATTCTTCTCCACCGGCCTCTATCGCCAGTATCTTGCGCCCGACGAGATCGTGATGACGCTGCCGAATCCGATCTACGGCGACGGGATGCAGTGGCAAGTCGCTACCAACATGTATTTTCGTCTGGCCGGCGGCTATATCGGGCTCTCGCCGCTCGCCCCGCCAGAGTATGCGCGCTGGCCGATCATGGCCGCGCTCTATGATGTCGCCGGCGTTCCGGATACTTCCGATCAGCTCAAGGCATTGCTCGCGCACGAACAAGTTGGAGCGATTATCGTCGGTCCGCAGAAGTACTGGATGACCAAGAGCGAGGACGGACGGCCGACCGCGGAAACCTGGGTGCGCACGCCGCCCTCCGATCAGGATCGCGCCGCGATGCGCGATTTGCTCGCGTCCTTGGGAGTGCAGCCGCTCGAAATCGGCGGCGTCACGCTCTATCGGCTCAGCCCGTCGGCCCTCGCGCCCTATCTGAAGATAAGCGCGCTCGAGATGCAGCAGCGCTTCGTGCGGACGCGATTCGAAACGCTGCTCGGCATCACCGAGCGGTACCTCGCCGGCGGCGGCGACCTCGACGCGCTCAACGATCGCAAGTACGAAGTTCTGGGTTCCGCGCCGCGATGGTTCGGCGGCCCGGCTTTTCCGAAGCTCAACCCCAACAAGATGTTTGAGGTGCAGTGGACGCTTGGGCGATGGCATCCGGGGCTCGTCGCGGTCGGCGTCGAGGGCTCTTATGAGGCGTTGCGGCCGCTGATTGCGCAATACGGGCCCGATTCGGCAGGCGTCTATTTTCCCTTTCCGCAAAAACTCGATACGCCGGCGCCGGAGAAACCTCCTGACCGCGCGGACGCTCCGGCGCTGATGGTGATGGAGTTCACGCCCGCCGCTCTCGCGAGCGCCGCGGCGCGCGTTGCGCGGCCGGCGGTTCCGCCCTAAGCTCGGCGCATGGCCGCGCGCGTCGTCACCGTCTATATCGATTACAAGAGCCCCTACGCCTACCTTGCCAAGGATCCGACGTGGGAGCTCGAGCGCGAGTTCGACGTGCGTCTGGACTGGCTGCCCTACACGCTCGAGATTCCGCTCTACCTCGGCACGGTCGAGGGCCGCAACGCCCATCAATGGCGCCGCGTGCGCTACAGCTACATGGACGCGCGTCGGCTGGCGAATCGCCGCGGTCTGACCGTGCGCGGCCCGCAAAAAGTCTTCGATTCGTCCATCGCCCACATCGGGATGCTCTATGCCAAGCGCCATGACGCCTTTCGCCGGTACAACGACCTGGTCTTCGACCTTTTCTGGAAGCGCGAGCTTGAGCTAGAAAATCCCGAAGCGATTCGCGCGGTGCTGTCGGAGGCCGGCGCGCCGATTGCCGGCTTCGCCGACTTCCTCGGCGGCGAGGGCCGTATCGCGCTCGATCGGATTTGCCGCCAGGCCGAAGAAATCGGCGTGTTCGGGGTCCCGACCTACGTGGTTGATGGCGAGCTTTTCTGGGGCGGCGATCGGCTCTGGATGGTGCGCGAGAAGCTGGCCGCATCGCCGCCGCCGCGATCCGCACCGGCGCGATAAACAGGAGAAATCTGTGGAACTGAGGGAGATCAGCTTCGACAAGGCCGCCGTGGCGACGCTGACGGTCAACCGGCCCGCCGCGCTCAATGCGCTCAACCGTATCGTGCTCGAGGATATCGCCGCGGTGCTGGCCGAGATCCGCCGCGATCCGTCCGTCCGCGTGTTGATTGTGACTGGCGCGGGCGACCGCGCTTTCGTCGCGGGCGCCGATATCGCCGCGATGTCCGAGATGGCGCCGGGCGAGGGGCTGGAGTTCTCGCGCACGGGCCATCGCGTGATGCAGACGCTCGAGGATTTGCCGATTCCGGTTATCGCCGCGGTCAACGGCTTCGCGCTCGGCGGCGGACTGGAGCTGGCGATGGCCTGCGACCTGATAATTGCCAGCGAAAAGGCGCGCTTCGGCCAGCCCGAAATCAACCTCGCGCTGATTCCCGGCTTCGGCGGCACCCAGCGCCTGCCGCATCGAATCGGCCACGCCCGCGCGCGCGAGTTCGTGCTTACCGGCGACATGTTCGACGCCAAAACTGCGCTCGCGCTCGGGCTGGTCAACCAGGTCGTGGCTCCGGACGAACTGATGGCGGCGACGCGCAAGCTCGCCGAGCGGATCGCCGCGAAGTCGGCCGTCGCTATTCGCCAGGCCAAGGCTGCTCTCCGCGCGTCGTTCACGATGGAGGAGGATGCGGGGCTGCGCTTCGAGCAGGAGGCCTTCGGGCTGACCTTCGCCAGCGAAGACCGGGTGGAAGGCACGAAGGCGTTCGTGCAAAAGCGCGAGCCGGCCTGGAAGCACAAATAACGGCCGAAAAGGGGCGCCGGCGAACCGAGCAAAGGCACCAAACGGCTCAATCTGCGCGTTTCTATCATCGCGCGCCGTCGATTAAGATGGTGTTGACGGCGGGCTTGGCTGTTCGCGTGTCGCGAACGCTCGTGGCCATTGAGCAGCGGATTAGAAGTTTTAAAACGAACTTTAAGAAGCAAGTTTGGAATCGTGATGGATCTGGAACCTAACGAAGCTCAGCGCGCCGCCCGCGACACGGCGCGCCGCTTCGCCCGCGACCGCCTGACGGCCGTCGGCGTCGAGGTTGACCGCACCCATGCTTACCCCGCCGCGGCGATTGCCGAGCTCGGGCGGCTCGGCATGATGGGCATCTTCATCCCCGAGCAATACGGCGGCGCGGGTCTCGACCACGTCGCGTACTCGCTGGTGATCGAAGAGCTGGCGGTCGAATGTTCCTCCACCGCCGTGATCCTCTCGGCCCACTCCTCACTCGCGTCGTGGCCGATTCTCGGGCTCGGCAGCGAGGACCAGCGCAAGCGCTACCTGCCGAAAATGGCCGCGGCTGAATGGATCGGATGCTTCGCGCTCACCGAGCCGCAGGCCGGCTCGGACGCCGCCGGTCAGCGCACGCGCGCCGTGCGCGACGGCGACAGCTACGTGATCAACGGGAGCAAGAATTTCATCACCAACGGCCCCCAGGCCGGGGTGGCGATCGTGTTTGCCAACACCGATCCGGCACAGGGCCATCGGGGAATCAGCGCCTTCATCGCCGAAACTTCCGACCCGGGCTATCAGGTCGTGCGGGTCGAGGAGAAGATGGGCATCCGCGGCTCGCACAGCGCGCAGCTCGCCTTCAGCGATCTGCGCGTGCCCGCGTCTAACCTGATCGGCAAGGAGGGCGACGGCTTCAAGGTCGCAATGAAGACGCTCGACGGCGGGCGGATCGGAATCGCCTCGCAGGCGATCGGAATCGCGCGCGCGGCGCTCGAGGCGTCGCTGCGTTACGCCCAGGAGCGCAAGAGCTTCGGCAAGCCGATTGCCGACTACCAGGCGATCCAGTGGAAGCTCGCCGACATGGCGGTCGAAATCGACGCGGCGCGCCTGCTGACGCATCGCGCGGCCACGCTCAAGGACGCCGGTCTGCCTTGCACGACCCAATCCGCGATGGCAAAACTTTTCGCAGCCGAGACCGCGATGAAGGCGACGACCGAGGCTATCCAGGTGCACGGCGGCTACGGCTACACCAAGGAATTCAAGGTCGAGCGGTACTTCCGCGACGCCAAGATCACGGAGATTTACGAGGGCACTTCGGAGATTCAACGGCTGGTAATTTCGAGCCACGTACTCGAGGACCGGTGAGGCAGACGTGAGCAACAAACAACAATGGCTGGAAGGCACGTACAAGCATGGCAAGGAGCGCCCGGTGCGCTTCTCGACCGTCTCCGACCTGGAGGTCGAGCCGCTCTACACGCCCGAGGACGTCAAGCCGGACTATGACGCGGCGCTGGGCTATCCCGGCGAGTTTCCCTACACCCGCGGCGTGTACGAATCGATGTACCGCGGGCGGCTGTGGACGATGCGCCAGTTCGCCGGTTTCGGCCTCGCCGAGGACACCAACCGCCGCTTCCATTTTCTCCTCTCGCAGGGGCAGGACGGCCTTTCCACCGCGTTCGACATGCCGGGCCTGATGGGCTATGACGCCGACCACGAGCGCGCCCGCGGCGAGGTCGGACGTGAGGGCGTCTCGGTCTCCTCGGTGCAAGACATGGCGCGCCTGTTCGATCGCATCCCGCTCGACAAGGTGTCGACCTCGATGACGATCAACTGCTCGGCCTCGGTGCTGCTCGCGATGTACCTGGTGGTGGCCGAGCGCCAGGGCGTGCCGTGGCACAAGGTCGCGGGCACGATCCAGAACGACATGCTCAAGGAGTTCATCGCGCAGAAGGAATGGATCAGCCCGCCGCAGCCCTCGATCAGGATCGTCACCGACATGATCGAGTTCTGCGCGAAGCAGGTCCCGCGCTGGCATCCGGTGTCGATTTCCGGCTACCACATCCGCGAAGCCGGCGCGACTGCGGTGCAGGAACTCGCGTTCACGATCGCCGACGGCGTCTGCTACGTCGAAGAAGGGGTCAAGCGCGGCCTCAACGTCGATGAGTTCGCGCCGCGGCTCTCGTTTTTCTGGGACCTGCATAACGACTTCCTCGAGGAGGTCGCCAAGCTGCGTGCAGGACGCCGCATGTGGGCGCGGATCATGAAAGAGCGCTTCGGCGCGACCAATCCGCGCTCGATGATGCTGCGCACGCACGCGCAGACCGCGGGCGTCTCGCTTACCGCGCAGCAGCCGCTCAACAACGTCGTGCGCGTCGCGATTCAGGCGCTGGCGGGCGTGATGGGCGGCGTGCAATCGCTGCATACGAACTCGATGGACGAGACGCTGGCGCTGCCGACCGAGAATGCGGTGATGGTGGCGCTGCGCACGCAGCAGATAATCGCGGACGAGACCGGCGTCACCAACACGATCGATCCGCTGGGCGGCAGCTACGCGGTCGAGGCGCTGACCGACCGCATGGAGCGCGACGCGATGGAATACATCCGCCGCATCGACGAGATGGGCGGGATGGTCAAGGCGATCGAAACTGGCTATCCGCAGCGCGAGATCGCCGAGGCCGCCTTCAACTACCAGCGCCAGCTCGAACAGGGCATCAAGACCGTCGTCGGCGTCAACAAGTACGCGATTCCCGAAGAGATAAAGATCGAGACGCTCAAGATCGACGCCGCGATGGAAGAGATGCAGATCCAGCGCGTGCGCAAGATGAAGCGCGAGCGCAACTCGGCCGCGACGCGCGAGGCGCTGCGGCGCGTTGCCGAGGCCGCCCGCTCGGGCGAGAACCTGATGGAGCCGATCTGCGAGGCGGTCCGCCGCGACGGCACCGTCGGCGAAATCTGCGACATCTTCCGCGCCGAGTTCGGCATCTATACCGACCCAGGTTGGATCTGACGTGGCGGAGAAACGGCTCAGAATTCTGGTCGCGAAGCCCGGACTCGACGGGCATGACCGCGGCGCCAAGATAATCGCGCGCGCGCTGCGCGACGGCGGATTCGAGGTGATCTACACCGGGCTCCATCAGACGCCCGAAATGATCGCCGAGGCTGCCGTGCAGGAAGACGTCGATGCGGTCGGCCTGAGCGTGCTCTCGGGCGCGCACATGACTCTCTTCCCGGAGGTGATGCGCCTGTTGAAGGAGCGCGGCGCCATCGATATCGCGGTTTTCGGCGGCGGGATCATCCCCGAAGACGACGCGCGCAAGCTGCGCGAGGCGGGCGTCAAGGAAGTCTTCACGCCCGGCGCCTCGACCGAGGACATCGTCAAGTGGGTGCTAGAGAACGTGCATCCGCGCGAATGACGCGCCATCCCGACGGAATCCCTGCCATGAACTTCGAGCTTAGCGACGAGCAGCGCACGATTCGCGAGACGCTGCGCCAGTTCGCCGAGCGCGAGATCAAGCCCAACTCGGCTAAATGGGACAAGGAAGAGATTTTTCCGCGCGAGGTGATCGGCCATCTCGGCGAGCTGGGATTCCTCGGCATCGCGTTTCCCGAGCGCTTCGGCGGTGGCGGCGCCGACACGCTCAGCCAGGCGCTGGTGGTCGAGGGCCTCTCGCGTTACGACGCCTCGGTCGGACTCACGTGCGCGGCGCACATGTCGCTCTCGAGCGGCCACATCAACCTGTTCGCCGCCGAGGAGCATCGCGCGCGCTACCTGCCCGACATGGTCGCGGCGAAAAAGCTCGGCGCGTGGTGCCTGACCGAACCCGGCTCCGGCTCGGACGCGGCGGCGATGCAAACCCGCGCCGAGCGCAAGGGCGACAACTTCGTCATCAACGGCGCCAAGATGTTCATCACCAACGGCTCGGTCGGCGACGTTTATGTAGTGATGGCGGTGACGGACCCCTCCAAGAAGCGCTCGGGCGTTTCGGCCTTCATCGTCGAGCGCGGCACGCCCGGCCTTTCCAACGGGCGGCGAATCGAAAAACTGGGGCTTCGCGCCTCCGACACCGCCGAGGTGATTTTCGACAATGTCACGGTGCCCGCGCGCAACCTGGTAGGCGAGTTGGGCGAGGGCTACAGCCAGACGCTCAAGGTGCTGGAGGGCGGGCGAATCGGAATCGCCGGCTTCGCCGCGGGAATCGCGCGCGGCGCGTTCGAGGAAGCGACCGCCTATGCCAAGGAGCGCAGGCAGTTCGGCAAACGGATCGCGGACTTCCAGGCGATCCAATGGATGCTGGCCGACATGGCGACGCGGATAGACGCGTCGTGGGTGCTGATGTGCCGCGCCGCGGAACTGAGGGACAAGGGCAAGCCGTACGGACGCGAGGCCGCGATGGCCAAGCTGTTCGCTTCCGAGACCGCGATGTGGACGACGATCAAGGCGGTGCAGATCCACGGCGGCTACGGCTACATGGCGGAATTCCCGGTCGAGCGCTTTATGCGCGACGCCAAGCTGGCGGAAATCGGCGAGGGCACGAGCGAGGTGCTGCGGATGATCATCGCGAAGTCGCTGCTGCGCGACGGCTATTTGCCCGTCTAAGCGATCTCGGTCGTTGCGTACGGGTTACAAGGGGCCGCGAGCGAGCGGCCCTTTGCCTTTCCGGCGCGGCCCATCGCGTGATTGCATCAAGCGCAACCGGTGCTAAAGAAAAGCGCTAAGGGAGGATCGTCCGATGAAAGTGCTGTTCGAAAAGAAGGGACCGGTCGCCTACGTCACGATCAATCGTCCCGAGCGGCTCAACGCCTGCGACTTCGAGACCTACGGACGTCTCGCGCAAATCTGGCGCGAGTTCGGCGAGGACCCGGCGCTGCGCGTCGCGATTTTCACCGGCGCGGGCGAGCGCGCCTTCTGCGCCGGCAGCGACATCAAATCCAATTACGTCGAGCGGCCCAACGAAGAACTGCTCGACGCGCCCTATCCGGTGATGTTCGAGCTGACCAAGCCGATCATCGCGGCGATCAACGGCCATGCCAACGGCGGCGGGCTCGAGCAGGCGCTCTGCTGCGACATCCGCGTGGCCGCCGAGCACGCGCAGTTCGGGCTTGGCGAGGTGCGTCTCGGATGGCTTCCCGGAGGCGGGGGAACGCAGCGCCTGCCGCGGCTCATCCCGCTCGGGCGCGCACTCGAGATGCTTTACACTGGCAATCGAATCGGCGCCGCCGAGGCGCTGCGTCTGGGACTCGTCGATCACGTCGTGCCGATGAGCGGCCTGATGGCGAAGTGCGAGGAAATCGCGGGCGAGATCTGCAAGAGCGCGCCGCTCGGCGTGCAGCGAATCAAACAGGCGGTGATGCGCGGGCTCGACTTGCCGCTCGCCGACGGGCTGAGACTCGAACGCGAGCTTTACAAAAGGCTGCAGGACACCGAGGACGCGCGCGAGGGCGCTCGCGCATTTGCCGAGAAGCGCGCGCCGCAGTGGAAGGGCAAGTAGGCGCGCCACCGCGGCGCCCGTAATCGGCTATTCGTCGTCGCAGCCCGAAGCGTCGTCGGACGCCGAGGGGTCTTCGAGGAGGTCTTTGCGGATGGCGGCGAGGTCGGAGCTATCGAGCCCGATGCCTTCGATCATGAAGGCGTCGATACCGCCGGATTCGTCGATCAGTTCGAACACCGGCTCGAGTTGCGCCGCCGCCAGCGGCATCTTCGGAAACACCACGTTGCTTTCGAGGAAATCGGCGACGATTCGCTCGCGGCTGACGCCGAGCAGCTCGAGCAGCATCGTCGCACCCACGCCCGTGCGGTCGCGTCCCGCCGAGCAATGGAACAGCAGCGGGTAAACCTCGCGTTCGGCGAGGATGTTGAAGAACGTCCGCCAATCTTCGCGGAAGTCGTGAATGATCGCGTGATGCTCGCGGCCGGGAATCAGGCTTATCGGCTCGCGCTCGCGAAACCATCGATCGCCGATCGGGATATGCTCCCAGCGCACCGCGCGCATCACGTCGGCGTGCGGCGGTCCGAGGATCGAAATCTCCGTACGGCTCTGGAGCGTGACCACGGTGCGGAGCCCGGCCGACCTTATCGGGCTTTCCTCGGGAACCTCGGCCAAGTGCGCCGAGCGGAAGACCATGTTGCTGCGCGTGCGTTTGCCTTCGCTCGTCGGATGGCCGCCGAGGTCGCGGAAGTTGCGTCCGCCGTAGCGGCGCAGCAGGGTGAAATCGACGACCACCCTGCGTCCCGCGAGCTTGTCGCCGCCGTCGTCGCCCTTGCGCATAATCGCGGATTTGTTTTCAGTTTCGTTGTCGGCCGGCACTTGAAGACCACCTGCGGTGCGGCCATAAGCCGCCCCGCCCCGCGTCATCCCCACGTTTCGATTTTAGCCTGTATGACCGCCCGCGAAAAGTGCGCGAAGCGCGGCCGGATTGGCGCGCCGGTTATCGTTTGATGAAGGATCCAATCGCGCCAGTCGCCGCGCCGCCGGCGGCCCGCGCTCGACAGTTGCGCAGATGGGGCGCTACAAGGAATAGCCGCTCATGGAAGTCTCGCCAAAAATCGCCGGCGGACGCGATCTGCGCGCGGGATGCCTCAATTTCGTCGAGTTGTCGGCGATCGCGGTCGCGAATATCGCCCCGACGCTGACCGCGGTTCTGATCATGCCGCTGATGTTCGGCGCGGCCGGCAATGCCAGCTGGCTCGCATATCTATTCGGCGCGGTGATGCTGCTGTTCGTGGCGCTGAACCTCAACCA
>DASXMQ010000026.1:0-36791 GCA_036495625.1 Binataceae bacterium (SeqCode) | reverse complement strand
GTACAGCGACTGATGATGATGGAGGTCGCTCTCGCCGACATAGATCGTCAGTTGTCGGCCTTTGCCGGTGAACACCTTGGCGAACCCTTGACGCCGCTATTTCAAGACGCAGCCGGCGAAACACCGGCGCCGCAGGAAAATCCCGCGAGCAGGGCGTATTGTGACGCCGCGTCCTGCGGCACGACGTGCGGAATGCAAATCGAATCCAAGCCGCCTAATGGCCGCGCGTCGCGCACGTACCGCATCCGCTGCCACATCCTCCGCCCGCACTTTCCTTGGCGGGCGGCGGGCCGAAGTAGTAGCCCTCGCGCTCGAGCTCTCCCGCCTTGACCCAGCGCACCGGCTCTTCGATTTCCGCGTCGCAATGCACGCAGCATCTGCACTCGCGTCCGGCATCGTCGAGCGTCACGTGCAGCAGCACGACGCGTTTGCAGGCCGCGCAGGCCGCGACCGGAAAGGCCGAAGCGGCGAGCGACAGATCCTTCATCGTGAGGACAAATCCTTCATCGCAAATACGAGTCGTTCACCCCAAAGTCCATCATCGGCAGACCGGCGGCGTGCCATGACGACCGGCTGTGCGGTAGTGTAGCGTCCCGCGGGCGCCAGATCATCACCGACAAGGCGAGAGCGGAGCAAGATGGAACCGGCGCTTAGGGATGCATATGGACTGGAAGGACCCGTGGTTATGGATTGCGATCGCGCTCGGAGTCGCCGGCGGGGTCGCGATGTTCGTTCCGCTTGCGCGCGTGCTGAGATGGCGCACGCGGATGCTCGAGCGGATGCAGGGCGCGCCGAATCGGACCGCGCTCTCGATCCGGATGGAAGCGGGGACGCTCGGATGGACGGTCGCGGGGGCAATCTGTTTTCTGTTTCTGCCCACGATGCTGCTGCCGCGCCCGAACGGAATCTTCTATATCGGCGGTTTCATAATCGGGATGACCTACCGGCGGCCGCGCTTCAACCGCGAGATGGAAGCGAGCGGCGTCGCGCCGCATGCCACGCGCCGCAGCCCGGAGAGCAAGGCCTGAGCGCACGCCAGTGACCGTTACGCGCGCGTATAGGGCGCGCCGAGCGCGCTCGGCGCGTCGGCCTGCCCGCCAAATCCCGCCAGCACGATCAGCGTGAGCGCGTACGGCAAGGCAAGGAAAGCCTGGTACGGCACGACCGTGCCGAGCGCCTGCAGGCCGAACTGCAGCGCCATCGCCGCGCCGAACAGAATCGACGCCGCCGCGCATCCCCACGCCTTCCAGCGCCCCAGAATCACCACCGCCAGCGCGACGAACCCGCGGCCGGCCGACATCCCTTCAATAAAGGTTCCCGCGTAGCCGAGCGTGAGAAACGCGCCGCCAATCCCCGTGAGCGCGCCCGCGGCCACCAGCGCCTCCCATCGCAGGCGATAAACGCCCAGGCCCAGCGCGTCCGCGGCCTCGGGCCGCTCGCCCGCCGCGCGCAGCCGCAATCCGTAGCGCGTGCGCGAAATTACTATCGAGACAAGCGGCAGAATCGCGAACGCGACGTACACCAGGGCGTTTTGATCGAAGAGCGCGCGGCCAAGCAGCGGAATTCGCGCAAGCGGCCCAAGCGCGATCGCGCCGAACTGCCGCACCACGACCGCGCTCCCCGTGACGCCGAACATCCCGCGGTAGAAGACTCCGGTCAGCCCCAGCGCGAGGATATTGAGCGCGGTGCCGGCTACGACCTGGTTCACGGCGAAATTGACGACCAGCAGCGCGAGCAGCGCGTTGAGCGCGACGGCCGCGGCGACTCCCGCAAGCAATCCGATCATCAGGCTGCCGCTCGCGTATGCGGCTGCAAGCGCAAAGAACGCGCCCGCCAGCATCGAGCCCTCGATCCCGACGTTGATCACGCCGCTTTGCTCGACCAGCAGCTCGCCGAGCGCCGCGTAGAGAATCGGCGTCGCCATCGCCACCGTCGAGGCCAGGAACGCCTCAAGCATCGCCGCCTCCCCCGGCCGCCGCGACGGCTCCGGGAGCGGTCGCGCGCGCCGCATCGCTGCCGCCCGGAGGCCATAGCGCGTCGTTCAGCCTGGCCCAGGTCTCGGTGTCGAAGGCGAGCAGGATAAGGATCGCCACGCCCTGGATCACCTGCACCAGCTCGGGCGAGACGCCCTGGCTGCGCTGCATCGCCTGCGAGCCGTTGTCGAGTGCGCCGAACAGCAAGGACGTCAGAATGACGCCGAGCGGATTCAGCCGCGCAACCAGCGCCACCGCGATCGCCTCGTAGCCCCATCCGGGCGAGAAGCTTTCGTACAGACGATGGGTTATGGCGGAGACCTGGACCGCGCCGCCGAGCCCGGCCAGTGCCCCGCTAAGCGCCAGCGCCGCGACCCCCAGCCGCGCGACCGGAATTCCGAAGAACGCCGCGACGCGCCGGTTGCGGCCCATCGCGCGCAACTCGAAGCCGCTTCGGCTATGAAAGAGCCAGAGCCACGACGCAAGCGCGAGGGCGACCGCGAGAATCATCCCGGCGTTGAGCCGGCTCGGCGGCGCGAAGGTCCAAAGTTCGGCCGCGCGCGCGATCGGCGCGCTCTTGGGATACGACCGCGAAGGCTCCATCAGCGGACCATGCACGGCGTAGCTCAGAAGCTGCGCCGCGACGAAATTGAGCATGATCGTGCTGATTACTTCGCTTACGTCGCGCCGCTCGCGGAGCCATCCGCAGACCGCGCTCCAGAGCGCGCCGCCCAGCGCTCCGCCCGCCAGCACCAACGCCACCGCGAGCGGCCGCGGCCATCCGTCGAGCGCAATCCCGAGTGCGGCCGCGGCGAGCGCGCCCACCAGCAACTGGCCCTCGGCGCCGATATTCCAGAGTGCCCCGCGAAAGGCGATCGACACCGCAAGCCCGGTGAAGACGAGCGGCGTGGCTTTGACCAGCGTGTCCGTCGCGGCGAGCCAGTTGCCGAACGCGCCCTCCCAGAGCGCGCCGAAGACCAGAAGCGGCGAGGCGCCGAGCGCAAGCAGGACCAGGGCAATGAGCGCCGCCGTGAGCAGGAGCGACGCAACGGGTCTGGCAAGCCGGACGAGCATCACCGCGCGACGTTACCCGGATCGCGCGGCCTCACCAATCCTGGCGCCGAGCGGATCGTTGAAGCTTGCGCGGGTCCGTCGGCGAACTCCTTCGCCGGCTGCGCCAATCGACCCACAACATCTCGCCGCTCTACATCTCACAATGCCCGGCCGCCCTGACGTAGCGCGCGTCGTCGCGATGCGCCAGGTCGGGATTGCATCCGCGCTTCACCGCCATCCAGTAGGTGAAAAGCTGCAGCGAGAGCAGCAGCGCGAAGGGGCTGAGCGCCTCATCCTCGCCCTCGACCTGGATTCCGAGGTCAACCGCCTCGGCCAGCGCCGAGCCCGCGCGGGTGTAGATGCCGAGGCGCTCGGCGCCGATCTCGCCGAGCGCGTTGGCCAGCTGCTCGGCGCGCGCGCCGGACGCGCCGCCGCCGCTCGCGACGACGACCAGTGTGTCGCGGTCCGCCGCGCTTATCGGACCATGGAGAAATTCCTCGACCTGCATCCCTTCGGCATAAAGGAAGCTGGTCTCCTTGAGCTTGAGCGAGATCTCGCGCGCGGTCGGATAGTTCGGTCCGCCGCCGAGCACCACAACCCGGCGGTAGTTGCGTAACTGCTCGGCCGCGTCGCGCTCGCGCGAATCGTCGCCCAGGCGCCGGCGCATCAGCTCCGGAATCGCCTCGAACTCGGCGCGAATCCGCTGCGTCTCGAGGTCGCCGCCGCCGGCCTGCGTGCGCAGCTCGAGCGCCAACTCGAACAGCAGCGCCATCGCGGTGGTCAGGCTCTTGGTATGCGCCGCCGACTGCTCCTGCTCGGTCGTGAGCAGCAGATGGTCGGCCCGGCGCGCCCCCTCGTCGGGCCCCTGGCCGCAGATCGCGGCGGTCACGACGCCGGCGGCCTTGGCCTCGTCCACCGCGCGCGCCGAGTATTGTTTCCATCCGCGATGCGACAGCACGAGCAGCGCGCCGCCCGCCGCGGGCCGGAGGCCGTAATTCACCGCGTCGAACGAACTGACGGCCCTGACCGAGCGCATCTGTGCGATCATGCGCAGCCAGTATTCGCCGTAGATCGCCCCATTGAGCGAAGTGCCCAATCCGGCCAGCGTGAGCGAGGGCGTCTGCTTGAGCGCGCGCGCGAGCGCGGCGACGCCCTCGCGGTTACGCGCCACCACCTCGGCGATCGCCGCCGGCTGTGCGGCTATGGCGTCGAACATGTGGTACGGATGGGCGGCGCGCGCCTTGGATGGATCAATTATCGATTGCGACTTTGATGGCACTGCAAGAAACCTTCGATGTGAGCGGCAACGGCAGGAGTCAAACTCACGACACTGCGGATATGAGCCTGCCCCGAAGGCCCTTGAAAAACAAGGGAACGCGGCGATATCCCACGGCGCTCGCGATCACGGCTGTGCCCTCGCGCCGTTTGGCCGTGCGACAGTCGCCAACCAGGTTGCCCGAATCCTCGAACAGTACGCGTCGCCGGATTGCCGCTCAGGATCGGAACCATATCCGGCGAGTGATGACCGGCCGCGCGCTGACCTGGTGAATCGTGAGCAGCGCACGGCAGTCGGGTCGGACCGGGATTCAATAGCGCACCGGCGTGCCTAGGGATGGGAAAAGCCCGTCGAGACGGAACGAATACCCGATGCCCAAATAATGATCCGGCGCCGGACGATTGATCCCGAAGCCTGCGTGGAGATCCAATTGCTGCCTCGGCGTTACGCGCCACAGCACCGCACCGTCCAAAATTTCCGATGGCCGCGCATGCTGCGGATAGTCCGCCGCGTATTCGGCGAAGATAGTGCCCGAGCCGCCCAGGTCCCGCTCTAGCTCAAAGGTCGATTCGAAGCTCGGGTTATCGTGCGGCTCAGTCGTGAACCAGGTTATCCCGAACATTCCGTCCACAGCCCAATGGTCGCCGAGTGCGCGCCTGAAGGGCAGTTGCAGCTCGGGATCGTATCCATGACTGGAAATCTCGGTGCCGCCAGTGGGAAAGGACATCCCGGCAATCGCCGCTGCGTCGAAGCCGATGAACTTTGGAAGTTGTAGTTTGGCCGAGGCGGCGAAATCGGAGAAGCCGGCGGGGGCGTGGCCTCCGATCGCGTAAACATAGTCGGGCACGCTGAAAAAAATCTCCGCACAGTGAGCGACTCCTACCCGCAAGAATGTCTGCGGCCCCTCGACAACGTTGGACCGTTGTTGGGCGCTCCAGGTGACCCCGTTTTCGAGTTGGACGCTCCCCGTCGGAACTGCAAACGGGGGACTGGTGAAATCCGGACGGTCGGTCGAGATCTCATCCGCGCTGGTGGGACAATCGGAAGCGTTTGCGCTGATCGAGTTGATGAGAAGCGCCGTGCATACCAACGCTCTTAAGGCCAAGCGGCCGACCCGAATCGCTAGCGAGTACGTATACGCTCCAGCACTGTTTGGTGGCGACGGTAGGAGTCGAACCTACGACACTGCGGATATGAGCCGCATGCTCTAACCAACTGAGCTACGTCGCCACCGAACGGACAAGATTAGCCGGAGCGGAGCGGGCTGGAAAGCCCCGCACTCGAACCCTGAGAGGCGCCTCAGGCAAGCGCGATCGCGCTGCTCTTGGCCTGGCGGCTGTGCCGTTTAACCTGGTAAACGACGCCCTCGGTAAGCTCGATACAGGTCAGCTTGCCGCCGTAAACCAGTCCCGTGTCGATGCCGAGTTTGTACGGCAGATCGACCATCACCGCGCGCATCGGCGTGTGTCCGAAGACCACCGTCGCGCCGAGCTTGTGCGGGCTGAAGATGAATTCCTGGCGAATCCAGAGCATGTCCTCGACCCGCTGCTCCTCGATCTCGAGCGCCGGCACCACGCCGGCATGGACGAACAGGTACGGCGGACGCAGGTAGCTTGTGGCGAGGCGCTTGACGAACTCGAGATGCGGGTCGGGAATAAGGCCGCGCGCCTCGGGCAGGTTGCGTTCGTTGACGCCATAGCTCTCGAGCGTGGCGGCGCCGCCGTTGAAGAGGAACGACTCGCCGTAGTTCCCGGGCAGGCCGAGATACGCGCTCATCATGTCCTCGTGGTTGCCCTTGAGGAAGACGAATTCGGCGCCGCCCGCGCGCTCGCGCTCGAGCAGCAGTTCGATCACGTCATGCGCCGACGGTCCGCGATCGACGTAGTCGCCGACGAAGACCACGGTGTCGCCGTGCACGGGCTTGATCGCGTTCAGGATCACGCCGAGCTCGTCGGGGCATCCGTGGATATCGCCGATGGCAAAGAGGCGCCCGGGGGCCGCCGCCTTGCCTGATTTGTCGCTTCGCGTCGCCATAGTAGAGCCGCCCGCGGCTAATCGCGGCGGGATGCAGCCGCCGAGCCTTCCGCGAGCAATTCGCCGAGCGCCGTGCGATCCTCGATCACGCGGCGCGCCGCGGTGTATGGGTTGAGGCTGCCGGCGCGCACTTCGCCGACCACGCCGTTGACGCCGCCGCCTTGCACCGCCCGTTCGGCGCGTTCTTCCATCTCGGCCGTCAGCACCTCGACGAACTCGCGAATCCGCCGCTCGCGCTCGCGTTCGGGACTGCGATGGGCAGCGATGTATTCGGCATGGCGCTCGATCGCCGCCACCAGCGCGTCGAGTCCCTGGTCGGCGGCCGCCTGAGTCAACAGCACCGGCGGCAGCCATCCGGCGTCCTGGCGGCTCAAGTGCACGCTCAGTTCGAGCTCGGCCTTGACCCGGTCGGCGCCTTCGCGGTCGGCCTTGTTGACCACGAAGACGTCGGCGATTTCATTTAGCCCGGCCTTCATCACCTGCACGCCGTCGCCACCTTCTGGCACGGTAACCACGATCGTGGTGTCCGCGAGATCCATCACCGCAAGCTCGGTCTGGCCGACGCCGACGGTCTCGATAATGACGAGGTCGAAGCCGAACGCGTCGAGCAGCTTTACCACCTCGCGCGCGGCCCGGCTCAATCCGCCGTGACTGCCGCGGCTCGAAAGGCTGCGGATGTAAACGCCGGGGTCGCGGTAATGGTCGGTCATGCGCACGCGATCGCCCAGCACGGCGCCCCCGGAAAAGGGGCTCGACGGATCGATCGCGAGCACGCCGACTTGCTTGTGCTGGGCGCGATACCGCGCGATGAGCCGGTTGACGAGCGTCGATTTACCAGCTCCCGGCGCGCCGGTCACCCCGATGATGTAAGCCTTCCCGACGCGCGAATAGACCCGCTCCATCACGCTGCTGGTCACCGCGGCGCGGTTCTCGACCAGCGTGATCAGCCGGGCCAGGGCCAAGCGATCGTGCGCGGCGAAGCGCTCGAGCAGTGAATTCAAATGCGCGTTGTCCAACGGGTTCTTCCGGGCTCCTCAGCCGATCTCCTTGTCGCGATACCACCTCGTCAGATCGGCCCTGCCTCGTCTCATGATGATAACTGCTGGGGGCTTGCACGCGCAATTCAACGCGCGGGACGACGCCGCGCCCGGCCCTGTGTATCGGTGTGACCGGAGCGGTTGTTTTGCCGATGGCGGCGGCATATTGTTCGCTCAAATAGGATGAAACTGCCGGATGTTTACAGCGATTGGCGAGTCGTGGGCGGGCTCGCGCTTATCGTGCTGGGGGCCTTCAACTGGGAAATCGGCCGCGCCCGCACCCAGGAATATAGCCGCATCGTCGCGGGCCACGTGGAGGTTGCCGCCGACGAGGCCTACCGCAGCTTCGACGAACTCGACCCGCGCACCGACAGCGCTGTGCTGGCGCCGTTCACCGACGCGCAGCGCCAAGTCTCGTATGCGACGGCGCGGATGGATTTCTACCACGCGACCTTTCTGACCGGACAGGCGCTGGTGCTGGCCGGCATGGTGCTGACGCTGGTCGGCTTTATCACGATAATCCAGCGCGACAACCGCCATGTCCATCGCCGGGTCCGCGCGCTCGGCGCCAACGCGCCGCCGCACGCAAACTAGCGGCGTCCGGAGAATCCCGCGCATCCGGACGGGGCGTCCGCTCCGGTAACTCGCGCCGAAACATGCTGAACGAACGCGCTGCAAAAACACCCCGCTAAAAAACCCCGATGGTCAAGCTGCTCGCCGAGCGCGCGCCGGCCAAGATAAATCTCTTTCTGCGCGTGGTCGGCCGCCGCGCCGACGGCTACCACGAACTCGACTCGGTGTTCATCCCGGTCTCGCTCTGCGACGACGTCAGGGTCGAAGTGCGCGGAAAGGCTCAAAGCGGCGCGAAGACCGTTATCGCGCTGGCCTGCGACCGCAGCGGCATTCCGCCGGGCGACAAGAACCTCGCCTGGCGCGCTGCCGCCGCGTTCCTCGCCGAATTTGACCTCGAGATCGATCGCCCGCATCAGGTCGCGATCGACCTGCACAAGAAGATTCCGGTGGGCGCGGGTCTGGGCGGCGGATCGAGCGACGCCGGTGCGGTGCTGCGCATGATGGCAGCGCTCTGCCGCGTCAACGACCAGGCACGGCTCGCCGCGGTCGCGCTGAGCCTCGGCGCCGACGTGCCGTTTTTCCTCGATCCACGGGCCGCGCACGTCGGCGGCGTGGGCGAGCGTATCGCCCCGCTTGAAGCCGGACCTCCGCGCCTGCGGATGGTAATCGCGGTGCCGCCGATCGAAGTGTCGACCGCCGAAATCTTCCGCGCGCTTGCGCCGGAACAGTGGAGCGGACCGGCGGCGGCGGCGCATCTGCGTGCGCTGGCCGAAGGCGCGATCACCCAGCCGATGCTTCAGAACGACCTGGCGGCGGTGGCGATGGCGCGGCATCCGGAAATCGCCCGTCTGCGCTCCGCCCTAATCGCCGCAGGAGCCTCGGCGGCGGCGATGTCGGGGAGCGGCGGCGCGGTCTTCGGGATCTTTGCCGACGCCGATGCGGCCGCAAACGCGGCCGCGGACCTGCGCCGCAAGCATCCTGAGGCGCAATATTACGCCGTAAATTCGCTTTTTTAGCCTTGCCCAGGCGCCCCGCCTTTGCTCGCCGCGATGGCGTGCGTGCCCGGCTGCCGGTGAATTACAGGCGACCCGAAGTCACTTGTGGAACTTCGTCGAAGCCGAGATTGACACTCAAAAACACCATCCGTTAACATCGCCGTCACAAAGCCGCAGCGCGCCGAGCGCTGCGGTCAATAGTTTGGACCGATCCGTTGGCAACAGTTTCGCGTCACACTTTCATCCGATGACCGCCGTAGTCCGCTGGCCACGCGGCGCGGCGGGAGCGGCGCGAGCGCTCTCAAGCCCGGCGCGAGCGCTCTCAAGCATGGGCATGTGTGCTATGGTTGATGGCCCTTCGGGATCAAAACGGAAGAAGACAGACGCGGATCGTGTTGGGCGGTCGCCAAGCTGGTAAGGCACCAGGCTTTGGACCTGGCATTCGAAGGTTCGAATCCTTCCCGCCCAGCCATCGATTTCCTGACTTCGGGCAGGTCGGCAAGGGACGCGAAGACGTGATGCGCAAACAGTCACAATTCTTGCTAGCACGATTTTGGCTTGGCCGGAGGGGCCGAGATGCCTGAGCGGGCGAAAGACGAACTGGAGATCTTCACCGGCAATTCCAACCCGGCGCTGGCGCGCGAGGTCTGCGAGCATCTCGGCGTGCGCCTCGGCGAGGCGGAAGTCGGCCATTTCCCGGACGGCGAGGTGATGGTCGAAGTGCGCGAGAACGTGCGCGGCGGCGATTGTTTCGTGCTCCAGTCGATCTGCACGCCGCCCAACGAAAATCTGATGGAACTGCTGCTGCTGATGGACGCGCTCCGGCGCGCCTCGGCCAAGCGCATCACCGCCGTCATCCCCTACTTCGGCTATGCGCGCCAGGACCGCAAGGTCGCGCCGCGCGTGCCGATCAGCGCCAAGCTCGTCGCCGACGTGATCACCACCGCCGGCGCCCAGCGCGTGCTGACGGTCGATCTCCACGCCGGCCAGATCCAGGGCTTTTTCAATATCCCGGTGGACAACCTCTACGCGATGCCGGTGCTGATCCAGTACCTGCGCAAGCGCCTGGAGGGCCGCCGCGTTTCAGTCGTCTCGCCCGACGCCGGCGGGGTGGAACGCGCGCGCGCGTTCGCGCGCCGGCTCAATGCCAACTTGGCGATCATCGACAAGCGCCGCCCGCGCGCGAGCGAAGTCGCCGAGATGCAACTGGTCGGCGAAGTGCGCGACTCCTCGGCGCTGCTGGTCGACGACATGATCGATACCGCCGGTACGATTACCGAGGCGGCGAAGGTGGTGATGAACGCCGGCGCGACCGAGGTCCTGGCCTGCGCAACCCATCCGATCCTCTCGGATCCGGCGTGCGAGCGCTTGAACAAGTCGCGTCTCAAGGAGCTGGTCACGACCAATACGATCCCGCTGCGCGCCAAGGCGCAGGCGGAACTCGGCTCGCTCAAGGTATTGTCGGTCGCAAGCCTTATAGCGGAAGCCATCCGGCGCATACATAATGAAGAGTCGGTGAGCTCGCTTTTTACCTGAGGGGGGACGGATCCGACCGCTTACGCGCTTCACCCCGAACGGAATCGCTCCGATTGAACGCCGATCTTTTCAAGTCCAATTATTTCAAGTCGAATTATTGCAAGTGAGGACGTGATGGAGACTGTCGAACTGGCCGCCGAAAAGAGAGAGATGCGGCCCAAGAACCGCCGCAACAAACTGCGCCGCGAAGGCCACATCCCGGCCGTGCTCTATGGACCCAAGACCACGCCGACTCCGATCGCGATAAGCGGCGTCGAACTGCGCTCCCGCGTCTCCGCCAGCGCCCGCCAGCGCCTGATCAAGCTCCGGTCGAGCTCGCCCGAGCTCAACGACCGCCACGTCATCGTCAAGGAGATCCAGCGCGCTCCCGTGAGCGGCAACTTTCTCCATGCCGACCTGTACGAAGTCGATCTTGCGCAGCCGCTGCGCGTGTCGGTGCCGCTGCGCTTCGTCGGCCGGGCCCACGGCGTCGGCGAGGGCGGCATCCTGGGACCGCTCGTGCGCGAGGTCGAGGTCGAGTGCCTGCCGCTCGAAATTCCCGAGGTCGTCGAGATCGACGTGACCGCGCTCGACATCCATGACGTGATTCACATTTCGGCGATAAGCTTCGCCGCAAACGTCAAGCCGATCTTCGACACCGACTATCCGGTCGTGACCGTGCTGCCGCCGACCGTCGCCGAAGCGCCGGTCGCCGCTGCTGCGGCCGAAGGCGTGCCGGCCGAAGGCGCCCCGGCTGCCGAAGGTGCAGCAGCCGCGCCCGCGGCCGCTCCGGAAGCGGGCGCCAAGGGCGCCGCGAAGGAAGCCGCCCCCGCCGAAAAGGGGAGCGGCAAGAAGGGCTGACGCTCACGGCCTGCCGGTGGGACGGCCGCACGCGCACGCCGGTCGCCTTGTCGGCGGCGCAAGCGGCCCCGGAAAGCGTAGACGGGAGAGCATCCGCGCGGCATGTACGCCGCGCGGTTACTTGCCCGCCTGCTGGCGAACCCGCGGAGCGGAGGCCGCCGCCTCTTCGCGGCAGCCTCTGCTCAGCGGCGGCGGTTGTTGCTGCGAGGAGGAGGTTACGTCCCGATGAGCTTCGCCCATCTCCATGTCCACACTCAGTACAGCCTGCTCGACGGCGCCAACAAGATTGAGCCGCTGCTCGAGCACGCGCACGCCTCGGGCATGTCCGCGATGGCCATCACCGACCACGGCAACATGTTCGGCGCGGTCGAGTTCTTCAGCAAAGCCGTCCACCACGGGATCAAGCCGATCATCGGATGCGAGGCCTACGTCGCGCCGGGCAAGCGCAGCGACCGCACGCAGGCGCCCAAGAGCGACGACTTCGATGGCGGCGGCAACTTTCATCTGATTCTGCTCGCCGCCTCGCGCACCGGCTACCGCAACCTCTGCCGCCTGCTGAGCACCGCCTACCAGGAGGGGCTCTACTACAAACCGCGCGTCGACAAGGAGATCCTCGCCGAGCTCAACGAGGGCATCATTGCGCTCTCGGGATGTCTCTCGGGCGAGGTCGCGCGATGGCTGCGTGCGGGGCGCGCGGACAAGGCGCGCGAGGCCGCCGAAAGCTACGCCCGCATTTTCAAGGACCGCTTTTACCTCGAGCTGCAGGACAATCGCCTGCACGCGCCGCTCAACGACGCGCTGCGCGAGATCGGCCGCACTGCCGGGCTGCCGCTGGTCGCGACCAACGATTGCCACTACCTGCATCGCGGCGACGCCCGCGCTCACGAAGTGCTGCTGTGCATCCAGACCGGCAAGACGCTCGCGGACGAGTCGCGCTGGCGCTTCGATACCGACGAGCTTTACGTCAAGACGCCCGAGGAGATGGCGAAGACGTTCGGCGCCGATTCCGAAGAGTTCCGCAACACGATGGAGATCGCGCGGCGGGTCGATTTCGAGTTCGAGTTCGGCAAGTTCCATTTCCCGGTTTACCAGGACGCGCCGCCCGACGACCTCGACCGGGTGCTCGAAACGCGGGTGCGGGAGGGACTCGGCGCGCGGCTTGCCGAACTCCACGCACGCCGCGGCGAATTCGAGGAGGCGCCATACTACGAGCGGCTGGCGCGCGAATTGCCGGTCATCCGCGAAATGGGCTTTTCCGGCTACATGCTGATCGTCGCCGACTTTATCGACTACGCGCGCAGCCAGGGGATCCCGGTCGGGCCCGGCCGCGGCTCGGTGGTCGGCAGCCTGGTCTCCTACGCGCTGCGCATAACCGAGGTCGATCCGATCGAGCACAAGCTGCTGTTCGAGCGCTGGCTCAACCCGGGACGCAAGTCGATGCCCGATATCGACGTCGACTTCTGCTTCGAGCGGCGCGACGAGGTGCTGAACTACGTGCGCGGGAAATACGGCGCCGACCGCGTCGCGCAGATCATCACCTTCGGCACGATCAAGGGCAAACAGGCGATCCGCGACGTCGGCCGCGTGCTCGGGCTGTCGTTTGCCGAAACCGACCGCATCGTCAAGCTCTATCCCGCGCCCAAGCAGGGCCGCGATTTTCCGCTGAGCGCCGCGCTCGAGATGGAGCCGCGGCTGCGCGCCGAGCGCGACAGCCATCCGGATCTCTTCGAATACGCCTTCAAGCTCGAGGGGCTCTTGCGCCACGCCTCGCGCCATGCGGCGGGTGTCGTGATCTCGGACGTTCCGCTGACCGAGGTCGTGCCGCTCTACGCCGACAAGGAGCGGACCGACGGCGCGATGGCGATTACGCAGTACTCGATGAAGGGAGTCGAGGAGATCGGGCTTATCAAGTTCGACTTCCTCGCGCTCAAGAACCTCACCCTGATCGTCGAGACGCTCAATCTGGTGCGCGCCGGCGGCAAGGAGCCGCCCGACCTGAACCGCCTGCCACTCGACGATCCCGACAGCTACCGCCTGCTCGCGCGCGGCGACACGGTCGGCGTGTTCCAGATGGAGGGGTCGGGGATGCGCCGGTTCCTGACCGAGCTCAAGCCCTCGAATTTCGAGGACGTGATCGCGGCCATCTCGCTCTTCCGCCCGGGGACCCTGGATTCCGGGATGGTCGATCCGTTCATCAAGCGCAAGCACGGCAAGGAGCCGGTCGAGTACGACCATCCGCTGCTCGAGCCAGTGCTGCGCGACACCTACGGCGTAATCATCTACCAGGAGCAGGTGATGCGCGCGGCGCAGGCGCTGGCCGGCTACACGCTGGAGGAAGCCGACATCCTGCGCGCCGCGATGGGCAAGAAGAACAAGGCGCAGATGGAGCGCGAGCGCGAGCGCTTTCTCGACGGCGCGAAGCATAACGGCATCGACAAGACGCTCGCCAAATCGATCTTCGAAAAGATCGAGACCTTCGCCTCCTACGGCTTCAACCGCTCACACGCGGCGGCCTATGCGCTTACCACCTACACTACCGCCTACCTGAAGGCGCACTATCCCCGCGAGTTCATGGCGGCGCTGATGTCGCTCGACATGGACGACGTCGACAAGTCCTACAAGAACATCGCCGCGCTGCGCGAGATGCGCATCCCCCTGCTGCCGCCCGACGTCAATCACAGCGGAGTGAAATTCACCGTTGCGGGCGAGGCGATCCGTTTCGGGCTCGGCGCGATCCGCGGCGTGGGCGTCAAGAGCGCCGAGGCGATGATCGCGGTGCGCCAGAGCGGCGGGCCGTTCAAGGACCTGCTGGATTTCTCCCTGCGCGTCGGCAGCCAACTCGTCAACCGACGCGTGCTCGAAGCGCTCGTCAAGTGCGGCGCATTCGATTCGATCGCGCCCTCACGCGCGCAGTTGATGGCGATAGCCGAGGACGCGCTCAAGGTCGCGCAGAAGGCCGAGAGCGACGCCGCCAAGGGCCAGCATGGGCTCTTCGGCGCCGCCGCGCGCCCGCAGGCGCTGCCGCCGCCGCGCGATCCGGTGGCCGAGTGGGATCAGCGCGAGATGCTGCGCAACGAGAAAGAGGCGCTCGGCTTCTACATCACCGCGCATCCGCTCGACAAATTCGATCGCGAACTGCGCCGGCTCGGCGGCGTCTCGACCGCGGACCTGACCTCGCTGCCTGACGGCAGCCAGGTGCGCGTCGCCGGCGTGGTGCAGGCGGCCAAGCTCAAGAACAACAAGGCCGGCAAGCGCTACGCGACGTTCTCGCTCGAAGATCGCGAGGGCGCGGTCGAGGTGATCGCGTGGCCCGAGACCTATCAGAAGCACGAGGCTCTGATCATGGGCGACGAGCCGGTGGTGGCGCGCGGCAAACTGGACGTGGACGACGAGCGCGCGCAGGTGATCCTGGACGAGATGCGGCCGCTCGGCGCGGCGCTGGTGGACGCCGTGCGCGAAGTGCACATCACGGCCCCGCGCGAGCGCCTCGCCAACGGCGCGCTGGAAGAGCTGAAGGCGGTGCTCGGGCGCCACGGCGGGCGCGCGATCACCTATCTGCATCTTGGGCTTGACGAGTCGCACGAGGCGATCTTTCTGCTCGGCGACGGCTATCGCGTTGCGCCGACCGAGGATTTCGTCGCCGCGGTCGAGCGCGCGCTTGCGCCGGCGTCGGTGATGCTGCGCTAGGGCTTACCAGATGCCGGGGATAAAACATTCGGAGTCGTGCAAATAGCGCACGTACGGATCGCCGAACAGCGCGAGCATCTCGGCCTCTTCGCCCGCCGCGCGTATCCGGCCCATCACGATTCCGAATGCGAGCGTCAGCCCGGCGCTTAACGGCGCGCCGAACTCGAGCGTCCACGCGAAGACCACCAGGAACTCGCCGAGCCAGATCGGATGGCGTATCCGGCCGTAGAGGCCGTTGCGCACCAGCGAGCGCGGGCTGCCGGTCTCGGGCGTCGAGCTGAAAAAGCCGAGCTGGATACGCGCGCCGAGGGCCAGCCAGAGACCAATCAACTCCATCAGCAGGCCCGTCGCCTGCATCCAGCGCGCGACTTCGCCGCCGTAAATGTAAGTGCGCTCGAACGGCGCCGCCGCGAACACCAGCAGCACCGGCAACTGGCGCAGGATCGATCCCGAGAGCCCCGCCGTATCGGGCACCGGTTCGAAATCCTCGCGCACCATCACGTCGGCCAAACGAAACCCGGCATACGCGATCAAATAGGCAAGCGTGTACGGATGTTCGGTGAAGTACTGGGTGATTCCCAGTCCGAGCGCAACCGCGCCCACCACCGCGACCAGGAAAACGATAAGTTCGGTGACCCGGATATCGACGCGGCGCCAGCGGCGCGGCGGGGCGCTCGCGGCAGCCGGGCCAAGATCGCCGGTGGGCGCCTTCAACTCGCCGGTCGGCTTGCGCGGCTCAGGCGAAGTTCCATCTCCACCCTCCATTTAGCCAAATCTTGGCAGGATGGGGTTCATGATTCAAAGGAAACGCCGGCGCTAGACCAGACGGCGCAAGATATCGCGGTCACCGATCGCGACCAGGAAGTCGCCGGTCTCGATGCGCGTTGCGGGATCGGGAATCAACGTGCTCGGATCGCTTCCGCGCTTGAGCGCGACGATCCGCAGCCGCGAGGAGCTCTGCTCGACGGCGGAAATCGTCTGGCCGACGAGCGCACTGCCCTCGGCAACGTGGATTTCCTCCAAATCGACCTCGGCGCCGCGCCCCGGAAACGACAGCTCGAGGAAATCGACGACCGACGGGCGCATGATGCTCGCCGCAAGACGCAGCCCGCCCCATTGGTAGGCCGAAATCGCCTGGTCGGCGCCCGCCATCCGCAAGCGCTGCAGTCCGCCTTCCGATTCGCCGCGCGCGTGGATGAGAATCTTCTGGTTCATCGCGCGCGCCGAGAGCGTGATGTAAACGTTGTCGGCGTCGGAGGCGGTCGCCGCGACGATCGCGCGCGCCCGCCGCACGCCCGCCTCTTCCAGCACCCGGTCCTCGAGCGCGGAGCCGATCACGTAGAGCAGATTCTGCGCCACCAGATCGGGCTCGCGCGCCGGATCGCGCTCGATCGCCACCACCTGGCCGCCGCCGCGCGTGATTTCGTCGGCGACCACGCGGCCCATCCGGCCGAAACCGCAAATCACGATGTGGCCCTCGAGTTGTTCGATCTTGCGCTTCATCGCAACCCTCCCGACCATTTCGCGAAACTGGCCCTCGACCACGAACTGGGTGATGGCGGCGAAGAGATAGAATGCGGTGCCGACGCCGACCACGATCAGCCCCATCGTGAAGATCCGCCCTGCCGTATCGAGGTGCTTCACTTCCTCGTAGCCGACGGTGGAGATGGTGATGACCGTCATGTAGAGCGCATCGAGCGCGGACATGCGTTCGATCGCCATGTAGCCGGCGGTGCCGCCGATCGTGAGGAACACGATCCCGCCGATCGCGAGCAGGAACCTGCGCCCCAGGGTCGTCATCCGATCTGCCGATGTGCCTGCGTACTGCGCGCCTCCGTCACCGCTCCTCTGCCCGCCGCCTACGCAGGATTCACGGCATCTCGTGCGCTTCGAGCCAGCGCTCCGCGTCGATCGCCGCCATGCATCCGGTGCCCGCCGCGGTCACCGCCTGGCGATAAACTTTGTCGGCAACGTCGCCGGCCGCGAAGACGCCATCGATGTTGGTGCAGGTCGATCCGGCGCGGACCTTGAGGTAGCCGACCTCGTCCATCTCGAGCTGGCCCGCAAACAGCTGCGTGTTCGGCTGATGGCCGATCGCGACGAACACGGCGTCGGTGCGAAAATCGCTCGCGGCGCCGGAATTTACGTCGCGCAGCCGCACGCTGCTTACGCCGGTCTTCTGCTCGCCGAAGATTTCCTCGACCACGGAGTTCCAGACGAAGGCGATTTTCGGATTGGCGGCGGCGCGGTCCTGCATGATCTTGGAGGCGCGCAGGGCGTCGCGCCGATGCACGATCGTCACCTTGGAACAAAAGCGCGTGAGAAACGTCGCCTCTTCCATCGCGGTGTCGCCGCCGCCCACCACCACCGCCTCCTTGTTTCTGAAAAACGCGCCGTCGCACGTCGCGCACGCGCTCACGCCGTAACCCATCAGCCGCTTTTCGGATTCGATCTCGAGCAGCTTGGCCGACGCGCCGGTCGCGATGATGAGCGCCTCGGCGCGGATCGTTGCACCGTTGACGCTCACGCCGAACGGGCGCCGGCGCAGATCGACCGCGGTCACTTCGCCGATCCTGAACTTCGTGCCGAAGCGCTCGGCCTGGCGCCGGAAGACCTCCATCATCTCGGGACCCTGTATTCCATTTTCGAAGCCGGGATAGTTTTCGACCTCGGTGGTGATGGTGAGTTGGCCGCCGGGTTGAGCGCCCTCGATCAGCATCGGCGCGAGGTTGGCGCGCGCCGTGTAAAGCGCGGCGGTAAGTCCCGCCGGACCGGAACCGAGAATTACGACTCTATAAGTTTCATCTGCCATGTATCTTTCGCTTCGCGCGATCCGGGAAAGGAATCGCGCGCCCGTAGGTTATTCTAGCGCTTTATTGTGTCGGCGCATCGCGTCAACATAAGCTCTTAGTCGCCGCCCACGATGCCGCGCAAGAAGATGCCGCGCAAGAAGCCGACCGCCAAGCCTCGCGACTCCGCCACGCGCGCCGCGCTTACGCATCTCGACCGCCGCGGCCGCGTGCGGATGGTCGATGTCGGCGAAAAGCCGGTGACGCGGCGGGAGGCGCTGGCGCGCGGTGCGGTCAGGATGGAACCGGCGACGCTGGACGCAATCATCGGCGGGCGGCTCAAGAAGGGCGAGGCGCTCGCCGCCGCGCGCCTTGCCGGAATCATGGCGGCCAAGCGCACCCACGAGTTGATTCCGCTCTGCCATCAGATTCCGCTCGAGGTCGTCGAGATCGAATTTCGCCCCGACCCGTCCGCCGCGACGCTTCATATCCAGGCCCGCGCGGCGACCACGTCGCGCACCGGCGTGGAGATGGAGGCGCTGGTGGCGCTGAGCGCCGCGGCGCTTACGATTTACGACATGGCCAAGGCGAGCGACCGCGCGATGACGATCGACGCGATCCGGCTGGTCGGAAAGTCCGGCGGGCGCAGCGGCGCCTTCCGCCGCGCGGGCGAGCCGCGATGGCCGTCTTCCGCGGACAGTTGAAATTTTGAAGCTCCCCTTGCCGGACGGCGCGGCGAAAGCGGCGGCGCGGGTCTTCCTCAAAAAGGGCCGCGACGGGCCGGTTCGCGGCGGCAATCCCTGGGTCTTCTCGCAGGCCATCGATCGCGTCGAGCCCGCCGCGATCGAACCCGGCGCCCGCGTATGGGTGCTCGACGCGGCCGGCGCGACGCTCGGCCACGGCTATTACAATTCCGCGACCACGATCGCGGTGCGGATGCTCGCGCTTGGCGGCGAGCCCGGCCCCGCGGAAATCGTCCGCTGGCGCATCGAACGCGCGCTCAAGCTCCGCGAGCGCGTCGTCGATGGGGATACGGACTGTTACCGGCTGCTCAACGGCGACGGCGACGGCCTCTCGGGCGTGGTCGTGGATCGCTACGGCGACGCCGCGGTGATGCAGTTGCTGACGGCGGGCGCCGAGCGGATGCGCGATGAGATCGTCGAGCATCTGAAGGCCGCAATCTCGCCGCGGATGATTTTCGAGCGCAGCCAGGGCGCCGTGCGCCGGCAGGAAGGGCTCGAAGACCGCGTCGGCGCGATCGTGGGCGCGCCCGCGGGTGAAGCGGCGGTGCGCGAAAACGGCATCCGGATGACGGTCGATCTCGAGCGCGGCCAGAAGACCGGCGCGTTTCTCGATCAGCGCGAAAATCGCGCGCGGCTCGGAGCGCTCGCCGCGGGCGCGCGGATGCTCGACCTGTGCTGCCATACCGGTGGCTTCGCCTTGAACGCAATCAAGGGCGGCGCGCGCGAAGTCGTCGCCGTTGACACTTCCGCACACGCGCTCGAGCGCGCCCGGCGCAATCTCGAGCTCAACGGATATCCGGCGAGCGCCGTCCGCTTCGTTCACGGCGAAGCGGGCGAGCTTCTGAGCGGCGGCGGCGAGCGTCTCGATCCGTTCGATCTGATCGTCCTCGACCCGCCGCCCTTCGCGCGCAGTCGCGCCGACGCGCGGCGTGCCGAGCACCTATACGTCGAACTCAATGCGCTTGCGCTCGGCGCGCTCGCTCCGGGCGGCTTCCTGATGACGTTCAGTTGTTCGTCGCACTTTTGCGGCGAGGACTTCGTCCGCGCGGTGCGGATCGCCGAGGGGCGCTCGGGGCGCCGCCGGATGCGGCTGCTTGCGCGGCTCGGCCCCGGCGCCGACCATCCCGTGTTGCTCGGCCATCCGGAGGGCGAATATCTGACCGGCGTGCTGCTGCGCGATCTCGGGTGAGCGCCCTTTCTGCGACGGACCTTTCGATCTCTCTCCGGCGAGGCGCGGGAGTATAATCGTCATAAATGAAACTCGAGCGGCTCGACCATTTCGGAATCGAGGTCGGCGACCTGGCGCGCGCCGAGCGCTTTTACGTCGACGTCCTCGGACTCGGCGTCGTCACCCGTCTCGGCGACCAGGTGCTGCTGGATTGCGGGGGACAGAACCTGGCGCTGTTTCGGGTTGCGCGCGCGCCCATAGCGGCGGCGGAACGCAAGGCGCGCATCGCGCATCCGCTCGGCCGCGGCCATCATGCGTTTCGCGTCGGCCGCGCCGATTTCGCTGCCGCCAAGGAGCGCCTCGGCGAGGCCGGCGTCGAGAGCGCCGAGCCGATCGATTGGGGCGATCACGATTGCCTCTATTTCCTCGACCCCGACGGCAATCTGCTCGAGATCGTAAGCTATAGATAAGACCGATTGGCGGTGCGGCCGCTCTCCGCCCGCGGCGCGACGCTCAGCGGCGCACGCGCACGCCGAGTGTCATGCTGGAGCCCGAGATTTCGTTGACCAGATGGGCCGGCTCGCGCAGTTCGGGCCGGTTGGCGAGTTGCAGCCACTCGGGCTCGGCGCTCATCGGACCGCCCTTGAGCGAGATCGCGCGCAGATTGATCGCGATGTCGAGCAGCATCAGGTCGCGCGGCAGCGGCGAGTGCGCCGGCGCGTCGGAAGGGTAATACTCAAGGCGCGCGACCAGCAAGTGCAGATCCTCTTCGCTCATCCGCGCGAGCCGCAGCACGTCGTCGAGGTCGATCTTCCCCATCTGTCCCCTTGACCTTGGGCCAGCATAGCAGGCGCGCCTCCCATGCGCAGCGCGCCGCGGATTCGGGTTGCCGGGGAGGCGAGCGGTGTGCCATGAAGCAGTCAGTCCGCGACGCCCGAGCCCAAAGGAGCACGACGGTGAAGTTCGGCCTCTTCTATCAGCTACCCTGCACGGCGGAGCAATCCGAGCCGGTCCGCTATCAGGAGACGCTCGAACAGATCGTGCTCGCCGACCAACTCGGCTTCGACGTCGCGTGGATGGCCGAGCTGCACTTCTTCAAAAACTTTTCGATCATGCCGTCGCCGCTGATGGTCGCGGTCGCCGCGGCCGAGCGCACACGGCGCATCCGGCTCGGCACCGCGGTGACGCTGCTCCCGTTCCATCATCCGCTGCGCGCCGCCGAGGAAGCGGCCACCGCCGACCTGTTGACCGGCGGGCGGCTGGAATATGGCGCCGGACGCGGGACGATCGCCGTGCACTTCCAGGGGTTTGGGGTGCCGCGCGACGAAAGCCGCGAGCGCTTCGAGGAAGCGCTGGAGATAATCGTGCGCGCGTGGACCGCGGATCGGGTCACTTACGACGGCCGCTTCTACCAGGTCGCCGATATCGCGGTCGAGCCGCGCCCGCTCCAGAAGCCGCATCCGCCGATCCGGATCGCCGCGAACAGCGCCGAAACCGCGGAGTTCGCCGGGCGCAAGGGCTACGACGTCCTGGTCGCCTCGCCGATTAACCCGGTGCCCGGCTTCTATGATCACATCCGCGCCTATCGCGCGGCGCTCAAGACGGGCGCGCGCTCCGATCATCGGGGCGACGTCGCCGCGCTCTTCTTCGCCTGTCCGCATGAAAGCCGCGCCGCCGCGCGCGCCGAAGCGGAGCGGAGCCTGCTCCACTACTTCCGCACTATCGGCGAGCAGGCGGTGGCCGGCGGACGCGGCCAGTACGAGGGCTCCTACGCCTATCTCGAACAGGTGCGCGAGCGGGCGGCCGCGATGACTTACGAGATAGTCGAGGAGACGATGGCGGTTTACGGATCGCCCGCGGAATGCATCGCGCGCATCAACGAGGTTTACCAACACAGCCGGATCGATCAACTCGTGTGCTGGTTCAACGCGGGCGGCCTGATACCGCATCGCGACGTGATGGCGACGATGGAACGCTTCGCGGCGAAGGTGATGCCGGCCGTGCGCGGCCTCGGCGCGAACTGACGATCTCCGCTTGACGATGTTAGATGAATAGTCGGCGGCGCCGAGGAAATAGTCACCGGCGATGGCGGAGCATCACGAAATAACCACTTTCCCGCGCGGCGCGAAGCGGCCGTCCGCGATCGACGAGCTCGCCGCCGCGATCGAAGCGGACGGCGGCGCGGCGCTCGCCGCCTACCAGGAGCCGATCGGCGCGCATTGGCAGATTTTCGCGCTGGTGCCGGCCGCGATGCTCCAGGGAACGCCGTTCCAGCGCGATCTGAGCCCGGCGCATATGAAGCGCCTCGGCGAAGTGATGAAGAAGCTGCGCCGCTTCACCGAACCGGTGGTCGCGGTGCGCGCCGACGGCGGCTATTGGACCCCCAACGGCAACCATCGCCGCGCCGCCGCGACCAGGCTCGGGGCAAAGACGATTCCGGCGATTGTGATTCCGGAAACCGAGCTCGCCTATCAGATTCTCGCGCTCAACACCGAGAAGGCGCACAACCTGAAGGACAAGGCACTCGAAGTCATCAGGATGTATCGCGCACGGCTGGAGGCGGCGCCGCGTGCGCTCGAAAAGGACTTCGCCTTCGAGTTCGAGCGCGCCCACTTCATCACGCTCGGCATCCTGTACGACCGGGTGAAGCGCTTTTCGGGCGGCGTTTACGCGCCGCTCCTAAGCCGCGTCGACGGCTTTCTCGCGAAGCCGCTGCGCGAGGCCGCCGAGGAGCGCGAGGAGCGGGCCGCGCTGGTCGCGCGCGCCGACGAGGTGCTGACCGCGCTGGTCGCGCGCGGCAAGAAACGCGGGCTCACCCATCCGTACCTCAAGAATTACATCGCCGCGCGATGCAATCCGCTAAGCCGCGCGCGCAAGAATCTGCCCGCCTGCCGCACCGCGCTGAACGGTCTGATCAAGGCGCTGGAGGAATTCGACCTCGGCAAGATTCATTTCGGCCAGATTCAGAGTGCAGCCGCGATGGTCGCCGCCGCCACGGTCGAACCCTCGTAGCGCAAGGAAAGCCCGGAGCCTAAAAAAAGCCGGACGCGATCGGCGCGTCCGGCTCTTTGTTCGACAGTATCGTCGCGCGCCTATCTCTGCTGCAGCGGTGCGAGCGCCTTCTTCATCCCGGGCAGCGCGGCGAAGCCCTCCCACCAGCGCGCGATCTCGGTCAACCCAGCTACCGGATACTGCGCCATCTGCGCGAGCCCCATCCACGGCCCGACCGAAAAATCCGCGAGCGTCAGATCGTTGCCCGTAAGCCACTTGCGCCCGCGCAGCGCGTTGTTGAGAATTCCGCCGACTCGCTTGAATTCCTGCTCGCCCTTGGCGACCACCGCCGGGTCCGGGCCGCCCTGCCCCAGGATTCCCTTGACCACACGCTCGAACGCGAGCGTTCCGCACGCGGGCGCCCAATGCGCTCCCTCCCAGAACATCCATCGCCCGACGTCGGCCTGGCGCCGCGCGTCGGACGGCCACAGGGCCGCGCCGGCCGGCTTGGTCATCGCCAGGTACTGGAGAATCGCGTTGGACTCCCACAGCACGAATCCGTCGTCTTCGAGCACGGGCATCCGCTGATTGGGGTTGAGCGCGGTGAAGTCGGGCTTCATCTGGTCGCCCTTGGTCAGATCGACCAGGCGGGTTTCGCATTCGATCTGCAGATGGTCGGCGAGAG
Source organism: Binataceae bacterium (SeqCode) (assembly GCA_036495625.1). GTDB lineage: Bacteria > Desulfobacterota > Binatia > Binatales > Binataceae > JAKAVN01. Next base: position 13,411 of record DASXMQ010000026.1, on the reverse strand, counting down.
CGACAATCTTCATCGTTCTGGGTGACGGGGGAAACGCGTAGAGTTTCATCGTTGGAACTACTCCTTTGCAGGGTTTCGCGTCGGCGATCGAAATCCGCCGCCGGATGGCGCGATCGTATGCAGGTTGCCGGGTTAAGTCTTGCGGATTTCCGCAGCCCAGGCGGATGCGTCAGTTCGCCGGCACCGGAAGATTCTGGCTGAGACGGAGAGCGCTCAGGCTGCGGCGGGCACCAGGCTCAGCTCGAAGCTCCCCGGCTCGAGACTTTCCATCGCGCGCAGCACGATTTTGATCCCCACCCGGCGCTCCAGCTCCTCGAGGTCGTGCGCGCCGTGATCGTAAAGATAGCGCGCAACGGCGGGATGGACCTTGACCAGCAGCATGTCGTCGCCGCTGCGGCGGCGAGCCTCGCGATGGACTCCGCGCAGGACCTCGGCGGCGAGCGTCGGCACGGACTTGACCACCCGGCGGCCCTCGCAATGCGGACATGGGTCGGTGAGCAATTCCTCGAGGCTTTCCCGCGTGCGCTTGCGCGTCATCTGGACCAGCCCGAGTTCGGAAATTTTGAGCGCCGAGGTGCGCGCCTTGTCGCGGCGCTGCGCCTCGCGCAGCGCGTCGCTGACCTTCTTGCGGTCGGCCTCGCGTGACATATCGATGAAATCGACGATGATGATCCCGCCGATATTGCGCAGGCGCAGCTGCTTGACCACCTCTTCGACCGCTTCGAGATTGGTGCGCAGCACCGTCTCGTCCTGGTTGCTCTTGCCGACGAAGCGTCCGGTATTGACGTCGATCGCGGTGAGCGCCTCGGCCTGATCGAAAACCAGGTAGCCGCCGGACTTCAGCCAGACCTTGCGCTCGAGCGCGCGCTCGATCTGCGGCTCGATCTTGAAGTGGTCGAAAATCGGCCCGGCGCCCTGATGCAGGCTGAGCCGCGAGCGCAGGCGCGGCATATAGTGCTGCACGAACTGCGCGATGCGCTCGAAGGTCTCAGGATCGTCGCACCAGAGCTTGTCGATCTCGCTGGAGAAGAGATCGCGCACCGTGCGCAGCGCGACGTCGAGGTCGCTGTACAGGATCGAGGCCGGCGGGCTGCTCTCGCTCTTGGCCAGGATCGAAGCCCACAGCCGCGTAAGGAAATTCGCGTCGCGCTGGATTTCGCGCTTGCTCACCCCTTCGCACGCCGTGCGCACGATAAACCCGCCCTGCACGCGGCCGAGTTCCTTGACCGCCGCACGCAGCCGCGCGCGCTCCTCGGCGCTCCCGATCCGCCGCGAAACGCCGACGTGGCCGCTCGTCGGCATGTACACCAGATGGCGCCCCGGGAGCGAAATCGAAGAGGTCAGCCGCGCGCCCTTGGTGCCCATCGGCTCCTTGGCGATCTGCACGATGATCTCCTGATTGCGGCGCAGTTGCTGCTCGATCGGCAGCCGGCTTCGCTGCTCGTGCACGCGCGGGCGCCGGCGCTTGTGCGCCTTGCCGCCGCGTCTGCGCCGGCGGCGCCGGAGCTTGGTGCCCGGCGGGGGCTCTTCGCTTGCGCCCTCGGGCGAGGCCCCAGCCGCTTCGCCCTCGACGCGCTCCGCGGCCCGCTCGCCGATGCCGGGTTCAACGCCTTCCCGGTCTGCTTCGACGTTCTCCGCCCTGACATTCGCCGGCCCGCCGCTCACCCGGTCGGCGCTTTCCGGCAACGCTCGCTTGCGGTCGCCGTTCTCCCGCCGAACCTCCTCCTCCGCCAACTCCTGCAGGTCATGCAGGTCATCCAAGTCATGTAGGTTATGTGGGTCGTGTAGGTCTTGCGGCTCTCCCGGCGCTTCGGATTCTTCGACGCGCTCATCGTCAACCGGATAGGTCTCGACCTCCTCGCCGATCACCTCGGCGATCGAACCTACGGTCTGCACGTCGTCGTGAAAATCCGAGACGTGCAGAAAGCCGGCCTTTTCCAGGCCGATATCGACGAACGCGGCCTGCATCCCGGGCAACACCCGCGTGACCTTGCCCTTATAGATGTTGCCGGCAAGGCCGCGATGCTGCTGGCGTTCGAGATAGAGCTCGGTGAGCGAGCCGTCTTCGAGCAGCGCGACGCGCACTTCAAGCGCGCTCGCGTTAATCACAATTTCACGTTTCACGAGAGACCCGCGGACGAGGGACGGGGAGGCTGGTCAAGCGGGACGGCGACGCCCGGTGCGCCGCACGCGTCGCCTGTGAACCGCCCGGCAGCTTCGCGGCGGTTTGAGTGCAGGCGCTGCTGCGGTTTCGTCGCTGATTGCTCCACCGATTGAGTATGCCATTTGGGGGCTTAATGCGAATCATACGGAGCGGATCGTGAGTCTGCAAGGCGCATCGGCGCGGAGCATAAACACGTTCTGCGCTGCGCCTGTCGCCTTGACTTGGTTCTCGGGTGCCGATAGTCGTTTTGTGATGTCTGCAGCGATCGACACCTTGGCGCTGCGTCCTTCGGGGATGGCCCTGCTCAACAGCAAGGTACTGATCCTCAACCGTTCCTACCTGCCCGTCCACGTCACTTCGGTCAAGCGCGCCTTCGCCTTGCTCTACCAGGGGGTGGCGCGCGCGGTTGACGAGCAGTATCGCACGTTCGATTTCGCCAGCTGGCGCGACCTCGCGATCGAGACCCATCACGAGCGCCTGGGTATCGTCGGCGGTATCGTGCGGGTGCCGCGGGTGCTGCTGCTGACCGCCTATGAGCGGGTGCCGCGCCGCCACGTGCGCTTTTCGCGCTTCAACATCTTCGCCCGCGACAACAACACCTGTCAGTACTGCGGACGGCGCTTCGCGCGCACCGAACTTAACCTCGATCACGTCCTGCCGCGCTCGCGCGGCGGGCTTTCGACCTGGGAAAACATCGTCTGCTCTTGCCATAACTGCAATCGGCGCAAGGGCGGCCGCACGCCGGAGGAGGCGCGGATGGCGCTCGTGCGCAAGCCGACGCGTCCGCACTGGACGCCGTTCAGCGCCGAGATGTTCAGCCTCAAGCGCTATCGCGAATGGATGCCGTACCTGACGGCGGTGGACAGCGCGTACTGGAACACCGAGCTGCAAGAGTAGACACTAATTTTCGCCGCTAGCAGCGTCTCAATTGCGCTCCGCCTAATTTCACACGATATCCACAGCCCGCTCTGCGCCTAGGGGATACGACACGCCGCGGGCGGTTTCATGGCTTGGCGCTTTGGGCTAAGGTTGGTCGCGGATGTGGTGAGGTGGAGGCGGTGATGGTATGCGTCTTAAAAGCCTTGACTTAGTAGGCTTCAAGTCGTTCCTGGAACCGACCAGTGTCGGCTTCGCACCCGGGATTACGGCGGTCGTCGGCCCCAATGGCTGCGGCAAGTCGAACGTGGTGGACGCGATTAGCTGGGTGCTGGGCGAGCAGGCGCCGACGCGGCTTCGCGGCAAAAGCGCCGAAGACCTGATTTACGCCGGCAACGATTCGAACCCGGCCGCAGGGATGGCCGAGGTCTCGCTGCTGCTTGAAGCCGACGAAAGCACCGCACTGCCCGAGCCATACGCCGCGTTGAGCGAAGTATGCGTCACGCGCCGCGTCTATCGCTCGGGCGAATCCGAATATCTCATCAATAAGATTCCCTGCCGTCTGAAAGACATCACCGAGTTCTTCATGGCGGCGCAAATTCATAGCCGCGGCTACGCGTTGATCGAGCAGGGCCGGATCGAGGAAATCATCCAGTCCAAGCCGGCCGAGCTGCGCGGCATGATCGAAGAGGCGGCGGGGCTTTCGCTCTTCAAGGGACGGCGCGAGATGAGCGAGCGCAAACTCGAGCGCGTGCGCGAAAATCTCGCCCGCGTCGACGACGTGGTGGCCGAAATCGAACGCCAGTTGGCGTTCGCTCGCCGCCAGGCCAAAAAGGCCGAAGCCTACAAGGCCATCCGCGTCGAATTGGCCGAACTGGAGCGGCTGACCGCGGCGCGCCGGCTGCTCGAAGAGCGCGCCCGTCTCGAAGAAAGCCGCGCGCTCTCGGCCGAGCTCGACGCCGAGCGCGCGCGGACGCGCGAGGCGCTCGCTCAGCTCCAATCGCAGACCGACGAAGCCTCATCGCGGCTCGCGGCCGAGCGCGATCGTCTGACCGGCCTTGGGCGCGAGCTGGATAACCTGCGCGCCGCCGCCGACCAGCGCGGCCATACGGGGGAGTTCCTCGAACGCCGCCTCGGCGCGGCCGACGCGGCCGCGCCTGAGCTTGCGGCGCGGCTCGAGGATCTCGCGGCCAAGGCGACCGCGGCGCGCGCGGCGCGCGCGGAAGCCGGCGCGCGCCTTGCGCGTGAGCGCAACGAGGACGACGGCGGCGAGCCGGCGCTCGCCGCGCTCCGCGAGGGCCATAACGCCGCCGCGGCCGCGCTCGGCGAGACCGAGCGCCGCGGCGAAGACGCGCGCGACGAGATCGCCGAGCTGATGCGCGAAGCGGCCGCGCTTCGCGGCCGTCTCGGCGCGCTCGGCGGCGAGCGCGCCGAACTCGAACAACGCCTCTACGCTGCCGCCGAACGCATCCCGGCGCTCGGCGCGGCGCTAGACGCCGCCCGCGCGGCGCTTGGCGCGGCGGACGGCGAGCTCGCCGCCCGCCGCGCCGAGCTCGCCGAACGCGAGAGCCGCGGCAAAGCGGCCGCCGAGCGCGAGCGCGAGGCCCGCACGGCGCTCGACGCCGGCGCGGCGCGCCTGGCGCTGCTGCGCGAGTCGCTGAGCGCCGCCCGCGCGCGTGCAGAGCGCGCGGCGCGCACGGCAGGCGGCGGCGCCGCCGAGCGCCTGCGCGTCGTGCTCGATTCGCTCAACGGCGACCGCCCGCCCGAACGCCCCGCGATGCTGGCCGAGGTCCTGCGCGCGCCGGCCGCGATGCGCGCGGCGCTCGGCGCCGTGCTCGGCGGCGAAGCCGAGGCGGTCATCGTGGATTCGCCGAGCCTCGCGCTCCGCGCAATCGAAATTCTGAAAGAATCCCACGCCGGGCGCCTGAGCTTCATCCCCGACCCCGGCCCGGTCACTTCCCATCCGCCGATCGAGGCGCCCGGAATCGCCGGCCGGCTGCTCGACATGCTCGAAGTCGAACCGCGCTTTCGCGATGTCGCCGAGGCGATGCTCGGCCACGTGATCGTCGCCGACGATCTGCGCTCCGCCCTGGCGGCGTCGAATCTGAACGGGCACGGCACGCTCTTCGTCACGCGCGAGGGCGACCTGGTCGAGCCCGGCAAGGTGATCGCCGGCGGCAGCACCGCCGCCGCGGATGACGCCGCGGAGACGGCCGCCGCGCCCGACGTTCCAGCGCTCGAGGAAGCCGCGGCTAAAGTCGAGCAGGCCGAAGGCGAAGCCGCGGCGCTGCGCGCGGCCTTCGAAGCAGCGCGCGCCGTGGTGGAAAATGCGTATCGAGAACTCGGCGAAGCGCGCGACGCGCTTTCGCAGGCCGAGCGCGCGATGGGCGAGCGGAGAAGCGCCCTGGAACGGGCTGAAAGCGAGGCCGCGGCGGCGCACGGTCAGCATGAGCAGGCCGGCGCGCGCCTTGCGGAAATCGCCCGGCTCATCGCGGAGGCCAACGCGCGGCTCGAAGAGCTTGCCCACGGCGAAGCGGCCGGGCGCGAGCGCCTCTTTGCGCTCCGCGCCGAGATGGCCGAGCGCAAGGCGCACGCCGAGGAGCGTGCCGCCGCGATGCTCGAGGCGGCTTCCAGGGTCGAGGCGCGCCGCGCGCGCCTGGGCGCAATCGAACAGGAACTGGGGCATCTGCGCCGCCGCGCCGACGAGCTTGAAGCGCAGATCGGCAAGGACCGCGCGGCGCTCGCGCGGCTTGGCGACGAACGCGTCGAACTGGTGCGCGAACTCGATCAGCTGGCGGCGCAGGCCGAGGCCTCGCGCGTGCGCGAAAGAGAACTCGACGCCGCGACCGCGGAGCTGCGGCTTGCGTGCGAGGCCGCTGAAGAATCGCTCCGGCAGCTGCGCGCCGAGTTGGCCGAGACCCGCAGCCGGGCCGAGACGCTTGAGCGCGAGGCGATGGAATGCGCGCTCGGATGCGAGCGCGCGCGCACGCTTGCCCAGGAACTGGCCCGCACCTTTGCCGAAAAATTCCAGGTCGAGTTCGCCGCGGTCGAAGAGGAACTTAAGTCGGCGCTCGCCGATCGGGACGCGGTGGCCGACGAGGCGCGTCTCGCCGAGTTGCGCCTGAAGGTCGAGCGGCTGGGCGAGGTCAATCTCGCGGCCGAGAGCGAGGTCAAGGAACTGGAAGAGCGCTCCGGCGTGCTCACCGCCGAGCGCACCGACCTCGAGGCGGCGGTCAAAGACCTTACCCATACGATCCAGAAGCTCAACCGCGAGGCCCGCCGGCGCTTCAGCGAGACCTTCGAAGGCGCGGCGCGCAACTTTGCCGAGCTTTTCCCCAAGCTGCTCCGCGGCGGCAAAGGCCGGCTCGAGCTGATGCCTGCCGACGACGTGCTGGAGGCGGGCGTCAATATCCTCGTTCAGCCGCCAGGCAAGAAGGTCAAGGAGATTGGGCTGCTCTCGGGCGGTGAGAAGGCGCTGTGCGCGATGGCGCTGATCTTTTCGCTCTTCCTGCTCAATCCGAGCCCGTTCTGCGTGATGGACGAGGTTGACGCGCCGCTCGACGAATTCAGCCTCGCCGCGTTTACGGGTCTGGTCGGCGAGCTCAAGGGCCGCTCGCAGTTCATCGTGATCACGCACAATCAGCGCACGATGCAGCGCGCCGACCATATCCACGGGGTCACGATGGAGCGGCCGGGAATCTCGCGGCTGATCTCGCTCGCAATTCCGCGCGCCGCGTAGCGTTCGGTTCGCGGGCGGCGAACCGCGCCGCGCTGCTGCGCTTGGAGCGCAAGCTCGAGTCTAAAACGTCGCAAGGGTTTCGGTTCCGATCCCGCGCCGGTCTTGTTATTGTGTGAAACGCTCGGCGTCCGGCGTCGAAAACGCGCGATATCAAAATCGCGCGGCGCGATGGCGGGTGCGGCTCTGAAATTTTCCCTCGAGGATCGCGCTCCGCGTGCCCGACTATATACACCAGATTGTTGGCCGGCTCTCGGCCTTCGTCGCAGCGATGCTCGCCGGGCTCGCGTCGCTCGAGCACTTAAGTCCGGCCGAAATTCTCGCCCGCATCTCGCTCATCGACCGTCTCGTCCTGATCGTAGTCGCAAGCCAGGTTGTGCTGTTCGTGGTCGCGATGCTGATCGAGTTCAGCGCGCGTAAACGAAGAAGGGCCGATGAGCTGGGGCGCGCCGCCGAGGAGGCGCCGCGCGCGCTGCGCGCGAAACCCGCGCCCGCGAAGCGGCCGCCTGCGCAACCCGCGCCCATGCCCGCGGCGCACAAGGCCCCGGCCCCGCGGCCATCTCAGCCGAAGCCCGAGGTGGAGCAGGCTCCGGTCGCGCAGCCGGCCCGGGATGCGGAGGCTCCTCCGGCGGCGCCGGCCGGGCAGACGCCCGAGGCCGCTCCAAAGCGCGAACGCGTCGAGCCGGCGGAAGTAAAGGCCGAACCTGCGCCCGCCGCGATGACCGAAGAGCCTGCGGCTCCAGAGGAAGCCGTTCCGGCCCCCGCGGTGCCGGCGAAGCCGCCCTCTCGAATTGGCCTGGGATTGCGCCGCACGCGCGAGAATCTGCTCGCGCGTATCCGGGCCGCGATAACCGGCAGCGCAAAAATCGACGATATCTGCGAAGGTCTCGAGGAGGCGCTAATCGCCGCCGACGTCGGCGTGCAAGCGAGTCTCAAGCTGGTCGAAGCGGTACGCGTCCAGGTCAACGACGGCACTCGCCCCGACGCGATACGCGATGCGCTGAAGAACGAAATCGTGCGGATGCTCGATGCGGCGGAACGTCCGCTCAACATCCCCGTCGAGGGGCCGCTGGTGGTGATACTCGCCGGAGTCAACGGAGCGGGCAAAACGACAACCGTGGCCAAGCTGGCGGCGCGGATGAAGGCCGAGCGCGGCACGGTTATTGTCGCGGCATCCGATACCTTCCGCGCCGCCGCTATCGAGCAGCTCGAAGTCTGGTGCGAACGCGTCGGCGCCGAACTGATCCGGCAGAACCAGGGCTCCGACCCCGCCGCCGTGGCCTTCGACGCGGTCAAGGCGGCCGTTGCACGCAACGTTCCGACGGTTTTGATCGATACGGCGGGCCGCCTTCAGACCAAGGTCAACCTGATGGAAGAGCTGAAGAAGATCGCCCGCGTCACGGGCCGCGAGCTCGCCGGCGCGCCGCACGAATGCTGGCTGGTGCTGGACGCCACCACCGGGCAGAATGCGCTCAGCCAGGCAAAGATTTTCTCCGAGGCGGTCCCCCTGACCGGGGTGGTCCTGGCAAAGCTCGACAGTACAGCCAAAGGCGGCGTGATAATTGCGATTGCCGAGCAACTGAAACTGCCGGTGCGCTTTATTGGCATCGGCGAAAATGTAGATGATTTGCGCGCTTTCGACCCCCGCGAATTTGTGGAAGCGCTGTTTGCGGAGGACGAGTCGCGTGCCGAAGCATCCAGCGGTTCTTATGCGGCTTGACAGGCCAATTAATCCGAAAATACAGTGAAAACGGAAAATGGACCGGCTATGACCCTTGACGCTCTCAAGCAACTCGACGACAGAATCCAAGCCTCAGTCAACCGAATCCAGCAATTGCAGCGTGAGAACGAGCAACTGGCGAAGCGATTGGCCGAGAGCGAACAGCGTTTTAACGAAGCCCAAGCCCGCTCCAACTCCGAGCGCTCTGAGCATGAGGCCGAGCGCACGGAAATAAAAGCGCGCATCGAGAAAATCCTCGCCCGCTTCGACGGGCTCGACTTGGGCTGAAGGTTCCGGGCCGACCAGGTCGCCGCGCCGCCGGGTAGACGATGAAAGGTATCAACGTCGAAATCATGGGCCAGAGCCTTACCGTCTCGAGCGATAGCGGTGACGAATGGGCGAAGGCACTGGCGGTGACGGTGGATGAAAAGATAAACTATATTCGTGCCAACAGCCGCGCGGTAAATTCCGTAAGCGTGGCGATTTTGGCAGCGTTGAATTTTGCCGACGAACTCGAACGTCTGAAGCGAGATCACCAAGCGTTAATCGACCAGATTGAAGCATTGAATCGGCGGCTGTCGGTCGCGATGGATTCGTGAAAGCCGCACGCAACATTTTTCCTGGAGGCTTCGGGTCGGCGGGTACGGGTACTGACGGCGGGGGGAATGGAAGATCCCCGGAGAGACCTCCGGAGGATGTGTTTCGCTAGAAGCGCGATGCGGCGCTCGAAAGATATAAGCTCTGTGCCGGTTCTCAGTCACACGTGGCGCGGCCATCGGCCGTGTAACCATATGGAGCCAGCAACGCCCGCACGCCCTCGGTGGCCGAGGGCGATAGACCGCTCAGCGCACCCGCCTGCGTAGCCCGGCCCGCCACCGCTAAACAGGCAGTGGCGGACGAAAAAAATTACCTGCGCGCCATCCTCTGCGAGGCTCGATCGGCTTTACCTGCTGAGCGCGCGGGCGTGCTATCGGCACAAGTGCAGCGCCGGCTGCTCGCCACACCCGAGTATCGCGCGGCCAGGAAAATCCTGCTTTACGCGCCAGTCGGCGGCGAGATCGATACCACCCTCATCGCGGCCGACGCCCTGCGTACCCGTCGCCAACTCTACTATCCGATTATTGATCGCCAGCTTCGCCGGCTAAGGCTCGGCGCCGTGGCCGACCTCGGCGAATTGCGCGCGGGCGCCTTTGGAATTCCGCAGCCGTCCGTCAGCGGAGCGCGCGAGGCCGGCGAGTTCGCCTGCGGCCCCGATGCTGCGCTGGTGTGCGTGCCGGGTGTCGCATTTACACCCGCCGGCGCCCGGCTGGGGCGTGGCGGCGGCTATTATGACCGGCTGCTGGCCGAGCTTCCGCGCGAGGCTCGCACCGCCGGGTTGGGGTTTTCGTTCCAGTTGATTGACCGGCTGCCGGTGGAGTCACACGACCGGCGGCTGGATTTTATCGTTACCGAGTCCGCCGTTTACGCGGCCAGCGCGGCGCCACCCGCGGCTACGCAAACGGCGGACCGAGGAGGTTTACCTAAATGGGCGTGCTGACAGGCGTCCTTTTCCTGGCAATCGGTGGCGCGATGATGTTGTACGCAGTCTACCTTGCGGGCCGGCGCGAAACCGGCCCCGACATGGAGGCCGCACAGCGCGAAGCGCAGGCGATTGTCGACGAAGCCAGAACCAAAAGCGAACTGATCGTCAAGGAGGCGGAACTCAAGGCCAAGGATCTGATGGTCGAGGTGCGCGCGCAGGCCGAACGCGAAGTGCGCGATCAGCATCGCGAGCTGACCGCGCTCGAAAGCAAGCTGGCGGCGCGCGAGGAGAGTATCGACAAGCGGCTCGAGTCGTTCGAACGGCGCGACGCCGAACTCAACCGGCGCGACCAGAACCTGCGCGTCAGGGAGAAAAGCCTCGGCGAACGCGAGGCCGAGCGCCAGGAGCTGATCGAGGCCGCGCGCGTCAAGCTCGAGGCCGTCGCCGGCCTCACGCGCGAGGAGGCGCGCCGCCAGGTGGTCGAAGAGATGAGCGGGCAGGCGCGCCACGACGCGGCCAGGCAAATCCGCGTGATCGAAGAGGAGGCGCGCGAGGAGGCCGACCGGCGCGCCAAACGTATCGTCTCGATCGCCATCGAACGCCTCGCCGGCGAATTCGTCACCGAGCGCACGGTCTCCGTGCTGGCGCTGCCCAACGACGAGATGAAGGGGCGCATCATCGGGCGCGAAGGACGCAACATCCGCGCGATTGAGGCCGCGACCGGCGTGGACATTATCATCGACGACACGCCCGAGGCCGTCGTGATCTCGTGCCACAACCCGATCCGCCGCGAAATCGCGCGCGTCTCGCTCGAGCGGCTCATCTCCGACGGCCGGATTCATCCGGGCCGCATCGAGGAAGTGGTGCGCAAGGTCGAGCAGGAGGTCGAGGAATCCATTCGCGAGGCCGGCCAGCGCGCGATTATCGAGGTCGGCGTCCACGGCATCCACCCCGAGCTGGTCAAGCTGCTCGGGATGCTCAAGTATCGTTACAGCTACGCGCAGAACGTGCTGATGCATTCGCTGGAGGCGGCCTTCCTGTGCGGCGCGATGGCCGCCGAGCTCGGACTCAATGAAAAGCAGGCCCGCCGCGCCGCGCTCCTGCACGACATCGGCAAGGCGCTCACGCACGAGGTCGAAGGCTCGCACGCGCTGATCGGCGCCGAGCTCGCGCGCAAGTATGGCGAATCGGCGAAGATCGTCAACGCGATCGCGGCGCATCACGAGGAGGTCAAGGCCGAAACCATCCTGGCGCCACTGGTTGACGCGGCCGACGCGCTGAGCGGCGCGCGTCCGGGCGCGCGGCGCGAGGTGCTGGAGAGCTATGTCAAGCGCCTCGAAGACCTGGAGACCATCGCCAAGTCGTTCAAGGGCGTGGAAAAATGCTTCGCCGTGCAGGCCGGCCGCGAGATGCGGATCATCGTCGAGCCCGGCCAGGTCTCCGACGATGACGCGACGATGCTCGCGCGCGACGTAGCGAAGAAGATCGAAACCGACATGACCTATCCGGGACAAATCCGCGTGACGGTCATCAGCGAAACCCGCGCGACCGAGCTCGCGCGCTAGGCTCTCTGCGCCCGCGGGGCGGCGCCGGCCTTGGCCGGCGCCGCCACGCGGGCTATCATCGGCGCCACGATGCCGGCCACGGGCGAAGTTCTCCAGACCATGATCGCGCTCGAAAAGCGCAGCATGGCGCTCTACGCTCGCTTCGCCAAGACTTTCGCCGCGCATCCGCGCTTGCGCGAGTTCTGGTTCGGGATGGCACGCGACGAGGCTCGCCACGTCGGCGCCCTCGACCTCGTGACCACCGTGCTCGACCTCGAAGGGATGCTCGGCCGGCCAAGCCCGGTGGCGCTCGAGGACGCGACCGTGACGCGGCTGAGCGCCCTGCTCGAGCGCGGCACGCGCGAGGCCGAGAGCGGGATCGAGATCGAGCGGGCGCTCGCCGTCGCGCTCGAGGTCGAGGAGACTGAGCTCGAGGACAAGGTCGGCGATCTGCTGAAGGCCCTGCAACAGCGCGACGAGTACGAGCGCTGCATGCGCCTTCTGGTTCACGACCTCGGCGAGCTGAGCTATATGATCGAGCAATACTGTCAGGACCCGGCGCTGCTCCAGCGCTGCGACGCGCTGGTCAACCATCACGCCGAGACGCTGCGGCTGTCGGCCGCCCGCTGAAGCGGCGCTTGCGCGGCCGCGGCGGCGTGCGCATGGACGCCTGCGGGTTTGTCGGTTATAAATGATGGTTCGCGCTGAGGAGTAGCCGAATTGGCAAGGCACCTGACTCTGGATCAGGGGATTGGAGGTTCGAGTCCTCCCTCCTCAGCCAAACGAAACGCACCCTCGTCAAGAAAACGCACGCGACGGGGTCCCATCGTCTAGTGGTTAGGACACCGGCCTCTCACGTCGGGAACGCGGGTTCGACTCCCGCTGGGATCACCAAGGGTTTTTCAATCCGCCTGCGGGTTTGACAGCCAAGTCTGACAGCCACTGGCTCTAAACGGGGCGTCTCGCATCTGCGGCACGGTTTCGCACAGGTTGACGACCGAGGCCGCGGTGAGACAAGAAACGGAAGTGTGGCAGCCCTTCAGAGCGATTGACCGATGGTTCATCAAGCACTTGGGGCCATTCGCCCGTTCCGCATTTTCGGCAGCGCTCGTCTCAGGTCTCGGCTTAGTCGCCGGACTACTAGGCTCGGTATTCACCGACGACATCAAAGCGGCCTTCCCTTTTGTACTCGGTTGGGGGCCTATTTCTCTTCGCGCGACGCTATTCTGGTCCTCGGCGCTTGTGGCGACCTTCCTGTTCTCGGTCGGCCAGCGAACTTCCGAAATCGATAGGCAAGAATCAGAGGCTCGGCTCGACCAACGTTCAGACGAACTCGCGCGACTGATACGCACGATACCTCCGTCCGATTTCCTCTTCACCTTTCGAGAAATATTTTGGGAATGCGGTGAAGCATGGTGGGAAATTATCGACTCGCAGACTGAGCTCACCGTGGCCGCGGCTGAAGAGGCGATTTAGGACGACGGGCGCGATCGGCGGCCCGGTAGCGTTGGTGAATACGCGGTCCTTGTCTTGCCACGCCACGCCCGCGAAGCCGGACTTCCGCTTGCCGGGCGCGATGGATCTTCAACGCACGGACGACGAACAGGTGATTCGCTAATGCGCGAAAATCGCTGACCCTCGCGAGCGGAGGCGAACACGATATAAGATTTGGAGCATCAGCTTTCGACACCAACTGTGTATGCGAGGCCATCGGAACGTATTTTGCGCACGTGCACTAGTCTGCGTGGTGTTGAGCGGCTGTTCCGCCAACGGCGCCGTTAATACGCCTTCGCCATTGCCGATTGCCAAGGTGGCGGCGACTCCGATCCAAGGAAAGACTTCTATCGTT
>DASXMQ010000025.1:0-6291 GCA_036495625.1 Binataceae bacterium (SeqCode) | reverse complement strand
CACGGTATTTCTACCACGAGCCCCTCAAACTCGCGTGTCTGCCATTCCACCACCCGCGCACATGCCGCTCTCTGGCGCGGCCTCAAAACTATCGGCCGCGGCTCTCCGCGGCCCACTAACTATCTTGTTCCGCGCCGCACGCGCGGCGCTCACCGATCATTACACCGCAGGCGCGTTCACGACTATGGCCCGTGCTTCGGTGCAACCGGCCTGGCTGGCGCAGCAGGCGCAGCCGGACCCGCCGGCGCCGCCGGACCATGGCTTGCCGGAGCGGCCGGATTCGCCGGTGCGGCCGGGACCCCCGGCGCCGGCGGCACGACCGGCTTCGAGGGATAAACGACCCTGCGATTCGCCGCGCCAGAGCCGAAGATGCTGCCCGTGAAACGCCGCGTCGAGGCGTAGGCGAGGAAAATCGAGGTCGCAAAAAAAATCGCGGCCATGATCCACGTCGTCTTCGTCAGTACATTGCCCGCGCCCGTCGCGCCGAACACGGTCTGGCTCGAACCGCCGAATACCGCGCCGATTTCGGCGCCCTTGCCCTGCTGGAGCAGGATCACGACGATCAGCGCGAGGCAGATGACGACGTGAAGCCCGATAACGATCGCAACCATCAGATTTCTATAAACCCGGATCCGGATAATTTGTAAGACAACTTCGTAAGCTCAGCTGACTCGCGCCCGCACGATGCGCGCGAACGAGTCAGCCTTCAAGCTTGCCCCGCCGACCAAAGCCCCGTCAATATCGTGGCTCGAGACGATGCCGTCAACATTTTCGGGCGTGACGCTCCCGCCATAGAGGATTCGTATCGCCGCGGCACATTCCGGGCCGAAATTGTCCCGGATTGCCTCGCGAATCACGCCATGAGCGAGCGAAGCCTGCGCAGGGGTCGCCGTGCGGCCGGTGCCGATCGCCCATACCGGCTCGTAGGCGATTATCGCGCTCCCGGCGGCGAGCCCGTCGAGTCCCGCAAGCCCGTTTTGCGTCTGGCGCAGCACGACCGTCGTCGTATGCCCGCCGTCGTGCTCCTCTTGGGTCTCGCCGACGCAGAGGATCGGCACGAGGCGATGCTTCACGGCAGCCTGCACCTTGCGATTTATCAATTCATCGCTTTCGCCAAAGACGTGGCGCCGCTCGGAATGGCCCAGGATCACGTGGGTGACGCCGGCCGCCTTGAGCATCGGCGCCGATACTTCGCCGGTGAATGCGCCCTTGTCCTCGTAGTGCATGTTCTGCGCGGCGAGCGCGATGCTTGACCCGGCGAGTTCCTGCGCGGCGGCGGCGAGCGCGATCGCGGCGGGCGCGACCAGGACGTCGCGGTCGCGCGCGAGCGTCGCGGCCTCGGGGTCGAGCTCGGCCCGCAGCGCGCGGATGAGCTTGCGCGCCTCAGTGGGCGTCAGGTTCATCTTCCAGTTTCCGGCGAGCATTTTCCTGCGCATCGCGCTCTCTCCGCGGGTCAAATGACTTTTGCGATTCCGGTTTCCTGGCCAGCCGCGGCTGCCCCTTTGGCTCAGACCTGGCTTTCGAGCGCCTTCACGCCGGGTAGCTCGATGCCTTCGAGGTATTCGAGCGTCGCCCCGCCGCCGGTCGAGATATGGCTGAAGCGCGTCGACCACGGCTGGTTGGCAAGCGCCGCGGCCGTGTCGCCGCCGCCGATCAGGCTGAAGACGCCGGTCTGGTTCGCCAGCGCCTCGCCCACCTTGAGCGTGCCGCGGGCAAACGCCTCGAGTTCAAAATAACCGAGCGGTCCGTTCCATACTACGGTCCTGGCGTCGCGCAGCTTCGCAATAAATTCGTCAGCGGTGCGCGGTCCGATATCGAGGCCCATCCGGTCGGGCGCGATCGTCTCCGCGGTCTCGGCCGTGCCGGCGTCGGGCGCCGCCGCGACCACGTGGTCAACCGGCAGCATGAGCGAGACGCCGCGCCGCGCGGCCTCGGTCATCAGCTCGCTCGCGAGCTGCAGCTTGTCCGCTTCGACCCGCGAGCGTCCGACCTCGACGCCGCGCGCGCGCAGGAACGTGTAGGCCATCGCGCCGCCGATCAGAATCGCATCGACCTTGTTCAGCAGGTTGCGGATCACGCCGATCTTGTCGGAGACCTTTGCGCCGCCGAGGATCGCGACGTAGGGATGCGCCGGGTCGTGGGTGAGAGCGCTCAGCGCCTTGAGCTCGCGCATCATCAGGAGGCCCGCGGCGCGCTCGCCGATAAAGCGCGTCACCCCCACGGTCGAGGCGTGCGCGCGATGCGCCGAACCGAAGGCGTCGTTGATGTAAACGTCCTTGCCGCGCGCGAGCTCGTGGGAAAAGTCGCGGTCGTTGCCCTCTTCTTCGGGATGAAAGCGGAGGTTTTCCAACAGCAGCGCGTCGCCCGGCTTGAGCGCCGCGATCAGCCGCAACGTAACCTCGCCGATACAGTCGGGCGCGAGCGCGACCTTGCGCGCGAGCGCCGTACTTAGGTACTCCGCGACCGGCTTCAGGCTGAGTTCGGGCGTGCGCTCCTTGGGCCGCCCCAGATGCGAGCACAGCACGGCCGCGCCGCCGTGCTCGAGGATATAGCGGATGGTGTCGAGGCTCGCGTCGATGCGCGCGGGGTCGGCGATGCGCCGCTCGTGCAGGGGGACATTGAAATCGCAGCGCACCAGCGCCTTGCGGCCGTCAAGCTTAAGCTGCGTCAACTCGAGCGCGGACATTGCGGGCGCCGGCGATCGCTCAGATCTTGCTGGCGACGAAGGCGGTCACGTCGGCGAGCCGGTTCGAATAACCCCATTCGTTGTCGTACCAGGAAAAGACCTTGACCAGGCGCTTGCCCAGCACCTTGGTCAGCGGAGCGTCGAAGATTGAGGAGTGAGAGTCGCCGTTGAGGTCCACCGAGACCAGCGGCTCTTCGCTGTAGGCGAGGATGCCGCGCAGTTCGCCCTCGGCCGCTTTTTTCATCGCCGCGTTGACCGCCTTGTCGTCCGCGTCGTGCTCGACCGTCGCGGTCAGATCGACCACTGAGACGTTGGGCGTGGGTACGCGGATCGCAATACCGTCGAGCTTGCCGTTCAGCGCCGGCAGCACCAGCCCGATCGCCTTGGCCGCGCCGGTCGACGTCGGCACCATCGAGAGCGCCGCGGCTCGCGCCCGGCGCAAGTCGCGATGCGGTCCGTCGTGCAGCATCTGGTCCGAGGTGTAGGCGTGCACGGTGGTCATCAAGCCATGCACGATGCCGAAGTTCTCGTGCAGCACCTTGGCGACCGGCGCGAGGCAGTTGGTCGTGCAGGATGCGTTCGAGATCACGTGATGCCTGGCCGGGTCGTAGGCCGCCTGGTTGACGCCCATGCAGAGCGTCACGTCGGCGCCGTCGGCCGGCGCGCTGATCACGACCTTGCGCGCGCCCGCGTTCAGATGGAGCGCGGCCTTGTCGCGCGCGGTGAAGAGGCCGGTCGATTCGATCACCACCTCAACCTTGAGATCTTTCCACGGAAGTTTTCCCGGATCGCGTTCCGCGAGCACGCGCAGCGCGCGGCCGTCGATCATGATCTCGTTGCCCTCGGCCTTCACCTGATGCTTGAGCGGGCCGTGCACCGAGTCGTGCTTCAGCAGATAGGCGAGCGTCGTGGCGTCGGTGATGTCGTTGACCGCGACGACCTCGATGTTCTTGTTGTTGAGCATCGCCCGATAAGCCATCCGGCCGATTCGACCGAAGCCATTGATTCCGATCCTTATCGCCACAGCGCAGTCCTCCCTCAATGCCGCGGTATGATCGCGCGTAAGACGCGTCCCCGATGTGATGAGATACCGGAGCAGCGGCCGGCGTTCGTTCGTAAATCAGCCTATCACAATTTTCGCAAGCGGGCAGTGTTCTAAGGACCGGCCGCGGAATGCGCGCGCTGTGCGAGTCTTCGCCTGCAAATTGCCCTTCGAAGGTGATTTGCCCCGACCCGAGCCACGACGTAAATTGATTGCAACGAAATCTGTCTGGTTGCGTTCTAAGAAGCGGTGGAGCGGATGCGGTATGCCCCATGAGTTAGGCGGCCCCGGAACGATGGGGGTGGCTGAACTGCTGCTGGGAACAGGCCCGGTGGTGCAGGTGGTGTTGTGGACGCTCGTGACGTTCTCAGTCGTGAGTTGGGGCATCATCGTCTACAAGCTCAACCAGATTTCGCACGCCCGGCGCGAGTCCGAGCGATTCATCGCGCTCTTCTGGGAATCCAAGAACCTTGCCGCGATTCATAGCGGAAGCGTCGGCCTGACGCACAGCCCGGTCGCCCAGGTGTTTCGTGCCGGCTACCAGGAACTGCTCCAGTTGACGCGCGCCAAACGCCAGGCGGTCGGCGCCGAAAGCGGGTTCTCGACCGATCTCGGCGGGGTCGAGAACGTCACGCGCGCGATGCGCCGGCAGGCCAACGTCGAAACCACGAAGCTCGAAAAGGGCATCACGTTTCTCGCCACGACCGGCTCGACCTGCCCGTTTATCGGACTGTTCGGAACCGTATGGGGAATAATGACGGCATTTATCGGACTTTCCGCGGCGCATTCGTCGAATATCCAGGCCGTCGCCCCCGGCATTGCCGAGGCGCTCATCACGACCGCGATCGGGCTGGTTGCGGCGATTCCGGCGCAGATGCTGTACAACTATTTCACCGCCCGCGTGCGCGAACTCGCGATCGAGATGGAAAACTTCACCTCTGAATTCCTCAACATCGCCGAGCGCCACTTCCTCTCGTAGGGATGCCGGGAGACGCCGGCCCGGGTAAGGCGCGCAGAGGATGGCTTTCGAGTCGGGACACCGCGGGCAACTAGCCTCGCAAATCAACGTCACGCCGCTCGTCGACGTGATGCTGGTGCTGCTCGTGATCTTCATGGTCACCGCGCCGATGATTCAGCAGGGCGTGGAGGTCAGCGTGCCGCGGGTCAAAGCGTCGGCGCTGCCGGGCAAGGAACAGCAGTTCGTCGTTTCGATCACCCGCAACGAGGAAGTCTATCTCAACGATACCCGGCTTGGACTCGATCAGTTGACCGAGAAGCTGCAGGCGATCGCCGCCGTGCGGCCCGACCGCGAAGTATTCGTGCGCGCCGACGAGCAGGTGCCATACGGCGCGGTGATCAAGACGATGGCCGCGATCAAGGCGGCGGGAATCGAAAACGTCGGGATGGTGACCGAGATGCCGCAGACGGGCGAGGAGCCGGCGGCGGGCGGATCGCTCGGTGGCAGCGCCAAACCTTGACGGGCGCCATCGCCCCTCGCGCTGGGGCTACGCGGCGGCGATCTTGCTCTCGGCGCTCGGCCATGCGGTGTTCTTCGCCCTGGTCCTGGTCATCCTGCCGGCTTATTTCAATCGGCACGACACCGCGCCCGCCGGCTACACCGTACAGATCGTCGACAACATCCCCGCCGGCGACCTCGGGACGCATCTGCCGCGCCTGACGCAGGACCAGCCTCATCCCGAGCATCGCAGCGCGCCGCCCAAGCCGGCTCTCGAGCAGCACAAAGCGCCGCCGCCGCCTGCCGTGCCCGATAAGGACAAGACCGTAATTGCGCTCAACACCGGCTATAAGCCGACGCCCACTCCCGAGCCGCCGCCGCCGACGCCCGAACCCACCGTCGAGCCGACGCCTGAACCGACATCCGAGCCGACGCGCGCGCCCACGCCGAAACCGACGCCGCGGCCCCGGCCAACGCGCCGGCCCACTCCGCGTCCAACTCCGCGTCAGACGCCCGCGCCGCGCCATCACCGGCCACTCGCAACGCCGACCCCGGCGCCAAAGCATGGCGCGCACGCGCGGCCCACTCCCAAAGAGGTCGTGATCGCGCGCGCCGAGCCGACGCCCGGAGTCAAGGAGCAACTCGCCGCTTTGCGCCAGAACCTGCTCAAGGAGCATCTGGCGGAGCGATCCGCGGAGCAGAAGGCACGCGCGAGCGGTCCGTCGGGCGGCGGACCCGTCGTCGCCAGCGTACCGCGCGCAGGCGAAGGCTACGGCGTGGGGACCGGAAAGGGCAGCATGGGGATTCAACAGGACCCGCAATTTCTGCTCTACTATCAGGCGGTACAGGATCGAATTAAGAAGGCTTGGAATTACGTGGGCGGGAGCGGAGATCTGACCACCAGCGTGACCTTCGCGATCGGCCCCGACGGCGCTCTGACCGGCGTCAAGCTGACGCAAAGTTCGCGCGACCTCGCGTTCGATGATTCGGTGATTCGCGCGATCCGGCGTGCCGCGCCATTTCCGCCGCCGCCGGAGAAGTACCGCTCGGAGTTCGGCGAAGGTATCGATGCGGACTTCAAGCTCGGCGAACTGAAATCGTAAGGGG
>DASXMQ010000024.1:0-6603 GCA_036495625.1 Binataceae bacterium (SeqCode) | reverse complement strand
GCGCCGCTCGAAGACGGCGACCAGGTGGTCTGCTTCAACTTTCGCGCCGATCGCGCGCGCGAACTGACGGCCGCACTCGCGCTGGAGCGCTTCGACGGCTTCGCCCGTCCGCGCTTCCCGCACGTCGGCTACGTATGTATGAGCGAGTACGACCGCAGTTTCGGATTGCCGCTCGCCTTCGGCCCCGAGGACGTGAACAACACGCTCGCCGAGGTACTGGCGCGTGCCGGCGTGCGCAACCTGCGCATCGCAGAGACCGAAAAATACGCTCACGTTACCTACTTTCTCAACGGCGGCGCCGAGAAACCGTTCCCGCTCGAAGAGCGCGTGCTGATTCCATCGTCCAAAGTGGCGACCTACGACCTCGAACCCGCGATGCGCGCCGAGACGATCGCCGAGCGCGCGGCCGCGGAAATCACCGGCGGCAAGTTCGGCGCGGTGGTGATGAACTTCGCCAACCCGGACATGGTCGGCCACACGGGCAAGCTCGAAGCGACAGTCAAGGCGATCGAGACGACCGACGCCGCGCTCGCTCGGGTTATCGACGCGGTCGAACGCGCGCACGGCGTCGCGCTGATAACCGCCGACCATGGCAACGCCGAATTCATGGCCGATCCCAGGACCGGCCAGGCGCACACGGCGCACACGACTTTCCCGGTGCCGCTCATCCTGTTCGACCCGTCCTACAAGGGAAAGCTGCGCTCCGGTGGCACGCTTGCCGACGTCGCTCCAACGCTGCTTGGTATGCTTGGTATCGAAGCGCCGCCCGAGATGACCGGACACGACCTGCGCATCCCCGCCAATTCCTAGGAGCGCCCCCTCGAACCAGCGGGATCGCAAGATCTGGCGTTTTGCGCCCCCCAAATCGATCAACTCAATGACGGGTGCCACATTGGATAGCGGGATTGTAACTTCTGATGAGCGAGTCGGTGGTGTCCCTGATACTTCTTGCATCGGCAACATACTCGGCCAGCACGTCGGTGCGCATGTCGGGTTGTGCCTTGCCAATAACCTGTAAGCGCTCGGCCAGATAGTCGTCGGAAAAATCGCTGAGCATGACGAGGCTCACTGGCCATGCGTTCAGTTGTTGCGGATCGCTCAGGCCAAGGGTCAGGATGGTCCTGTAAGAAAGCGCTTGAATAGTGGGGCCCTGATTCATACGTCCGACGAATAGCCACTTTTGACGGAAGGCGGGGACCAGAAATGGCGGGTCGGCATTGTGAAACATGCACTGCTCCTGGACGATGGACTTTTTGACGTCAGCGCTTCCGACCAAAAGAGCCGATGGACTGACAAGGATGAATTTGGTCGAACGCCCGACGAAGTTAATTGGCGAAGGTCCCGGTCCGCTCGCCATCGCAAGCGTATCCGTTGTGTTGGACCCTCCAGAGGCTGAGCCTGAGCTTCCGCCAAGTGAACTTAATGCCGCGCAACCCGAAAAAAGTGCGGCTGCGATTAACAGGTCGAACATGAAGATTTTACGCATTTCACAATCTCCGGCGGGACTTTACTAAATGCGTGCTTTCTATTTTGCGCAGAAAGATGAAGAGACTCGGCTCGGCAACTTCTTGAACAGCAAGATGCGTACCGGCACCGTCGTTGCGCGAGGATATGACGATTCAGGTGAAGAGGACGCGTACGACTCCAGGTGCGCTGTTGTAATTCGGATAAAGCGAATATCCGACTGAGTCTCGAAAAGGAACCCTTTGGTGGACAAGAAAGATGCTATTCGCAACCAGGTTCTTCAAAACCATCAATCCCTGATCGATCTAAGCCATCGCATCCACGCCCATCCGGAACTCGGCTTCGAGGAAGAGAAGGCCTGCGGATGGCTCTGCGAGACGCTCGACGGGGCCGGCTTCAAAGTGGAACGGGGCGTCTGCGAGCTGCCGACCGCATTCATCGCGCGCGCCGGCGCGGGCCCGCTGCATGTCACGATTTGCGCCGAGTACGATTGCCTCCCGGCGATCGGGCACGCTTGCGGGCACAACATCATCGCCGCGATGGCCGTCGGCGCCGGAACCGCGCTAGCGAAAGTCGCCGACGACGCCGGCCTCACGGTCACGGTTCTTGGCACGCCGGCAGAGGAGGTATGCAACGCCAGCGGCAAAATACTGCTCCTCGAACGAGGCGCGTTCGAGGGCACGCATCTCGCCATGATGGCGCACCCGGCGCCCATGGACATGGCGACGCCGTCCTTTATCGCGCTCTGCCGTTTCGAAGTCCGGTACACGGGCAAGGAGGCACACGCGTCGGCATTCCCCGAACTAGGAATCAACGCGGCCGATGCACTGGTGGTCGCGCAGACGGCGATCGGCCTGCTCCGCCAGCACATCCATCCCACCAACCGCATCCACGGCATCGTCACCCACGGCGGCGAAGCGCCCAACATCATCCCTGCGCACACCTCGGCAAGCTATATGGTACGCGCGAGCACCCTGGGAGACCTGCACGAGATCCGATCGCGGGTCCTGAAATGTTTTGCGGCGGGCGCGACCGCGACCGGCTCGAAGCTGGATATTGAAGGCGGGGATAAACCGTACGCGGAACTGGTCAGCGATCGCGACCTTGCGGCGCTGTATCAGCGCAACGGCGAGACGCTCGGGCGCCATTTCATCGTTCCGGGCGTCGAGCTGAGCCGCGCGGCCGCTTCGACTGACATGGGCAACGTCTCGCTCGTCTTTCCGACGATCCATCCGGTGATCGGAATCAATTCGTTGCCGGCCGTGAACCATCAGCCCGAATTCACCGCGGCGTCTATCACGCCCGCCGCGGACCAGGCGATTTTCGACGGCTCGGTCGCGATGGCCTGGACGGCAATCGACGCGGCAGCGGACGCGGCTGATGAGCGCGCAGCCCCGTCAATAGCGGCAGTATTCTCAAAGCTTAGTTCGCGGAGGACCGGGCGAGGCCGGCGCTTCTTACCAGCGCACCACCTGCTCGTAAATCTTCGGCAGCACGCGCGGAAGCGAAGTGATGTCCTCGATCACGAGGTAGCGCGACGGCGCGCACATCTGGCGCAGGTAATCGTGCCCGGTGCGATCGACCGTGATGCAGAACGGCAGCACGCCCGCCATCTCGAGTTCCTTCAGCGCCACCATAGTGTCCTGGATACCGTAGGCGTTGGAGCGCCGGTCGTGGCCGTAATCGAAGTCCTGCGGAAAACCGTCGCTCAGCAGGATGACGTGTTTGGCGCGCGAGCTTACGTCCTTGAATTTCTCGCGCACGTGGCGAATCGCCGCGCCCATACGGGTCGAACGCTTGGGCTCGACCGCGCCGACGCGCGTCTTGACCTCGTCGCTCAGTCCCTGGCCGAACTCCTTGATCACGTAGAACTCGACGTTGTCGCGCCCGTGGCCGGAAAATCCCATGATCGCATAGGAATCGCCGATTTCCTCGAGCGCCTCGGCCATGATGACGAGGGCTTCCTTGTTGACGTCGATGATGCGGCGCGGGCGCTGGTTTTGCTGCGGGCGGCGCTGCCAGGCCTTCATCCAGTCGTCGGTGCGGTCGTCGTCGTCGGTGGCCGCGGCCTTGCGCACCTCGCGATGGATCGGCTCGTCGGTGGAGGCCGACATGTCGAGCAGGAAGAGCGTGGCGACGTCGCGCGATTCCTTTTTGCGCGCGCTGTACACGCGCGGGTCCGGGCTCTCGCCCATCAAGCGCGACACCCGCGTCTCGACGAGGCGTTCGAGATCCAGCTCCTCGCCGTCCTCGAGTCCGCGGACCATCCGATACGAAGCCGGGCGGATACGCTGAAAGTGCCGGCGCACCTGCGGCAGCATCTCGGAATAGCGCGCGAGCGTCTGGGCGAAGAAATCGTTGTCGTCGCCGGCAATCGCGACCTCGCGCAGCCGGCACCATCCGCGCCGGTAGTCGGCCAGCACGTAGTCCCACTCGTCGTAGGAGTAGTAGGAATCCTGGTTGCGCCCGTGCATCAGCACGAGCCGGCCGTGATTGGAGGCCGGACCGATCTCGCCGAGCTGATCGCGCAATTCCTCGAGGTCCTGCGCCTGCTTCCCGGTAAGCTGGGTGAGATACATCCCCTCGCCTTCGGCGCCGCCCTGGCCTTCGGCGGGCTTGATTTGCGCGCCCTGCTCGAGCAGCTTGCGGATCTCTTCTGGACTCAGCGGACGGCCGCCGCGGCCCTTGGACTGTTTGCCGGATACCTCCATCCGCAGGTTCTGGTTGGTCTCGGCCTCGCTGTCGCCTTCGTCGCCCTCGGGGCCTTCGCCCTGACCGCCCTCGGCGCTGTCGAGGCTGCCGATAAGATCGTTGCGCAGTGCATTGCCTTCGTCGTCGAAGCCGTCGGAGTCGCCGGCGCGCCGCGCGGCCGCCATCAACTCCTGCAGCCAGTCGTACATGGCTGCGGCCTGGCGCGCGCTGGTCAGTACGTCGGCGCCGGGCCTGCGCAGCGGCCCGAAAAATCGGGCCGCGTGCCCGGTAAAGGCTTGCGTTGGCGTATCGTCGGCGAATTCGATCTCGAGCGCGCCGCGCACCAGCATCGTGCTGAGCGCGCGCGGATTGAGCCGCTCGACCAGCGCGCGGTTGAGCTTACTGAGGCGCGGCGCCAGGCCGCGGTAGCGGCGCGCGATCTCGCTGTCGATCCGCGCGCTCTCGCACAGGCGCATCAAGGCGCCGCCGAGCATCGGGTCGGCGAACGACGCGACGAAGCTCTCGATCGCCTCCACGCCGGTCTCGCCGCGATCCTCGAACCCCGGCAGCTCGGCGAGGCACAGCTTGAAGGTGCCGAATTCATGGCGGCCGGCGAGCTGAGCGGCCGTCACCAGGTAATAGTCGTAAGAGAGCGCGGACGAGCCGAGCGCGTCGATCTGTTCGGGCAGATGAATCATCTCGCCCGCCAACAGGGGATAGTGAAAGGCGAGCATCGGACCGCAATTGGCGATCGAATCGAGGCGGAATTCCTGCGGATAGAGCATCCGCATGAACTTGGTGAGCACGCCCTTGATTTCGTGCAGCGCCTGCGGGCGATCTTCCGCCGGAGTCTGGGCGGGAATCTGGGCCATCTGCGCCATTGTGACAAATTGCGCACCCGCTATGCAATTTTAATTTTCCGCCGCCCTTGCAGCGGGTGCGGGAACGAAGAGCGGAGCGGGAACGAAAGACCCCGAGCCGGCGCTGCCGACGCCGCATCGGCGCGCAACCCGCACGAGCTTGACGGCGGCACGGGCGCGGTCTTAATTGCTAAGAGTCATGATTATTTCAAACCGAAGCATGTCCAGCCGTGCCACGCTGCTCCGACTGATGACGCTGACTCTCGGGGCAGTCGCGATAATCGCCGCTGCCGCGCCGTCGCGCGCGCGCGCCGGCATCACCGACGCGGTCAAGAGCGAGACGTTGCCCAACGGGCTCAAGGTCCTGGTGCTGGAGAATCACAAAGCGCCCGTGGCCACGTTCAACGTGTTCACCAAGGTCGGTTCGCGCAACGAAAGTTTCGGCCAAACCGGCATCTCCCACCTGGTCGAACACCTGAAGTTCCGCGGCACCAAGAAATACGGCCCCGAGCAGTTCTCCAACATCATCCAGGAGAACGGCGGGATGGATAACGCATTCACCGGCGCCGACTTCACCGACTATTTCGAGGTTATCAATCGCGACCATCTCGACGTGCCGATCAGCCTCGAAGCCGACCGGATGGGAAACTTCGACCCCAAGGGCTTCGCCTCCGAGCTTGCAGTGGTGGAAGAGGAGCGGCGGATGCGCACCGACGACAATCCCGAGGATGCGCTCGCGGAGACCACGCAGGCGCAGGCCTTCGTCGAGCACCCTTACCACTGGCCAGTAATCGGCTGGATGCAGGATATCCAGCGTCTGACGCTGGCCGATGCGCTCAAGTACCACAGCGTTTACTATTCGCCGCAAAACGCGATTGCGGTGGCCGTGGGCGATTTTGACGCCGGCAAGGTGCTCAAGGAAATCGCCGACTCTTTCGGCCCGATCACCAATGGCCCCAAGCCGCCGCCAGTGTTCGAAGTCGAACCGCCCCAGCAGGGCGAACGGAAAATCGTGCTCCGCCACGCTGCCAACCTGCCCGCGTTTACCGAGGCCTTCCATGTGCCCAACTATCGCGTAGGGAAGGCGGATGCCTTCGCGCTCGAAATCGCTTCCGAAATTCTCTCCGACGGCAGGAGTTCGCGGCTGTACCGCGCGATGGTGCTCGACAAGCGGATGGTGATCGAGGTTTCGGCCAGCTATGACATGACCTCGTTCGACCCCGGATTGTTCGAGGTATCCGCGCAGATGCGGCCCGGGGTGAAGACCGACGATGCTATCGCGGAGGCCAACAGGGTGATCGAGCAGTTCAAGGACCGGCCGGTCGGCGCCGACGAGTTGCAGAAGGCCAAGAACCTCGAGCAATCGCAATTCGTGTTCTCCCAGGACTCCATCTTCGAGGAGGCGCTGCAACTCGGCGTGTGGGAGATGCTGGGTGACTACCATCTGCTGGACCGTTACCTGGGAGAAATCGACAAGGTAACGGCAGCCGACGTCCAGCGGGTAGCGAAGAAATACCTGGTCGAAAACAACTGCACGGTTGGCGTGCTCGTGCCCACCGGAGTGCTCCCGCATGAGCAGGGCGAGATC
>DASXMQ010000023.1:0-4440 GCA_036495625.1 Binataceae bacterium (SeqCode) | reverse complement strand
CGAAGGCGTGGACTTCGAGGCTTACGAAATCTCACGCGGCCGCTTGCAGCCGCATCTACTTAAGGAGGAGGTCCGGCGCGGCGGGCGAATCCGCTCGTTGCTCGGCAGGTAGAACAGTGCCGGGATTTGCCGCAGTGCTGCGTAAGGATCTCCGCCTCGAGCTTCGCAGCGGCGAAAGCACGCTGGCGCTGCTCGCGCTGTCGATGCTGGTGCTGGTGGTCCTCGTCTTCGCGCTCGACGCGGCGCGCGTGCGCAGCGTTGACTCTGCCGCCGGCGCGCTGTGGGTCGCGATGGTGTTCGCGGGGATGCTCGGCGCGAATCGCGCGCTGCTGGCCGAGCGCGACAACGGCGCGATTCGCGGCCTGTTGCTGAGCCCGCTCGATCCCGCCACCCTCTACGCCGCCAAACTCGCCGCAGCGCTGATCTTCATGGCGGTGGCCGAAGTCGGCGCCGTCATTCTGATGGTGTTGTTTTTCAATCTAGAGTTTGACGCGTCGATCGCGCGCCTCGCGCCGATCCTGGCGCTCGGCGCGATCGGATTTTCCGCGCTCGCGACCTTGCTCTCCGCAATCACAGGACGCACGCGCGGCGGCGATATGCTGTTGCCGATTCTCGCGGTGCCTATTTTCGTGCCCGCGCTGATTGCGGGCGTCAAGGCGAGCGCCGCGGCGTTGGCGGGCATGCCCCTCGAATCGATGGGCGCATGGCTCAAGATCATGGTCGCCTTCGACGTGCTATTCGTCACCGCCGGTTACCTGTTGTTCGAACATGTGGTAGGTGAGGACTGACTATTCAATGGCTAACGCTGCAATTCGCAACTGGCTGGGATACGGGACGCTCGTGCTGATGGTCGCGGCGCTGCTCATGGTATTCGACTACGTACCGCCCGAGGCCGAGCAGGGAATCGCGCAGTTGATATTTTATTTTCACGTGCCGCTCGCATGGGTCGCGTTCGCATCGTTCGGCCTGGTTGCGATCGCGGGGATATTTTACCTGTGGCTCGGCGATCAGCTCTGGGACGACCTCGGCTACGCCGCCGCCGAGACCGGGATGGTCTTCTGTACTCTGATGATCGTCGCCGGCTCGATCTGGGCCAAGCCGATTTGGGGCACGTGGTGGACGTGTGACTCGCGCCTGACGACCACCTTCATCCTGTGGCTGATGTACGGCGGCTACCTGATGCTGCGCGCGAGCTCCGACGACACGCCGCAGGTCGCGCGCTTCGCCGCGGTGCTCGGAATCGTCGCGGTGCTCGACGTGCCGATAGTCATTGCGTCCGTACGACTCTGGCGTACTATTCATCCTGCCGTGCTCGTCACGAAGCAGGGCGGGCATGGGCTCGAAGACCCGCGCATGGTCGCGACGCTGCTGGTCTGTCTGGCCGCATTCACGGCGTTGTGGGCGTGGCTGCTGATGCTTAGATTCAGCCAATTGCGGACGCGCAGCCGGATGGGCGCGCTGGCGGTGAGAATCGCGTTCGCGTCTGCGGCAGTGTCGGATAGCAAGTGATGGAACTGAATTGATGGAACATTTGGGATACCTGTTCGCCGCGTACACGATCATCTTTGTGGCGATTTTCCTGTACGTCGTGTTCATCTGGCGCCGGCAGGCGGCGCTCGATGCCGAGCTGCGCACCTTGGAAGCGCGGCTGGCAGCATTGACGGAGGCCTCAGTCGTACCGACCTCGCCGCCGCAGCAACGTGACGAGTGAGTTACTATTCGAGATGCTAAGATAGTATATCAACTGAGTATACGAATCGAGTAGTTCAGAAATCTAAACTGAGTATACCGGATGGAATTTCGCGACTACTACAAAGTGCTCGGCGTTGACCGCAAGGCGAAGGACTCGGAAATCAAGAGTGCCTATCGCAAGCTCGCCCGCAAATTCCATCCGGACGTCAATCCCAACAACAAGGAGGCCGAGGCCAAGTTCAAGGAACTGAACGAGGCCTACCAGGTAATCAGCGATCCGGAGAAGCGGAAGAAGTACGACGAGCTCGGCGCCGACTGGGAGCATGGCGTGTCGCAGGAAGAGATGACGCGCCGCTACGCGCGGCAGCAATCGGCGGCGGGTGGCGGAGGACGCGGTGGAGCAGGCGCGGATTTCGGCGGCGGCGGCGACTTCAGCGATTTCTTCTCGCAATTCTTTGGCGGCGGCGGCGCGACAGGATTTGGACGCAGCGGCGGACGCGCCCGCGGCGGCGCGTCACGTGGATTTTCCAACTTTGATTTCGGCGACGAGCCGGCGCGCGCGCCCGACCTGCGCGCCGAGGTCGGAATCACGCTGCTCGACGCGCTCAAGGGCGCGAAGCGGCGGCTTGATCTCGTCGCCGAAGACGAATGTGCCACCTGCGGCGGCAGCGGGGTGATCGCGCGCGAAGAGAAGCAGGGCAAGGCGCGCGTGATTCGCTCAGCCGAGGCGTGTCCGACCTGCGGCGGCAGTGGCGTGGTGCCAGCGCGGCGCACGCTCGAGGTGACAATCCCGGCGGGCGTGTCGGACGGTACGCAACTACGATTGAAGGGGCAGGGCGGACGCGCGCCGCGTCCCGATCTGAATGGCGACCTGTTCCTGACTATTAGAATCGAACCGAACCCGGTGTTCGCTATCGCGGGCCGCGACCTGCGCGTCAGTCTGCCGGTATGGGACTACGAAGCGGCGCTCGGCGCCGAGATTACCGCGCCCACCGTTGACGGACGCGTGTCGCTCAAGATTCCGGCCGGCAGCCAGACGGGACGCGTGATGCGGCTGCGCGGTCGTGGACTGCCTGCGCGCGCCAAGGAGCCGGCCGGCGATTTGCTGTACGAGCTGAAAGTGCTCGCTCCGACCGATCTGAACGCCAAGGAACGCGCGCTGATGCAGGATTTGGCCACCAGTCTCAAGGAACGCGGGATTGCCGATCCGCGGGCCGAATTGATGGCGTCGAAGTGATGCGGAGTTGAATGCGATGGCGCGCCGGACCACATCTCGAACTTCGACTCGCGGTGAAGTAGTGCTGATGAGCCGCAGCGTGTTTTGCGCGATAGGCGGGATCAGCGAGCGCGAGTTGGCGTCGTGGGAGCGCGAGGATCTGATCGCGCCGGCGCGAGTCGAGCGCGTACGGGGACGAGTCGAGGCGCTGTACGACCGCGACGCATTGCGGCGCGTGCGCGTGATCCGTACGCTCGGCGAGGAGCTCGAGGTGAATATTCCGGGGATTGGGGTGATACTTCATCTGCTCGATCAGATGAGCCGGTGATGGGTGAAGGGGTAAGTCGCTGAGTATCCTGGAGGCCGAGGATCTCGTCTTCACCAGACGGCGGCTGACGTTGTTTGGATACGGCACCTTGGCGGCCTATGTCATTGCGTTTGCGCTCCGCTTTCTGGCCCGCAGGTGGATGATCGACAAGGGCGGACATCCCGTTTACATCGACTTTCTCCAATGGTGGGTTGGCAGCCAGTTCTCCCTGATGCGAAACCCGGCGGGGGCCTACAACTATTCCACCTTTGCCGCCGCCGAGTTCTCGGTTACCAAGACCGTGCCCCCGGTCATGTATATTCCATGGGTCTATCCGCCGACGATGTTCCTGCTGGTTGCACCGCTCGTGCGGCTTCCGTACGCGGTTGCGTTTTTCGCGTGGATCTCGGCGACGCTGTGTTTCTTCGTCGCGGCACTTTACGCAATCGTGCCCTGCTCGTTGTCGGTCGTGCTGGCGCTGTTGCCGTTGCCGGCCGTCAAGAATGTTTTCGATGGCCAGACCGCCTTCCTGATATCCGGGTTGCTGGGGCTGTCGATGGTATTGAGCGAGCGCAGGCCCTATCTGTCGGGAGTATGCCTGGGGATACTGACCTACAAACCGCAGTACGTAGTTTTTTTTCCGGTGGCGCTGGTGATTACGGGACAATGGCGCGTAATCGCAGGTGCGATAGCAGGCGCGTCGTTATTCGCCGGCGCGGCAGCATTGGTGTTCGGTTCCGACGTGTGGCTGGAGTTTTTTCGCTTCATGTTAAGCCGACCCGCCACGGTAATGCCTCACAACCTCGTGGCTTTGAATCAGACCGTTTTCGGGCTGATGCGCGAGGCCGGTTCGGGGACGACAGGCGCCTGGATTGTCCATCTTACTGTTCTTGTGCTTGTGATCGCGGTCGCCTGCCAAATCTGGCTGCGTCCTGTACCTCATGCGTTGAAGGCGGCGGCATTTTCGATCGGCGCATTGATGATGACGCCTTACATGCTCGGCTATGACCTCACGGCGCTCGCGGTGCCGGCTGCGTTTCTCGTAAAGGACGCTCTCGATCGCGGCTTCGCTCCGGGAGAGCGGTTCGTGCTGACGGGATGCTTCTTCGCATCGTTCCTGTTTTTCAATTTCGTCGTCGGACCCGTGATTCTACTCGTTTTGTTGGGACTTGTGGTGCGCCGAGTCAGGCATCCGGCGTGGACGAGTGCTGCGATCGCCGCGTAG
>DASXMQ010000022.1:0-5323 GCA_036495625.1 Binataceae bacterium (SeqCode) | reverse complement strand
CCATCGTGGCCGCGTTCATCACACCGAAGTTGGAGTAACAGTTATTGAAGATTACACTGGCTCGGCGCACGCCGGTAAGCGCTTTCAACCGCTCGGCCCACGGCGCCAACTCGGCCTCCGCGTAGAGATACTTGAAGCGCTCGGCGGCTCCGCCGCTGCGCTTGTACCAGTTTTCGCGGTTGCGGCCATGGAAGCGCACGTAAGCCTCCGGGCCGGTGACCGCGAATCCGGACTCTACGGTCGCGGGCGGCGTGTCGATCGAAACGAAGGCGAGACCGTGGCGCTCGAGAAAGCGGAGCGTCGCGACGCGCTCGGCGCTCTCGAACCAACTGTTGTGGCGGAACTCGATCGCGATCGCCGCGCCGGGCATCCGCTCCTTGAGCCCGGCGATATAGTCGAGGTTGGACGGACGCGCGGTGAAGTACGGCGGGAACTGGAACAGCAGATGGCCGAGCTTGCCCGCGGCGCGCAGCGGTTCGAGCGAGCTCCAGAACATCCCGAACGCCATCTCCAGCGCCTTGCGCGGCGGATGGCGCAGGCGCGCCGCACCGCCCTCCTCCGCCGGCAGGATCTCCTTCAGCGCCGCCGGCAGCCGCGCCGTGTCCACCGGATGCTGCGTCAGCATCGCGAAGGCCTTGATGTTGAAGACGAAGCCGGGGGGCGTGCGCGCGGCCCAAAGCTCGGCGTTACGCTCCGAGACCAGCGCATAGTAAGTGGAATCGACCTCGACCGTGTTGAACTGGGAAGCATAGAAGCGCAGACGCTCCTCGGCGGTCTTAAGCGCCGGCGGATAGAAGACGTCCGACTTCACCAGAGTCGGATCGGTCCACGAGGCGGTGCCGACCAGGAATTGCGGCCGCGGCGGCATAGGGGCGGAGTGTAGCACACGAGGTTGGCGAGGCCGGGGCGAGAGCGCCGGCCAGACCAGGCGGGCGCTCCGCTATAGAGACCGGCACGGCCGCGCCGCGCGTAGCCGGGTATCAGCCGAACATGTTCACCGCTTCGAGTCCTTGTCCAAGCGTCGATTTGAAAATCTCGAAGAGCCTGTCGATGTCCCACGGGCCGTCGCTGATGATCGTGCGGTCCATCTTCATGTGCGTATAGCGCGAGATCCGGTAGCCCGACGCGCCGAAGCATTGCCCGGTCACTTCGGCCGCCTGGTCGCTCGCCAGATAGACGATTATCGGCGCGACGTTGGCCGGGTCGCGCGGCGTGCCCTCGGCGCTCTCGCTCGCCGCAAGCCCGCTCGCACCCGGCATCCGGCCGCTCGGAATCGAGTCGGTCATGCGGGTCGCCGCGCCGGGCATGATCGCGTTGACCGTGACGCCGTACTTCTGCATCGCGACCGCGCAACTGTAGGTGAGCCCAAGGATTCCCGCCTTGGCTGCGCCGTAATTGGGCTGGCCCGGGCTGCCGAGCGCGGAGTTCGAGGAGAAGTTGATGATGCGCCCGGTCTTGCGCTCGCGCATATGGGCGCTGGCCGGGCGGATCGTGCAGTAGTGGCCCTTCAGATGGACGCGGATCACGTCGTCCCACTCCTGCTCGCTCATGTTGAAGATCATCCGGTCGCGCAGGATGCCCGCGACGTTGACCAGGATGTCGAGTTTGCCGAACTCCTTGATCGCCTGGTTGACGAGGCCCTCGCCGCCCGCGACGCTCGCGATATCCAGATGATTGGAAACCGCCTTGCCGCCCGCGGCTACTATCTCCTTGGCCACGTCGTCCGCGGGCGAAACGGTTTCCTTCTGTCCCTCAAGACTCACGCCGAGGTCGTTGACCACGACCGCGGCGCCTTGGGCGGCCAGCGCCCGCGCGACTCCGCGGCCGATCCCGCGCCCGCCGCCGGTGACAGCGGCAACCTTACCGTCAAGTTTGCCCATCGCAATTCCTCGAGTTGATCGATTTTGTTTTCGGAAAACTGAATCGCTTATAGCGCAAATCTTCGCCGGCGGAACAGTCCCGCGCCGCGGCGTCGGACGAGCCGGCGCGCGCGCGCCGCGAAATCGCACGAAGCCGTTCTAGTTGGGCAGATGGAATTCGGTGATCACGCCAGCGGGCGTGAAACGAGCGATCTTTCCCGTCGGCTCGGTAAAGTAGAGATTGCCGTCCTTGCCCACTGCGATGAAGGCTGGAATCGCCGTCGGCGGAAGCGTGAAAACATCGATCGGAGTCCCGGGCGGACTGCCCGGACGCAGGCGGCAAATCGTATGCGACCTCGGGACGGTGATCCAGATATTGCCATCGCTCCCGGCAACGATATCGAGCGCGGGTCCTTGGACCGGCAACACCATCTCGGTCACCTGTCCCTGCGGAGTCACCATGCCGATCCGGCTCGCTGCGAGTTCGGTGAAATAGACATTGCCGTCGCTGCTTACCGCAATGCTGTTGGGATGGCTGTGCGGAACCGGCAGCGGAAACTCGGCGATCGCGGCCTTGTCGGAGTTCGACGCGAGTTCTATTCGGCCGATACGGTTGCCCGAGTTCTCGGCGAACCAGAGGCTGCCGTCGGGTGCCGCGGCGATTCCTGCCGGTCCACCGCCTTGCGGCAGCGAAAACTCCTTGAGACCGCGGCTCCCAAGCGTGGGCCGGTCGGCCCCCGGTGCAACGAAAATGGCGACCTGATCGGCGGCGTGTTCGGTGAACCAGATCGAGCCGTCGGGCGTAGCCACGATACTCGCAGGCCCACTCCTGTATACAGGCAGGGGAAAGTAGACCGCCTTGCCGTCAGTGGGAAAAACGCGTCCGAGGCGATTGCCCTGCGGATCGGTGAACCATACCGCGCCGTCGCGAGCAACGGTCAGCCGCTCCGGAAAGCCGTCGGGATCCAACTCCACCCGCCGAAACTGGCCCTTGGGGAGCATTTGGAGCAGCACCGGAGCGCTGTACTGCGTGAACCACACGGCATCCGCACTCGACGCGATCGCGTAGGGAGCGTGGATTCCGAGGCGGCCGGTCGGAGGATGGGCAAACGCTGGCGTGGTGGTGTCGCGGCCGGCCTCGACCCGGTTGCCAAGCTGATTCATCGCGGCCTGCGGCGGCGCCGTCGCGCATCCGGAGCCCGAGAACGCGAGCGCAAGCGTCAGGAGCAGGGCGCCTGCCGCGAGCAGAGTTATGTCGGCGCTGTCGGTGGCGCGGCTAATGATTCACGTCCCGTCGGTGGCGAACCAATACGCTGACAGGTAGCCGACTATCACCGCGATCGATTTGCACTCCGCCACCAGCACCACGAATGCGATCGGAAAGCGCGGATCGAGGAAAAGCAGGCCGCCGAAGGCGAACACGCTGAGGAAATAGCTCAGCATCGCCGCCCATACCGTGCGGTCGCTCACGCGATCTGAAACTCCGGCCGACGCGATCAACGCGAACGGAACGAACAGCAGCGTGTTGTAATTGAGCCATGAGACGGGAAGCACCTCGATCGACGTGACCGTCCACAAGGCGAACAGGCGCCAATCGCGATCGGGAGTGGCCCCGCGCTTGAGCGTAGCTTTAAGGGTGAACGCCATGATCGCAAGCGAAGCGCCATATCCCAAAATATGGGCGAAGCGATCGCCCGCGGGCCCGAGCTTCCATCCGTTGAGATAGAAGCATATGCGCCAGATGAACGAAGCGGGCGCGGTATTCCATCCGAGCTTCAGAAATTCGCGATCCACGCCCGTCGAAAGCATTCCGTGCGGGAAATCCAGTATCTCGTTCCATCCCATCGCCGCCGCGGAAACGGCGATCCCCAGGATGCCGCCGGCCGCCATGAAAGCGAGCGCGCGCCATCTACGCGTGAACAGCAAATAGAAACCGAGCAGCCCCGGATATCCGCGCATGAGCGTCAACGCTGCGAGCATCAGGCCAGCGAGACCGTCACGCCCTCTCGCGAGCCATCGCACGCTCAACGCGAGCCCCAGGATCACGAGCACCTGGCTCTGCGCGGTCATGAAGAGATCGATCAGCGGCGGGTAAATCAGAGCCAACGCGATCAGCAGGCAGGCGTCCACAGACCTGAGCCCGCTTGCGCGCCAGAGCAACACGTAAAAGGCTGCCATCAGGGCCGCGAAGTTGATCGCGATCCAGGTCCAGTAGGCCCGCGTCACCGGCAGCGCCGCGAGCCCTTTAAGAATCAGGAGAAAGATCGGGGTTTCAGGGATGATCTGGTCCTGCTGGTTGGTCTTGGTATGCAGTCCGAATTGCGCGCCGGCAGCGCCGAGAGAACTCCGGTAGGGATTTTCGCCCTGCCGCATGATCGTGCCGGCCGCATAATAGTCGGCAAAGTCTTCTTCGTGGATTCTGCCCGGCAGCGCCGTGGCCGTTCTATAGACCTGAATCAGCGCGGCAAGACAGAGAAACGCCACCATCAGCGGATGGCGCATCGCGGCGAGGATTCCGTCGATGGTAAGCGCGGGCCGTCGCGCGCCTTGTGGAGGCGATGCGGGCTCGCAACGGACGTCCGCGTCCTGCTGATGCGGCTCAGCGACGCTCATCAACCTTCCCCAATTCCACCACCACTGTTGCGCGGGCGCCGCCCCTCGGATACGCGCCGTCAGTCCGGGCTATTCGCCGGGAAACCAGGATCGAAACGTCGCGCGCGATGCCGCGTACGCCATCCTCGCCGGCCCGGAAACTCCTTATGCCGAGGGCGCGGCAAGGCCAAATTTGGCGTTCGCTCGGCGCGTTTCAACATACCATTGGATCGTGCGGCGCAATCCCTCCTCGAAATCGGTGGCGGCCTTGAAACCGAATTCGCGCTCGGCGCGCGAGACGTCCAGGCATCGCCGCGGCTGACCGTCGGGCTTGGCCGGATCCCACGCGATCTGGCCTTTGAAGCCGGTCAGGCGAGCGATGAGCCCGGCGAGGTCGCGAATGGTTATTTCGCGGCCCGCCCCAAGATTTACCGGCTCTTCGCCGTTGTAGTGGCTCGCGGCGAGCACGATCGCGCGGGCGCAGTCTTCGACGTA
Source organism: Binataceae bacterium (SeqCode) (assembly GCA_036495625.1). Classification (GTDB taxonomy): domain Bacteria; phylum Desulfobacterota; class Binatia; order Binatales; family Binataceae; genus JAKAVN01. The sequence continues at coordinate 377 of DASXMQ010000022.1, read as the reverse complement.
GAGGAACTCGCGGCTGGCCGAACCAGTGCCCCATACCTCGACGTGCGGCGCGCCGCTCTCGATCGCGTCAACGCACTTCTTGATCAACGCCGGGATCACGTGAGAGCGGGCGGGATCGAACGTGTCGCGCGGCCCGTAAAGGTTGACGGGCAGGAGGTAGATCGCGTTGAAGCCGTATTGCTGGCGATAGGCCTGAGCCTGCACCAGCAGCATTTTCTTCGCGAGCCCATACGGCGCATTGGTTTCTTCGGGATAACCGATCCAGAGGTCATCTTCGCGAAAGGGCACCGGCGTGAATTTCGGATAGGCGCACACGGTGCCGACGGCGACGAATTTATCGACGCCACCAAGCCGCGCCTGCTCCATCAATTCGACGC
>DASXMQ010000021.1:0-23475 GCA_036495625.1 Binataceae bacterium (SeqCode) | reverse complement strand
AGTGCGATTGCCCGGCGCGATGTGGTTGATCAGCAGCGCGCCTGCCTGAACGAGCGCCGCAACTAAATGGCTTTTTTGCCGAGAGCTGCCCGAACTTTGCCGCGACTTTGCAGATCATCGCGGCTTAGCCCTCGGCCTTTCAAAAACGCAACCAGAGGCTACGCAATCACAACTTTGCGCTGACTCGGCCGCGATGCCAGGCTCCTCAGCAATCGGTGACTGCAGTGAGTGTTTCTACCCTCATAGAAATTTTCAAATTCCCTGGTTTTAGCTGACCTGTACAAAACCCGTACAATTCTCCCGACCTGATGCTCTTCGCCTGCTCACTCTTGCGTATGCTAATTTGAAATAAATGTCTGATTCAATTCATGATTTGAGATGGTGCCGAGGGCGGGACTTGAACCCGCATGTGCTTGCGCACGGAGGATTTTGAGTCCTCTGCGTCTGCCGTTTCGCCACCTCGGCATCGCGGTGGTCTTGGCCGCGCGCCGGCCGCGCGAGCGGCCGGGGCGCGGCGCAAAATCGCAGTGTCCGTGATTGTGCCAGAGGCGGGCGCGCGCCGACAAGCGCGCTCCCGCCTCCGGCGAGCCACCAGCGAGGCCTGCGCGGACGAACGGCGCGCCTTTATCCCGTGCGGGGCTCGCTGATTGACGATCCGCGCGCCAATCGTTGGCCAATACGATCTCGTAAGAACGGATACCAAGGTCGCCGCACGGGCGCCCGGAGGCGGCGCGGTGGCCCGGGCAGTGATTCGTCTAGCAAGCCGGCGCGCGTGCGCGCGCCTATCGTGGCAGGAACTCGTTCACCACGCCGCCGATCAGATCCTTCGATGCGATGCGATCGAGCGTGTCGAGGTCCCATCCGCCCTCGCGATAGAGCGATCGCGCCGGCTCGGGCTCGGCATAGATACCGACCAGGTCGCCGCCGACTACGAAGGTTCGGCCGTTGACGCTCGCCGCCGCGTCCGTGCAGAGCCATACCACCAGCGCCGCGACTTGTTCGGGCTTGTTCTGCAGGCCGCTGCGATCGATCGCCGGAGCCGCCGTCGGCCCGAGCGTCGCGCGCATCCGCTCGATCGACTCGGCCGCGCCCTCGTCGAAGAGCCGCGTCGCGGCGCGCGGCCGGATCGCGTTGCAGCGCACGCCATAGCGCCCGAGGTCGCGCGCGACCGTCCGCGTCAGGCCGACGATTCCCTCCTTGGCCGCCGAATAGCTCGCCTGTCCGAAGTGGCCGAGGCCCGACTCGGAGGCGGTGTTGACGATCACGCCGCTCTTCTGCTCGCGGAAGATCGGGCTCGCGAAGCGGATGGTCGTGAAGTGGCCCTTGAGATGCACCGACATCATCGAGTCCCAGTCGTCCTCGGTCATGTGAAAGATAATTTTCGGCCGCACCGCGCCGGCGTTGTTGATGAGGATGTCGAGTTTGCCGAAGGTATCGATCGCGGTCTTGACGATCCGCTCGCCGCCCTCCATCGTGGCGACGCTGTCGATGTTGGCGACCGCTTCGCCGCCGGCGGCGCGGATTTCCGCCGCGACCTGTCCCGCGATACTTTGGTCGACGCCCTTGCCGAGCATGTCTGTGCCGAGGTCGTTGATCACGACTTTGGCGCCCTCGCGCGCGAGCAGCATCGCTTCCGCTCGTCCGATTCCGCGGCCCGCTCCGGTCACGATCGCGACCTTGCCCTTGAGTCTCTGCTTTCCCTGTTCCGTTGCCATCGCCGTCTCCATTGAGTTGATACGCGCCGTTCTGCCGGCCGCGAGGTCCCTTAAGCGCTCCCGCGAAGGTCCGGCGAGCGAGCCTATGAATAGCGCCGAATCGTGCGCCATGCGAGAGCGCGGCGGGCCGCGGCGCAGCGGAGGTTAGTCTGCACTGACGGAGGCGCGCGGCGCGCGTGCGCCCGTGCCGAGCAGGTAAATTCCGCCGGCGATCGTCGAGGAGAGCAGCATCGCCATCACGAGGCCGCCGATCACAGCGACCGCCAGCGGTTGCTGGACCTTGGCGCCGGCGCCATAGCCGAGCGCGAGCGGCAGCAGCCCGGCCGCGGTCGCCAATGTGGTCATCACGATCGGACGCAGCCGCACCATCGCGGCGTCGGTAAGCGCCCGCGCTGGTGCCGCGCCCGCGGCGACGCCGTGCTCGGCGCGGTCGAGCAGCAGGATGCCGTTTTTGGCTGCGATGCCCGCGACCATGATCACGCCCATGAACGACGAGATGTTGAGCGTGATTCCAGTGAGCGCGAGCGCCGCGAAGCTGCCCACCAGGCAGGCGAGCGCCGCAATTACCGTGGCCAGCGCCGGCGCTATCCGCCCGAATTCCCAAAGCACGATCAGCAGCACCATCACGAGCCCGGTCGCCATCACCAGCGCGAGCTGATGGAATGCCTGCTGTTGCTGTTGGTAAAGCCCGCCGAGTTCGAGCGACACGCCCGGCGGCAGCGCGATCTTCTGCAGCCGCGACGTGATTTCGGCGAGCGCGGTGCCGAGGTCGACGCCCTCGAGGCGCGCGGTGACGGGGACGACCGGGCGCAGCCGCTCGCGCGCAAGCTCGTTGGTTTCGCCGCCCCATCGGATTTCCGCGACCGCCGCGAGCGGCACGAGAGTACCGGACGGCGTGCGCAACTCTACCTCGGAGAGCGCGGAGAGGTCGCGATGGAAGTTCGGTGGGTAGCGCACGCGTACGTTAACCAGCCGATCGCCGGCGCTCAGCTGCGTCGCGACGGTGCCTTCGATCGCGGTTTCGAGCGTCGCGCGGATATCGTCGGCGCTTAGCCCGTAGCGCGCCGCTGCGCTTTGGTCGATCGCGATTTCTTCTTCGGGACTGCTCACCACGATGCCGTCGAAGACGTCAACGACACCCTTGACCGCGCCGATCTCCTGGGCCACGCGGCGCGCCGTTTGCTCGATCGCGCCCTGGTCAGCGCCGAACACCTTGACCTCGATCGGCTCGGGCACGCCCGAAAGGTCGCCGATCAAATCCTGGAGCACCTGCGAGAATTCGATATGCACGCCGGGAACCGCGGCGAGGATTCGCCCGCGCACGTCGTTCATGATCTCGTCGATCGAACGCGTTCGCTGCGCCTTGAGCCGCACCGAGAAGTCGCCGCGATTGGATTCGGTGAGGAAAAATCCCAGTTGAGTGCCGGTGCGCCGTGAGAAAGCGGCGACCTCCGGCGTCGCGCGCAGAATATCCTCGATCCTGCCCAGCAGCGCGCTGGTGTCGTCGAGCGTGCTCTGCGGGGGCGTGATGTAGTCGAGGATGAAGGCGCCTTCGTCGAGCGCGGGCAGGTAGTCGGTGCCGGCGGCGCGATACAGCACGAAGGCCGCGAAGAAGCAGGCCGCCGCGGCGACAAGCGCCAAGGTCGGAAAGCGGATGAACGGGCGCAACTCGGCCAGAAACGTGGCGCGCATCGCGCCGAACACCCGCCCCGGTGCACGGGTTCCGCGCCGCCATCGCCCGACCATCTCCTCCAGTGCGGGAGTGAAGAAAACCGCCAGCGCGAGCGAGATCGCAAGACCGCCGCCGAGGGTGATCGCACGCGCGCGAAAGAAGAGCCCCGTGATGTCGGAGACGAAGACGAGCGGCATGAAGACCGCGATCACCGTAAGCGTCGACGCGACGAGCGGGCGGCTGAGTTCGTCAAGCGCCCTCTCGACCGCAACGCTGGTCGCAAGCCCGGTTGCGTGGCCTCGATGGATCGCCTCGATCATGACGATCGCGTCGTCGATGAAGAGGCCGATCCCGGCCGCGATCCCGCCGAGCGTCATCATGTTGAAAGTCATCCCGCAAAGCGCCATCACCACGAACGTGATCGCCACGGTGCAGGGCACCACGATCGCGGCTACCAGCGCGCTTAGCACGCTCATCGTGAACATGAAGACCACCGCGACCGACAGCACCAGCCCAAGCAGGATCGCGTCGCGCACGCTGGCGACCGATTCGGCGACCAGCGCCGCCTGGTCGTAGGAAAAGGAGAACGTGACGTCGGGATAGCGCTGGCGGAATTCGGCGACGATCGCGCGCGCCTCGCGTGCGATCGACTCGGTGTCGCTATCGGGGGTGCGCGAAATTCCCACCAGCACCGACGGCCCGTTTTCGCTGACGGTGCGGATATAGTCCTCGGCGACGCCGGGATCGACGGAGGCGAGGTCGCGCACGTAAACCGGCTGGTTGTTGACGGTCGCGATTGGCACGCCCAAAAGTTGGTCGCTTTGATGCAGGCCGCCGGTGACGACCGTCAGCAGCATCCGATGCTGGTCGAGCACGCGGCCCGCCGACGCGATCACGTTGGCCCCGTTGAGCCCGCTCACCACCTGCTCCGGCGTCAGCCCGTGCGCGAGCATCCGCGCCGGATCGAGCCGCACCACGTATTCGCGGTACTTGGCGCCGACCATCTCGACCCGGAAAACGCCGCCGATGCGATGGAGGCTCGGGACCAGGTCGTAAAACGCAACGTCGGTAAGCTCGGTCAGGTTGCGCACGTGCGAGCTCAGGCTCAAATCCAGAATCGGGAAGGTGCCGGTGGTCAATAATCGGGTGTTGACCGTCGTGCCGGGCGGCAGATGCGCGCGGGCCTCGGAGAGCGCCGCGCCCAGCAGTTCGAAGCTGGTGGTGGGGTCGCTGTTCTCGGAGAAGTTGACGTCGATTTCGGCGCTGCCGCGGGTGGTGGTCGAACGCACGAGCGTCGTCCCAGCGACGCTGTACGCGGCCTCTTCCAGCGGGCGCGTCACCGCGACCAGCATCTGGCTTGCGGGAAGCTCGGCGCTGTCGGCGAGGATGATGGCGCGATGGAAAACGAACTCGGGGAAGACCGCGTTGGGGATCGATCGCGCCAGGACTGCGCCGAGCGCGCTGAGCGCGATCACGGCGAAGAGCGAAAGCAGGGTGCTGCGGCGGCTCATCGTTTCGACAATCAGGGCTGTTGCGGTGCGGTTTCGGCAGCCGGCGAGGCTGCCGCGGCGGATGCCACGGTCGCGCGCACCTCGAGGCCGTCGGAGAGCGCGTAACCGCCCGAGGTGATGACCAGATCGCCGGGCTTGAGCCCCCGAGTCACTTGCACTTCGGCTGGAGTGCGAATTCCGACGGCGACGACGGTGCGATGCGCATGATTGTCGCCGTCTATGGTGAAGACGTAGGAGTTGTGCCGTGCGGCATCCTCGAACAGCGCGGCCTTCGGGATCACGATCGCGTCGGGGATGGACTTCGTCGTGATCCGGACCTCGACCGAAGCGCCGATTTCGCTCATGCGATCCTTGCCCGTGAACTGCACCCACACGGGCGCGGTGGTTCCGCCTGCGGAAAAGGTCGGCGAGAGTATCCAGACGCGCGCAGGATAGACTACGCCAGGTTTGAGCACGGAGACGACCGCCGCGTCCATCCCGGCCTTGAGGGCGCCGAGCTGGTTGATGGGAGCATGGGCGTCAATGTAAACGCTCGATGGATCGACCAGCTCAACCAACGGGTCGAATTCGTTGACGACCTGTCCGGGACTGACGACGCGCTGGACGACGAGCGCGTCCAGCGGCACGCGCACCGCGATTCCCGGACCACTCGAGTAGCGTTTGACCGCGCGCGCTAGCGAAGCGGCTTCGGCGGGATCGATCTTTTGCGCGGCTTCGACGCCGGAGGCAGCCGCGTCCTCCTCGCGATTGATGATATGGGCGATAACTTCGCCACGGCGGACGGAAGCGCCGGTGGTCAGTGCAAGTCCCACGATACGTCCCGCGGCCGGCGCGCGCAGCGTAAGCGTGCGCAGCGCGGCGGTGATGCCGGGGAGCACGATCTGCTCGCGCATCGGCGCGACCGCGGCGCGCGCCGCGCTTACCGCGAGCACCACCTTGGGCGCAGCTTCGTTCGGCGCCTCTTCATCGGTCGAACTCGAGCGGCACGCGGACGCACTAAAAGTCGCGAGCAGCGCCAGCGCGGCCAGGAGAAGTTTCGCGGCGATGCGCGGTCTCATTGGTCGCGGCCGAGCACCAGCGCTCCTTGGGCGGCCGCCTGGCGCGCGGCGAAAGCCTGATCGGGGCGCGCCACGCGCAACTGTTCGAGCTGCGCAAAGGCGTCGAGAACCTCGAGCAGCGTGACGTTGCCGCCGCCGAGAAAGCGCGCCCAAGTCAGCGCGAAGTTGTCCTGCGCGGTCGGTTCCGCATCCGAGAGCATCGCGAGCTGATCGAGCGCCTGCCGGTAGCGCGGCTCGGCGTCGGCCAATTGTTTGCGCAGATCGAGTTCGACCTGGCGCACCTGGGCCTGTGCGGCCGCCACTTTGGCTCGCGCCTCGTCGACATGGGCGGAAATGACGCCGCCGTCGAAAATCGGCATCGAGACCAGGCCGTCGTACGAGGCGCCGCCATTATGCGCAAAAGTGTGCGGCGGGTTGATCCCTTGCCATCCTGCGGTCAGCGCGAGTTTCACGGTCGGATAACGCTCGCGCTCGGCCGCCTGCACCGCGGACCTGGCCGAAGCGACGCTTCGCTGCGCGGCCTCGAGCATCGGGTTGCGCGAAAGATCCTTCCCCGGCCATGCCGGCACGCCGTTTACCTCGGCGGCGCTGACGTCCGGCGCTTCGGGCCGGCCGATCAGCACGCCCAGCAGGGCGGCGGCGCGCTCGACGTTATAATGCGCGCTCGCGCGCGCGAGCGCCGCGCTGTTGCTCGCCGTCTGCACCTTGAGCTCGTCGTTGGCGAGCGCGCGCCCGCTTTTGCGCAACGCCTTGATAACGGTCACGTACCGCTTGAGCCGCTCGTCGTCGGCGATGTACTCGCGTTCGATTTCCTGCGCGCGAACCAGGTCGTAGTAAGCTACCGTGGTATCGAAGATTATCTGCGTCCGCGCCGCGCGCACGCCGAAACTGTCGGCCTCGCTCTGGTAGAGCGCCGCCCGCGCCGCGGCGAGGCGGCGGCCGAAGTCAAAGGCCGTGTAGTTGAGCGAGAGCAGCGCGGTCGAGAGTCCGCCGTTGGTTACCGCGATGCTGTAGCCGGGCGCCTGCATGTATTCGGAGTTCGCCGAGAGAGTGGGGTAGAGCGGCGCGCGCGCCTCGCGCGCAATCGCCGCGCTCAAATCGCTCTGCGCGCTTGCCGAGGTGATCGTCGGCGCAAAGGCGAGCGCGCGCTGGAGGGCCTGGTCGAGCGTAAGCGTTTCGGCGAGCGCGGGCGCGCAAAGTCCCGCGATTGCGAGGGCCGCGGTTACAATGGCGGAGAGGCAGCGAACTGACGATAGGGCGCGCATGATCCGAAAACTCCATCCATTGTGCGATGCCTGCTGAAGTGTCCGGATCACATCTAACAAGCGCCCCTCGAGACGGCCAATTAACAAACGTTCATGTTCGGACGCGCGCGAATGCGCAGATCGCGTGAGTTCGCGGACCGGCCTTGCGTGAGCCTCATGCGAGCGGCAGGCGAACCTGGATCTCGCAGCCGCCGCTGGCGCGATTGGCGGCGCGGATATCGCCGCCATGGCGGCGCACGATTTCGCGGCTGAGTGTGAGGCCGAGGCCGCTGCCCGTGCCGTTGGCGCTGGGGCTCCTATAGAAGGGTTCGAAGACGCGATCGAGGTCGCGCTGATCGATGCCGGGGCCGCTGTCGCGCACCGAAAAGAGCGCTGCGGATCCCTCGGCGCTCACGTCAAATTCGATCCGGCCGCCTTCGGGAGTGAACTTGACCGCGTTGTCCAGCAGGTTGAGCATCAGGCGGCGCAAATCGGCGGCGCTCCCGCGCACGATGATCGCCCCGCGCGTCCCGTCCGCATCCGTGCGGTCGAAATTTTGCGCGAACACCTGATGCCGCGATTCGGCGAGCGTCTGCGCCATCGCCGACGCGTCAGCCGCGATTTTCGCCAAATCTACCGGCGCGCGCTCCGCCGCGGGTTCGGCGTCCAGCCGCGCGAGCGCGAGCAAGTCTTCCGCCATCGCACAAAGGCGTTCGACTTCGGCCATCGCCTGCTCGAGCGCCACGCGGTTCTCGGCCGCGTTGCGGGGCCGTTGCAGGGTGACTTCCAGGCCGCTGCGCAGAACGGCGAGCGGCGTGCGCAGTTCGTGTGCGGCCTCGGAGACAAAGCGCTGTTGCGCGGCCGACGCACGTTCGAGCCGATCGAGGAGCTGATTGATGGCGGAGATGAGCCGTTGCGCTTCATCCTGCACCGGCGGGAGCGCGAGGCGCCGGCCCAGGTCGCGTGGCCCGATACGGGCGAGCGCGCCCGCGACGTCGTTAACCGGTGCGAGCGCCCACCCGGCCATCCAATAGCCGCCCGCGACGGAGAGCGCGAGGATGATCGGGATGACCAGCAGCACGGCGTTGCGCAGATGCGCGATGGTCCGCCGCACGGGCGCGGCGTCGACGCCGTCCTCGAGCAATGCCGGCGCCCCGTTGAGGTCGAGCGGGACGATCGCGAAGCGGTAACGATGCTGCCGGCCGTCGGCGACGGCCGGCGGCGCCGCGGAAGCGTAGGGCAAGTCGGCGACGCCGACGCCGGCGTGGCCGGCGTCAAAAAGGATGCGGCTGCCCGCGAGCAGACGCACGCGGCGCTCCGGCCCCAGATCTTTCTCCTGGCTTAGCCGCTGGAGAGTCGCATCTATGTCGGTGGCCGAAGAATGAGAGATCGCGGATGCGGTCGTGTCGGCTTCTTCCATCAACGCGGCGTCGAGCGTTCCCCACATCGCGCGTGTGAACAGCGCCATGATGAGCAATCCGGCCGCCAGCAGGATGAGCGCAGTGATAGCGGTCCAGTAGATAGTCAGCCGCAGCCGAATACTCAATCGGAGCCTCTGGTGCCGCTCTTTTGCGCCGGTAAATCGAGACGAAGCAGGTAGCCTGCGCCGCGCACCGTCGCGATCAGAGGCGGCCGATTGACCAGTTCGATTTTCTGGCGCAGGCGATTGATGAACACTTCGACGACGTTCGACATCGCGTTATAGTCTTCGCCCCAGACCGCCTCTCCAATCATGTCCCGCGTCACGGTCAGTCCGGCATGCCGCACGAGGTACTCGAGCACCATGAGTTCCTTGGGTGACAGGTCCAGGGGGCGGCCGCTGCGCGAAGCGACGCGGCGCGAGGTGTCAATGAGGATATCGTCCGCTTCGAGTATCGGGCCGTCGGCGGTTCTTCGGCGTCTGAGCAGCGCGCGCACGCGCGCCAGCAGTTCGCTGAAGGCGAACGGTTTGGTCAGGTAGTCGTCGCTGCCGGCGTCCAGGCCGCGAACGCGTTCATCGGTCGAATCGCGGGCGGTCAGGATTAAAACTCCAAGCGCGGCGCCGGCCGCGCGCACGTCGGCGAGAAATTCCAGGCCATCCCGATCGGGCAGGCGCAGGTCGAGCAGCATCAGATCGTAGCCGCTGCGTTCGAGCGCCGCGCGCGCGGCCTCGGCGTTCGCTGCGACGTCCACCGCGAAGCCGGCTTCGCCAAGACCACGCTTGAGGTTGGCGGCGAGCTTCGGTTCGTCCTCAACTATCAGCAGGTGCGCGACGGCGGGCATCGTGTGCCTCGGGTTGGATCTCGTGCGTTGACGATTCAGCTTTAAGCCGCGATTTGCGCTCAGCCGATCGCTACGAGCGTACAACGCGGACGGCGCCTGCGCGATACGGTTCAAATCACGAGCGAGAGCAGCCCGGCGGCGACCAGCGCGCCTGCCCACACCGCGTCGAGGTTTATCCAGGCACTCCGCAGAAAGGCCAGTCCGACGCGGTCATAGACCACGACGGCGATCGTGCCCATCGTGAGCAGCATCGCGGCCGTGTGGAGTAGGACGACCGCCGCATCCTGCGCGAAGGAGAGCGCCGGGCCCATCGCGGCCATCGATTGATGCATCAGCCGCCCGTGCAGGCCGTGCATCATCTGATGATGCATCTTCGCGCCGCCCGGCATGTCCATCAGGATCGGAAATAGCATCAGGCCCGCGCCGTGCGCCGAGGCCATCAGGAACGACCAGAGGGTAAGCTCATACCATTTCACCCGCATCGCCACCCATCGCGGGTGAGCGCGCGGCCATAGATAGCGAAACGCGCCGAACAGGATCAGGATGCCGCCGCCGGCGGGGCGCAACCATGGAGACGCGGCGGCGAAGCGCGCCCATCCGATCAGCGCGACCACTGCGGCGATCGAAACCAGATGGCCCAGTGCGATCGGTCCGAGCGCCGCGAAGACCCTGGCGCGGCGACGCTCCTGCAGCCCCAGCGCCACCGCGAACAGCCACCCCATCGACGGATCGAGGCCGTGGTAGGCGCCAAGCGCCGCGATTGCGATCCACGGCCAGACCGCGTTCACGGGTAGCAGAACGAATCAGACGAGCAGTCGCCGCCCTCCAGATGTATCTGATGCGGACGTTCGCCCTCGAAGGGGATAAAGAAGTTGGGGTCGAGCGCCATACCGCCGTTGGGCTCGGCATCGACCTTGACGATCCATCCGCGCATGCCCTCGGGATAGAACTGTTCATCAAGCGCCGAGTAAAGCGAGTTGGTCACGTAGATGCGGCGGCCGTCACGGCTGATCTCGAGCATCTGCGGCGCGCCGTTGACCTTGCCGGCCTTGGGATGGGGCGTGCGCGAAGCCATCCCGCCGATCCGCACCGAGCCGGTCTGGCGCGGATGAAACGGGTCACTCACGTCATACTGCTTGAGCTCGCCCGTACCCCAGCACGATGCGTAGAGGAACCGGTCGTCGAGGCTGAGCGCTATCTCGGGCACCAGCGGCGGCGCAGCCTTGAACTGCTTGAGCGTCGGCGGCAGCAGCGCCGGGTCGGCGGGCTCGGCGGGAATTTCGATAACCTTGCGCGCGGTCCATTTGCCGTTGCCGTTCTCGCGATGCCACAGCCAGATTCCGGCGCTCAGGTCCTTGGTCGAAAGAACCGTGCAGACGAAGCCGTAGGCCTTGGTCGGATCGTGCGCCGGCCGCAGCTCGAGCGACATCTGATGCTCCTTGCCAAGGTCGATTTCCTGCAGATGGCGGCGCTTGCGCAGGTCCCAGATGTGGAGCCGATGGCCGTAGTCGCCTTTGACCAGGCGCTCGAGGCTCAGCCCGTTCTCGAACATGTCGGGGGTGCCCCATTCGCTGCTGATTCCGACGTCGTAGCCGATGTGCCACCAGAAATCGTAGGCGAGGAACTGCGGTCCGCGATCGACTTCCCACCGGCCCAGCACGTCGAAGCTCTCGTGATCGAGCAGAAAGATTCCGCCGGGGCCGCCACCAGTCGCGTTGCCCATGGCAGTGACATAGATCGCGTCGGGGCCGCAATGGAACGTATGCGGACGGCTATACCCGGCGCGCGCCGCGATTTCCTCGGGTTCGATGACCTTGACGATTTTCGGCGCGCGGGGGTCGGGCTTGGTATCGATGACGTGGATGCGCGAGGAGCGCAGGCCGGGGACCAGCAGGTAGCGGCGCTCGACGTGCGGATGCGGAGAGTAGGGGCAGAGCGCGGCGCTGCACGCGTTCCATCCGAAGTGATGCAGTTCGTTGCCCGCATTGGGCATCTCGACGCGTCCGACCACGCTCGCGAACGTCGGCGAGCCGGGATCGAGGTCGAGCACGTTGATCGCGTCGCGCTTGCCGTGTTTGGGATCGAGGCTGAAGGTCGCAACGTATCCGAGCCGCTCGCGCGGCCCCTCCATCGCCATCCGCGGCGAAGGATAGAACGTCTGGTCGGGTTTCCAAAGCATCGGCGTGACTCCCCTTTCGTTCGACGGGTGATTCTCGACCCTAGATTGAGAAAATATCCGGTTCAATCATTAGTCTGATTGCGGTACCAAGTCGATCCGCAGGGGGACGAATTTCATCTTGCATTTCGACTGCCGAAAGGGTTCAACTTGAGCGGCCCGAAAAACGGGAGGTGAAGCTTTGATGGATTCACTGCGCGGCGGCGGGGCGCTGCTCGGCCGCATCATGCTGGCCTACATTTTCGTCAGTGCGGCACTCGGAAAAATCGGCGCACCGGCGGCGACCATGAAATTCATGGAGAGCGGGGGGCTGCCGCATTCGCTGGTTCCCGAGCTTTTCGTTCTTTCGATCGTGGTCGAGCTGCTTGGCGGCCTGATGCTGATTGCCGGATGGCACGCCGATCTCGCGGCGCTGGTAATGTTTTTGTGGATGATCCCCGTTACGATCATTTTCCACGTTTCGACCGGGCAGACGACTCAGTGGGAAAAGAACGTCGCGATCATGGGCGGACTGCTGATGGTCGCGGCGCTCGGCCCCGGCGGTCTGAGCCTGGGCCGCGCGCGGAAATAGCACGAACGCCATGCAGCGCCAGCCGATCTGACCGCACACTGCACCGCGCTCGCGACGATTTAGGGCGATGCTGGCCGCTACTGGCGGGCGCTCTCGGCCGTCGCTTCTTTCACCAGCGTGCCGAGCTCGCCGCTCTCATACAGCTCGCGTACGATGTCGCATCCGCCGATGAACTTGCCGTTGATGAAAACCTGCGGGATGGTCGGCCAGTTGCTGTAATTCTTCACCGCGTCGCGCACTTCCTGGTCGGCGAGCACATCGACCGTGGAATAGGGCGCGCCCAGTTCCTCGAAGACCTCGACCGTCGCGGCCGAGAATCCGCACTGCGGAAAGTTGCGATTGCCCTTCATGAAGATGACGATCTTATCGTTGTTGATCGCGTCGCGGATTCGCTCGATTGCATCGGCCATATGAATTCTCACCTCCGGTTCTGATACTGGCTCGGGGTCATGACTTTCAGCGTCAGCGCGTGGACGCGCGCCTTCATGGCGTCGCCCAGCGCTCCGTACACCGCCTGATGGCGTTCGACCAGGCCCTTGCCCTCGAAACTTTCGCTCACCACCAGCGCTTCGAAATGATCGCCGCCGCCGGTGAAGTCGCGCACCTCGACCAGCGCGCCCGGCAAGCCCCGCTCGATCATTTCCTTGATTTCCTGCGCTTCCATCAAACCCCCAGTCTAGCCTTCGGTGGCGGCGCCGTCGAGCGGCGCCGGCGTGGCCGGCACGACGTCGTCGAAGCGCGCATAGTCAATTTCAAACGAACCGTCGGGGAGTTCCAGCAGAACGTCGGCGAAGCGCATGCCCCAGACGATTTCGTCGTCGGTCCACACGTAGCGCACGTGAACGTTCTGCAGAAACGATTCGTCCATCCCGACCAGCGAAGCGAGGATCAGGCTGCGCGATGCCTTCATCGAGGCGGCCGTCTCGCCGAAGAGCGGGCTCCGCTCGTCGATCGGATGAATCACGGTCCAACTGAGCGAGAACAATGCGTTGCTCGAGCGCGCGAGATGAAGGTCGTAAAACCGGCGCATGCTTTCGCCCTCGCGAGTCGTCTCCCAACGCGACACGACGACGTGGATCTGTGCCTCGACGATGCGGTTCGAGCGCTGGTTGACCGCGCGAAACATCAACGACGGCACGCCGTCGCGCGGTGAAATTGCGATCACCCGGCTGAAGCGCACGCGCGCCGTCGGCCGTGAGAAACGGGCGAAGATGAGCCCCGTCACCACCGCGAACGCAATCAGACCGCTCATCGCCTCGAGGCTGACCAGCACGTTGGAGCCGAGCGACCGCGGCGACATCGTTCCATATCCGATCGTCGCCATCGTCTGCACGCTGAAGAAAAAGGCGTCGGCGAACGAGCCCGGTCGGGCGTTGGCGATGCCGCCGTCGGCCATGTAGGCGAGCGTGAAAAGGATGTTAATAAGACCGACCGCGACGAGGATTATCGTGAGCAGCGCCGGCCATGAAATTGTGGTCAGATAAAAGTATAGGTCGCTTACCGGCGGGCGCGGTATGCCCGACGTCATGCGGCCGATCAACTCCCGGTCCTGAGCGCTGAGTTGGGTCTTGGTTGAATTCTGGTTCACGCGAATCTTCTGCGCTCGAGGTGCGCTTCGCTAAACCTGTTCCACCACGGTTGCGATACCCTGGCCGATTCCGATGCACATCGTCGCGAGCCCCAGCGGCGCGCCGCGCCGGCGCATCTCGTGCGTCAGCGTGACCATCAGCCGCGCCCCCGAACATCCCAGTGGATGGCCGAGCGCGACAGCGCCGCCATTGACGTTGAGCCGGTTCTCGTCGATCGCGAGTTCGGTATTGCAAGCGAGCACCTGCGCCGCAAACGCCTCGTTGATCTCGACCAGGTCGATGTCGCCCAGCTTGAGCGCCGCACGCCCGAGCACCTTATGCACCGCCGGCACCGGTCCCCATCCCATGATCTCGGGTCTTACGCCGGCGACCGCGGTCGCGCGGATCCGCGCCATCGGTTTCACGCCGAGTGCGCGCGCCCGCTCGGCGCTCATCAGCAGCACCGCCGCCGCGCCGTCGCACACCTGCGAAGAGTTGCCGGCCGTGACCTGGCCGTCGGGTTTGAACGACGGCTTCAGCGCCGCCAGCCGCTCCATGCTGGTGTCGGGGCGCGGCCCCTGGTCGATGTCGATCGTTCCGTTCGCCAGCTTCACCGGCACGATCTCTTCCTTGAAGCGCTCGCGCGCCGCGATCGCGCGCTGATGCGACCGCAGCGAGAACGCGTCGGCCTGCGCGCGCGTGATCTTGTACGTCGCGGCGAGCCGCTCTGCCGTCAGGCCCATCACGAACATGTCCTGTGGAAAGAGGTCGAGCAGCTTCGAATTGGGCAGCAGCCCGGAGCCCATCGGCACGTGACTCATCTGCTCGACGCCGCCCGCAATCGCGACTTCGCCAGCGCCGATCATGATTTCGCTGGCGGCGAAGTTGACCGCCTGCAGGCCCGATCCGCACTGGCGGTCAACCGTGGTGCCGGCGACTTCGACCGGGAGTCCTGCCAAAAGCGCGATCATGCGGCCGATATTCAATCCCTGCTCGCCCGACTGATTGGCGCATCCCCACACCACGTCCTCGATTTCCGCCGGGTCGAGCTTGCGATTGCGCTCAAGCAGCCGCCGCACGCACATCACCGAGAGGTCGTCGGCGCGGACGTCCTTGTAATAGCCATCCTTGTTGGAGCGGCCGATTGGCGTGCGTACTCCATCGACGATTACGACTTCGCGCATGGTGCTTCTGCCTCCCGGGTCCAGCTCCGACATTGTTGACATCGGACCGAACGGCGGTCCATGAGTCTAACATGCGCCGCGCCGCGCCCGGCAAAGGTCCGACGGCGATTGCTCGGGGCCGGCGCAGAGGCGCGCTGATGGCGGTCGAGAGAGGTGACCATGGCGGCTAATCAGCGAAGCTCCGGTGCGGTTTCGGCCAGCCGGCAATACGCGCCCTACGTCGAGGCGGACTGGGGTTTCAAGAATACCTGGTACCCGGCGCTTTTCAGCCACGAGCTCGGCGACAACACCGTGAGGGGTGTAACGATGGCCGGGCAGGACATCGCGCTTCGCCGCGCGCGCGGCAAGGTCTATGCCTTGCGCGACCGCTGCGCGCATCGCGGAGTCAAAATGTCACTGCGTCCGCTGTGCCTGACCGACGAGACCCTGAGCTGCTGGTACCACGGCTTCACCTACGGTCTCGAAGACGGCGTGCTGAAGACGATCGTGGCCTCGCCCGACGATCCGCTGATCGGCAAGGTTCGCGTCCGCACCTACCCGGTGATGGAGCGCGCGGGAATCATCTTTGTCCTCGTCGGCGACGAGGATTTCGCGCCGCTGCCGCCCCTGGAATCCGACCTGCCGATTCGGATAACCGACGACGCCAATCCTGTTCCGCACATCCTCGATGAAAAAGTATATGTCCGCGGGATCCATCGCACCGGCAATTCCAACTGGCGCCTGGCGGCCGAAAACGGCTTCGATCCGGGCCATCTGCTGATCCACTGGGACAATCAAATCGTCGCAGCGACCGACCGCAAGCTCGGCCTCGGCGTCGAGCCGATCGGCGAGGGCGCGATCAGGATCATCGACGAGCCCGACGGCCCCAAGGGAATCATGAACATGTACAACACGCGCGCGTACAAGTTCATCATGGAGAACAAGGCGGTGAACCTCCGCGCGCGCGGCAAGAACTCCTACTACGCGCGGACCTCGATGGTGCTGCCGGGGATTCTGCTGGTTGAGCATTGGCCGATCCCCGGGTGGGCGCAGTACGAATGGTACGTCCCGACCGACGACAGGCATCACGAATATTGGGAAATCCTCGTCGGGCCCTGCCGCAACGAGGAGGAGCGGCGCGAGGCAGACTACCTTTACGAAAATTTTCTCGAGCCGCTCGGCTTGCGCGACTTCAACGACAACGACTTGTTCGCGCGCGAGGCGATGCAGCATTTCTACGAGCAGGGCGACGGTTGGAACCGCGAGTCGCTGTGCGCCTTCGACGCCGCGACCATCACCTGGCGCAAAGTCGCCGCGCGCTTTAACCGCGGCATCCAGGAAGCGCCCGACGCGCGAAGCGGCCGCTAAGGCCAAGTGTTCGCCTCGATGTCCGACCAGACCGGTTCATCGCCGCTTGCGCCCGCAGCCGTGGCGAATGCCCAGCGCGTGACGCTCTGTTTCGAGGACGGCGTCGAAAAGGAGATCGAAGCCGGCGCGGATGAATTCGTGCTCGACGCGGCGCTGCGCCAGGGCGTGCCGCTCGTTTACCAGTGCCGCTCGGGAAGCTGCTCGACGTGCGTCGGACAACTGGCGAGCGGGACGCTCGAGATGGCGCGCGACCGCGCGCTCTCGCTTCTCGCGGCGGAAATCGCGGAAGGCAAGCGCCTGCTTTGCAGCTCGCGCGCGCTCGCGCCGAGCGTGGTGCGCCTGCATTATCCGAGCACGCTCATCTATGCGGAGGAGCGCCGCAATTTCGAGGCGCGCGTCGCCGGCGTCGAATGGCCGGCGCCCTCGGTCGCGAAGCTCGCGATCGCGCTCGAGCGCGGCGCCGGCGTTAGCTTCCAGGCCGGCCAGTACGTGCGCATCAAGGTGCCCGGCACCGAGCAGTGGCGTTCGTACTCGATGTGCTCGACGCCGCGCGATCTGCCGAAGATGGAGTTCCTGGTGCGGATCATCCCGGGCGGCGTGATGTCGGAGTACCTGCGCTCGGCGCGCGAGGGCGAGCGGCTCGAAGTCGAAGGGCCGCTCGGCGCATTCATCCTGCATCCGGGCAAGGAGCTGCACGTCTTCGTCGCCGGCGGCACCGGGCTCGCGCCGATTCTCTCGATGATCGACGAAGTTCGCCGCGCCAGCGGCCCGAAACCGAAAATGCTGCTGAGCTTCGGGTGCGCGAGCGACAAGACGTTCTTCTATCGCGACGAGATCGAGCTGCGGCAGTGGTGGATTCCGCAGTTGAGCGTGCGGCTGTCGGCCGACCGCGTCGAGGACCCCGCCTCCGGGCTCATCCAGGGAACGCCGGTCGATGCGCTCGGCGCCGAAGCGATCGGCGACGGGGATGCGATGGCCTATCTGTGCGGCCCACCGCCGATGATCGAAGCCGCGCGCAGGCGGCTCGCGGAGTTAGGCGTGAGCCCCGAGCGAATCTATGCCGAGCGCTTTGTCGCGAGTTGAAGCGGCGCGCTCAGAAAAGGCCGCGCTTCAGATGATGCCGTCGGCGCGCAGCGCGGCGATTTTCGCGGCATCGTAACCCGCGACCTCCCGCAACAACCTTTCCGTGTGTTCGCCGAGCGCGGGTGCGCGCGTGTTGGGCGTCGCCGCCGGCGCGCCGGTCCCGGCCACCGTCTTGAGCGGCGAGCCCGGCACTACCAGCTCATGAAAGGTGGGATGCTCGGCGTGCAGGAGCATCTGGCGCGCTTCGAGATGCGGATTGCGCGCGACCTCGGCGACGCTCGCGATCGGCGCGCACGGAACGCCGGCCTCGCCGAGCAGCCTGAGCCAGTGGTCGCGCGGCCGAGCCGCGAAATGGCGGTTCAGAATCGGTTCGAGCTCGGCATGATTGGCCGTTCGATCGGCGTTTAGCGCGAAGCGCGGGTCGCTCTTCAGCTCCGGCGCTCCGATCGCTTCGCAAAAGCTCTTCCACAGCGATTCATTGCCCGCGCCCGCGACGAAATATCCGTCGGCCGCGCGAAATTGCTGAAAAGGCGTGATCGATGGATGGCGCGAGCCGAGCGGCCCCGGCACCTTTCCCGTAGCCGAGTAACGCGCGAGCGCATCCTCGAGCAAGGCGACCTGGCAATCGAGCATCGCGACGTCCAGATGGCGGCCCGCGCCGGTGCGATCGCGCAGGCGCAGCGCCGCCAGGATCGCGATTACGCCATAGAGCGCCGCCGCCAAATCGCCGATCGAAACCCCGCATCGCGTCGGGTCGCCGCCCGCCGGCCAGGTGATGCTCATGGTGCCGCCGAGCGCCTGCGCCACGATGTCGTAGGCCGGCGCCGAGGCCATCGGACCGCTCTGCCCGAAGCCGGAAATCGAGCACAGGATGATGCGCGGGTTGACCGCCGAGAGCTCCGCGTAGCCCAGCCCGAAACGCTCCATCGTGCCCGGCGAAAAATTCTCCAGCACCACGTCGCAGTGCCGGACGAGGTCGAGCGCGACCGCCACGCCCGCGGGCTTGCGCAGATCCAGGGTGGCGCTCAGCTTGCCGCGATTGACGCTGTAGAAGTAGCCCGAGTCGTTGGAGTTCGGCAGGCGCGGCGCGAAGCCGCGCGAGTCGTCGCCGCGCCCGGGCAGCTCCACCTTGATCACCTCGGCGCCGAGGTCCGCGAGGTTCATCGCGCAAAACGGTCCCGCAAGCACCCGGCTCAGATCGAGCACGCGGACGCCGGCAAGCGGTTTCTCATCGATCATTATCGCTTCCTTGCACGAGCCCCTTCCTTGTCTTCGGGAACAGGATTCTCAGCGCCGCCGCGTCCGCGCCTGCTGTTGCTGCCGCGCGCGCATTGCCTCGCCCGGCGTCATGATGAGGCGCGGCTCTTCGCGCGCGCGCTCCTGTTCTTCGGCGAAGACCGCGCCGAGTTGCGTGCGCACCAGCGCGCTGAAGAACGGGACGCGGCTTGCGTCGGCGCCGTCGCGCAGCCGCGCGGCGGCGGCCGCCGCCCATCCCGCGGCCTCGCGCCGCCCGCTGCGCGCCATGTAGTACGCAAGGTCCTCGAGCCGGCGGCGCACGGCCTCGGCGCGTTCGCCGCGGAGCAATTCGCCGGCCGCGCGCTCGACGACGATATTGATACGCTCCTGCTGCTGGACGCGGTTCAGCACCAGCACGCTCTCCTGGATCGATTTGATCTCGTCGAAGTAGGGCTTGACCTGGTCGGGCGGAAATTTCCACGCGGCGATTTCGGGCTCCTTGAGCAGATCGGGCGGCGGTTCGCGATCCAGCGCGGAGGCCATCTCGGCGTAAATGGGATGCACGAGATCGATTGGCGGCGGCGTGCCTACGATCCCGGTGCGCAAGGTCAGAAAATTTCCGACGTGCGAACGCCTGTCGGGCGGGGTGCGGCGAAAAGCCTCGCACAAGATGTAGTCGGCGAGCCCCGCGTCGCCCGCGATCATCGCAACGCCCGCGCGCCGTTCCATCTCGGCGCGTTCGCTGCGCAACTCGCGGCGCGAGAGTTCATCCAGCGCGATGTTGATGAGACCTTCGGCGTCCGCGAGCAATCCCCAAAGGCGCGCGACTCCTCCGCCGCGGCGCTCCTTCAGCAGCCACACGATGCGCGCGCCGTCGGGATCGACGGGCGAGAACAGCGCGCTCAGTCCCGCCGCCGGTAACACCGGTGCCGAAGCCGCCAATGGCCCTGAGGGCGGCGTCGCGTCCGCGTCGGCCGCAGCCGGCGCGATTCCGCGCCGGCGCAGCCGGAACAGGGCACGGCGAACCTCGCGGCGCAGCGCGCCGCTCGCCCCGGCTTCCATCGCGGCGAGCATCGCCGCTGCCTCCGCGCTCGCGATCGCGCCGAGCGCGCGCGCGATCGCGTTCGCGCTCACGCCGGGCGCGCTGCGCAGTTCGCGCAGACGCGCGATCGCCTCGGCCGGCGGCGCCGCCGAGTCGAAGCCCGCGGCGCGGAGGGTCTCATCTTCGCGTTCGATATCGGTATGCGTCATCTGCTCCGGTCCGTTCAGCCGACCAGCCCGATGTGCGTCAGAAGTTCGCTGAGCCAGCGCGGGGGCGCTCCCCTCGAAACCGCGTCGGCATAGTCTTCATCGCACAGGATGAGTTCCACGTTCTTGCCGTTGCCGGGGTCGGTCATCGTGCGCAGCTTTCCGGGTTCATCGCAGTCAGGCCGCTGGCAAGGCGTTTTCTTGGCCATCGCTGTCACTCCTGCTCGGAGATCGTTGGGCGCGCCTGATATTGTTGCACGGCTGCGATCCTTTCAACAGGAACGGAGCAGGGTAAGGCCGTGCGATGCGCAACCTGGAGGCCAAATTCCGCCTGAGCGATCTGGATGCGGCGCGTGCGGCGGCGCTCGGGCTCGGCTACTCGGTGCGCGAGAGTTTTACCCAGCGCGATACGTTTTTCAAAGTCGCGCGCGGCAAGCTCAAGCTGCGGGAACAGCCGCCCGACACCTGGCTGATTCACTACGAGCGCGAAGCGGAAAGCGGGCTGATGCTCAGCCGCTACGAGATTGTCCCGGTCGCCGACGCCGAGGGCACGCGCGTGATGCTCGCGCGGGCCCTCGGCGTGCTCGCCGAAGTGCGCAAGCATCGCGAGCTGCTCACCCGGCGCAACGTCCGCCTGCACCTCGACCGCGTGGAGACGCTAGGCGGCTTCGGCGAGATCGAGGCGATACTGGGCGACGGACGCCACGAAAGCACGGGCGTGGACGCACTGCGTCCGGCGGTCGACGAACTGCTCGACGCGCTCGGCGTCGGCGCCGGCGATCTGATCGACGTTTCGTATTTCGAGCTGATGACGCGAGACTAGGACGACGCGCCCTCGTTCATCCGCCGCAGGATCTCCTCGGTAAAGCGCAGCGTGAGGCCCCAGATGACCTGGTCGTTGTAGAAGATCGCCGGATGCTCGCTGACCTCTCCGCTCTGGCGGCGGAAGCGATAGGTGCCGCGGTAGGTCGAGCTCTCGAGCGCGTCCATCGGGACGAAAAAGATCGCCGCGACTTCCTTGGGATCGGCGCGCAGGCCCGCGCCGGCGGGGATGACGCCGACGAACGGCGTCACGTGAATCTCGCTGGTGCGCGCCACCGCGCCTTCGATCGCGCCCAGAACTTCGACGCTCGCAGGATCGATTCCGACCTCCTCCTGCGCTTCGCGCAGCGCGGTGTGCAGCAGGCTTTCGTCGGCCGGATCGACCCGGCCGCCGGGAAACGCCACCTGGCCGCGATGGCTCTCGACGTGATCGGAGCGCCGGATGTAAACCACGTGCAGCTCGTCGTCGAGCTCGAAGATGGGCATCAGCACCGCGGCGCCGCGGCCGGCGCCGGTGCGATGGCGCGCGAGCGGCCCGGCCGGCTCGAGGCCCCGGCGCAGGCGCGCGATGCGCTGCGTGGTCGGTTCGCGCGGATTGATCGGCTCCCGCCGATTGATCGGTTCGCGCGCTTTCATATATCAGTGCCGGCCTGCATAGCAGATAATGCGTGCGAGGCGGTCTCGCCGGTATAAGCGGTCACGATCACGATGCGTTACCTGATTGGAAGATATCACGAAATCGCGCTCAAGGGACGCAACCAGTGGCGTTTCATCGATCAGTTGAAGAGCAATGTGCGCGCGATCTTTTCCGACTTCGAGCTCGGCGCGATGCGCAGCGAAGGCCCGCGGCTGATCGTCGAGTTGCCCGACGCGATCGGCGATGAAGTCGCCGCGCGGCGCGCCGCGCTGCTCTTCGGGATGCAGAATTTTTCGCTGAGCCGCGCGATTGCGCGCGATATCGAGGCGATCAAGCGCGAGGCAATCGCGATCGCGCGGGCGCATCCGGGCGCCGCAAGCTTTCGCGTGCGCGCGACCCGTTCCGACAAGCGCTTCGCACTCAATTCGATGGAAATCGACCAGACGGTCGGCGCCGCGGTCAAGGACGAAACGGGACTTAAAGTAAATCTTGAGAATCCCGAGCTCGTCGTCACGATCGAAATTCTTCCCGACGCCGCCTACATCGCGGCCGGCAAACGGCCCGGCGCGGGCGGCTTGCCCGTGGGTATCACCGGACACGGCGCGGCGCTGCTTTCCGGCGGAATCGACTCGCCGGTCGCCGCCTATCGCATGATGCGCCGGGGGCTCAGGCTCGATTTCGTCCACTTCCACAGCCATCCGCTGGTGTCGGCGGCGAGCCGCGAGAAGGCGGCTGAACTCGCCGAACATCTGACGCGCTACCAGGCGCGCGCGACTCTGATGCTGGTGGCGTTCGCCGACATCCAGCGCGAGATCGTCGCGCGCGCGCCGCGCGCGCTCCGGGTCGTGCTCTATCGCCGCTTCATGGTGCGAATCGCCGCCGCGATCGCGCGGCGCGCCGGCGCACGCGCGCTGGTCACCGGCGAGAGCCTGGGCCAGGTCGCCTCGCAGACGCTCGAGAACATGACCGTCATCGAGGAGGCCGCCGGGCTGCCGATGCTGCGTCCGCTGGTCGGAATGGACAAGAACGAAATTGTCGAGCAGGCGCGGGCCCTCGGAACTTTCGAGACCTCGATTCAGCCCGACCAGGACTGCTGCTCGCTGTTTGTTCCGCCTCATCCCGAGACCCACGCCAACCTCGACGAGGTGCGCGCGGCCGAGAGCGCGCTCGCGGTCGAGACGATGGTGGCTGACGCGGTTCGCAAGGCAGAGATTCTGCGCTTTCGGTTTCCGCAGCCGCAGGCTCAGCCGATCGACCGACAGATTCGCCGGAGCTAACCGAGGAACCGCAGCCAGGCGATATCGAGCGCGAGCGTGATCGCGGTCACCGGCAGGCCGACTTTCAGATACTCGACAAAGCTAATCTTGATACCGTCACGTCGCGCCTGCTCGATCACGATCAGGTTCGCCATCGAGCCGAGCAGGGTGAGGTTTCCGGCGAGCGTGCTCGCGCTCGCAAGCACCAGCCCGGTAGCCATCCCTTGGCTGATCTGCGGATAGATCGGTTTGAACAGCAGCACGGCAGGAACATTGCTGACCAGGTTGGAGAGTGCCGCCACGGCGATCGAGAGCACGCCGACGTTTTTAAGGTGCTCGGGTCCCGCGGCCTGCACCAGCTCCTTCAGCAGATGGGTGGTTTCGGCGCCTTTGACCACGATGAATAGTCCCGCGAACATCACCAGCAGCGTCCAGTCGATCTGCTCGTAGATGGAGCGCGGCTGCGTGTGCCTCGTGAACAGCAGCGCGGCGCCGCCGCCGAGCGCCACCAGGTGCGTTGGATACCCCATGGCGAACAGCAGCAGCACCACGGCGGCGACGATCGACGATTTGATCAGATGCCATCGGCGCTCCGGCGGGGGCGCCGGCAGATGCAGATCATCGCGCCGCCGGATCCGGCTGAGGCGCCCATGATAGAGCCAGGCGATGACGGCGTAGTCGATCAAAAGGCTGGCGAGCGCGAGCGGCGCCATCCTGACCGCGAAGGCCGAATAGCCGATGCCGGCGAAGCCCGCGACGATCATGTTTTGCGGGTTGCCGGTGATGGTCGCGACGCTGCCGATGTTGCTGCCGGTCGCGAGCGCGAGCAGAAGCGGCGCGGCGTCGATCTCCAGGATGCGGGCGACTTCGATCAGCGGTCCCGCC
>DASXMQ010000020.1:0-4360 GCA_036495625.1 Binataceae bacterium (SeqCode) | reverse complement strand
GCTGACCCCGCTCGCCGTAATTGAACGTTTCGTTAAGCGTCCACGACATACCTAAAGGCCGCATGTACACGCTGTTTCAACATCCCTTCTGTCCGCACTCGCGCTTCGTCCGCCTCGTGCTCGGCGAATACAGCCTCGATTTGCGTCTCGTGGAGGAACGGGTCTGGGAACGGCGTGAAGGTTTTCTGGCGCTCAATCCGGCCTGCACGACGCCGGTGCTGTTCACCGAGGGGCAGCCGGCGATCCCGACCGCGCCGATCATCGCCGAGTTCATCGACGAGACCTGCGGCACCGAGCTGGGCGAGCGGAGGCTGTTGCCGACCACGATGAGCGAGCGCATCGAGGTGCGGCGCCTGATGGCGTGGTTCAACGAAAAATTCTTCGAGGAGGTTTCGAGCCCGCTAGTCACCGAGCGCATCTACAAGCGCTTCATGAGCGAGGGGGATGGCGGCGGCCCGCCGTCGACAGACGTGATTCGCGCGGCGAAAACCAATGTGCGCTATCATCTGGCCTATATCGGCTGGCTGGCGCAGAAGCGCAATTATCTCGCCGGCGACCGGCTGACCTATGCGGATCTCGCCGCCGCGGCGCATCTTTCGGCGATCGACTATCTGGGCGACGTGCCATGGATCGAGGACGACGCAGCAAAGGCGTGGTACGCGCGGGTGAAATCCCGCCCGGCGTTCCGTCCGCTGCTCAGCGAATGGCTGGCGGGCGTGCCGGCGTCGCGGACCTACGTGGACCTGGACTTCTGACGAGCGGCGACCTGCGAAGCGCGCTGGCGCAGAAAGCGCGCGCGCTCGGCTTCGACTGCATCGGCGTCACGGCGCCGGACACGATCGCGGACGCGGCGAGACACTTCCACGAATTTCTCGAGATCGGCGCCCATGGCGACATGGATTGGCTGGCGCAGAATCCGGAGCGCCGCGCCGATCCGCGCGGGCTGTGGCCGCATGTGCGCTCGGTGATCATGCTCGGCGTCAATTACGGGCCGGATGAGGATCCGCTCGCGATCCTCAAGCAGTGTTCGCGCGGCGCGATCTCGGTCTATGCGCAGGGCGATGATTATCACGACGTCATCAAGAAGCGGCTGAAGGCGCTGGCGCGCTGGCTCGTCGCGAAGGTGCCAAACGAAGTAAAGGTCTTCGTCGACACTGCGGCGGTAATGGAAAAGCCGCTCGCGCAGGCTTCGGGCGTTGGTTGGCAGGGCAAGCATACCAACCTCGTGTCGCGCGAATTCGGCTCCTGGCTGTTTCTGGGTGCGATCTTCACCACGCTCGAGCTGCCGCGTGACGAGGCGCAGATCGATCATTGCGGCTCCTGCCATGCCTGCCTCGATGTCTGCCCGACCGCGGCGTTCCCCGCGCCCTACAAGCTCGATGCGCGGCGCTGCATCTCCTACCTCACCATCGAGAACAAGGGACCGATCCCGCACGAATTTCGCAAAGCCATCGGTAACCGCATCTATGGCTGCGACGATTGCCTTGCGGTGTGCCCCTGGAACAAGTTTGCGCAAGAGGGCCACGAGACCAAGCTCGCCGCACGCGACGAATTGCGCGCGCCGGAATTGGCCGGGCTCGCGCGGCTCGACGATGCCGCGTTTCGCGCGCGCTTCACCAAATCGCCAGTCAAGCGCATCGGCCGCGACCGCTTTGTCCGCAATGTGCTGATCGCGATCGGAAACTCAGGCGAGGGCGCTTTGGCGCGGGAGGCTGAGCGTTTGCTCGTGGATGAAAGCCCGCTGGTGCGCGGGGCCGCGGTTTGGGCGCTGGCGCAGCTCGTCGAACGCACGCAATTTCGAGCGCTCGCCGCGAAAGCGCTGGCGACGGAGATGGACACTAATGTCCGCGCGGAATGGCGAACCACCCACTCTTGATTTCATCGCCCAATCCGTCATGGTCTGCGGCCATGAACATTGCAACGACCAATCAGCCCTTCTTCACCCTCGATCGCGACGCCTTCATTCCGACGCCGGTTTGCAACGGCCCGTGGGATCCGAAATCGATGCACGGCCGCGTCGTCATCGGGCTACTCGCCCATGTGATCGAGCAACGCCATAGCGGCGAAGAGTTCGTGCCGGCACGGCTGACGGTCGACATGTTCCGCCTGCCGAACATCATGACGCCGATCGAGGTAAAGACAAAACTGATCCGCGACGGATTGCGCATTCGCGTGATCGAGGCGCACTTCTTATCGGGCGGCGTCGCGATGGCGCGCGCCTCCGGGCAGTTGTTGCGGCGGACGGAAAATCCGGACGGGCAAGTGTGGTCGCCGCCGAACTGGGACGTGCCGAAGCCATCGGACATTCCTGCGCCGACCGACCCGCGGCTCGGCATGAACGGCAAATGGACCACGCGTCCGATCGCGGGTCGGATGGGTTCGCTCGGCCAGCGGCGGCTGTGGATGAGCGAAGTGCGCGAGCTGGTCGAAGGCACGCCGCTGACGCCGTTCGCGCGTGTCGCGCTGGCTGCGGATTTCGCCAGCCCCTTTGCCAATGCCGGCGAGAAGGGCCTCGGCTTCATCAACAGCGACGTCACGCTCTATCTGCACCGCCTGCCGGTAACCAACTGGATCGGCTTCGACGTGGTGAACCACCACGCCACCGAGGGCATCGCGATCGGCGAATGCTGGCTCTATGACGAGCAGGGCGCGATCGGCACCTCCACCGTCGCCGCGCTCGCGCAACGCAAGCCGATGACAAACGTCCCGCCGCCGTAGGCTCCTCGTCAGTTCTTCAAATGCCTCACCATCTCCTGCCGCGCCTTCAGCGCGGCGCCCTGCTTGGCGACAATCTTCGCAATCCGCTCCGGCGCGAAATTCAAGTCGACGAAGGCCGGCGCGGTGTTGGCTACCTCGTGATATTCGGAAATGAGTCCGTCACGCAGCTTCATGATCGAGACACCCTCGAACATCGCCCGAGCGCCGTTCGCCTCCGGAAGCGTCGAGCGGTAGCTGAACGTGTAGCGCGCATAGAGCGTTGAGCCGTCCGAGACCGGCGCGTGCATATCCCAGCGGAAATTATCCGCCGTACGATAGAACCAGTCATCGATCAGCGCCGCGATCTTCTCGCGGCCCGCGAAGGCGCCATAGAACACGTCGTGATAGACGCCGTCCTCGGTGAACAGTGCAGCAAAGGCCTGGCCGTCGCGGCGCTCGACTGCGTCGCAGAAGCTCCGGAGCACAGCAGTGACGTTCATTGGCGTTTCCCAATTGCTTTGTCATGCCCCGCGAAGGCGGGGCATCCAGTATTCCAGAGAGCGCGAGATTAATCGATAGGCCGCAGCGTACTGGATCGTCCGCCTTCGCGGACGATGAGGGCGTAGGCTGTTTCAGCCGATCTCCGCCACCGCCACGATCATGCGCGCGATATCCTGCGGCCGCGACAGGCGGTGATCGCCGTCCTGGATCATAGTCAGCACCACGTCATCGGCCGGCAGGCGATGCACCAGGGTGAAGGCGTGCTGCCAGGGCACGTCGGGGTCTTTCGCGCCCTGCAGGATGCGGACGGGGCAACCAACCTCGATCGAGCCGCTGAGCAACAGATGTTGGCGGCCTTCCTCGATCAGCGCGCGCGTGATCGGGTAGGGCGAGCCGTCGCCATACTCCGAGGGCCGCATCCAGACGCCCTTGCTTTCGATCTCGGCGCGGATTTCGGGCGAGAAACCCTTCCACATCAGTTCCTCGGTGAAGTCCGGGGCAGGGGCGATCAGCACCAGGCCCGCGAGCGACGCATTCATCGGGCGCTTTGCGACCTCGCGCGCGAGCAGCAGCGCCATCCAGCCGCCCATCGAGGAACCGATCACAACTTGCGGGCCGCGGCAGAATTGCTCGAACACCGCCACGCTCTCTTCCAGCCAGCGGCCGATGGTGCCGTCGATGAAATCCCCGCCCGACTCGCCATGGCCGGAATAGTCGAAGCGCACGCAGGCGCGGCCGTGCTCGGCCGCCCAGGCATCCAGCGCCAGCGCCTTGGTGCCCTTCATGTCCGAATTGAAACCGCCAAGCCAGAACAGCCCTGGCGTGGCGCCGGAACGGGCGCGCACGGCGATCCGGCGCGTGGCGCCGCCCTGACCGACCTCGATAAAGGCCGGATCGGACGCGGCCGCGGGCAAATCGGTCATCAATATCGCTCCAACGCGGCCCCGCGTGGGCCGGATCATCCGCCGGCGGAAACCGCCCGTTGACCTAAGGCATTCCCTCACCTTGCGAAAGCCGCGCACGGTGGCTATGTCGCTGCCGTGACCGAAATGCCTCGCATTTGTCGGTTTTCTTGCGCAACCTGCGACTGCGCTTGCTCGTAGCCGCGTATTGCTTCAAAATATCGCCCTTCCGTTCACTACATTGGAGAAGACCCCATTCG
>DASXMQ010000019.1:0-5763 GCA_036495625.1 Binataceae bacterium (SeqCode) | reverse complement strand
TGGCGCTGCCGATGGCCTCGGTGCTGATCACCTACATGCTGCTGGCCACCTACCGCTACGTGACCGAGGGCAGCGAAAAGCGCTACCTGCGCTCCGCCTTCGAGCACTATCTCAACCCCAACGTGGTCGCTTCCGTGGTCGACGACCCGCAGGGGCTGCGGCTCAGCGGCGAACGGCGCCATCTCGCGATCCTGTTCTCCGACATTGTCAATTTCACCTCGCGCGCCGAGCGTTCCGAGCCCGAGCAGGTGGTCGCCCTGCTCAATACTTACATGAGCGTGATGATCGACATCATCTTCAAGTCGGACGGCGTGGTGGACAAGCTGATGGGCGACGGGATCATGGCGTTCTGGGGCGCGCCGAACGAGATCGAAAATCCCGCGGCGGCCGCGATCGATTGCGCGCTCAGGATGCTCGACGGCCTCCGCCATCTGCGCCAGTCCGACGAACGCTTCGCCGACGTCGACATCGGCATCGGCATCGCCACCGGCGACGTGGTGGTGGGCAACTTCGGCGGCGCGCAGCGCTTCGACTATTCGGCGGTCGGCGACACGGTCAACCTGGCCTCGCGCCTGGAGGGCCTGACGCGCCATTTCCAGGTCCATCTGCTGGTCACCCGCCAGACCGTGGCCGAGGCCGCGGGCAAGTACTGCGCGCGCGAGGTCGGGCTGGTCAAGGTCAAGGGCAAGGCGCAGCTGGTGCCGATCGTGGACGTCGCCGGACACGGCGGAAACGGAATCGATCCTTCCTTCTACGAGCGCTTCAACCGCGCGCTCGAGCACATCCGCAACGGCGAAGCGACCGCCGCGAACACGATGCTGCAGGCGCTCAACCGCGAAGCGCCCGACGACGCGCTGGTCAATCTCTACCTCGAAAAGATCGTCGAGGCGACCGACGGCAATCCGACCGAGATGGTTTTCGAGTTCGAAACCAAATAGCCGTCCGCGTCCGATCTCTACTCTTCAGTCATCCTGCGCGAAGGCCCCCGAAGCTGAGGAAAGCTCTACTCTTCTGTCATCCCGAGCGAAGGCTGCCGAAGTCGAGGGATCCCGGAACGTTTTCGTGCCGGGGCACTCGCTACGAGCGTCAGGCAAAGATCGGGATCCTTCGACTCGCGCGGCGCTCGCTCAGGATGACAGCAAAGAGCCGTTCAGGGAGCGCCGCTGACAAACTCTCAGAGCACGGTGAAGTCCCGCGTGATGATGAACGGGAAGGGATGCGCCGTGTCGATGAAGTTGGGCTCGTCGGCGCGCACCGCCCGATATTCCGGCGTCGCCGCCGATTCGCGCATCGCGGCGGTCGAGTCGAACCATACTTCGGCCACGCCGTCGAAGCGGGGCTGACGGCCCTCGCGGTAGGCCGCCGGCCGCACATGGCATTGCACGTAGCGCCGCACCATCGGGATCCTGGCGCCGAGCGGGCCGTGCACCTCTCTCCAGTGGCGCTGGAACTCTTCGACCGACATCCCGGGCTTGCGCGTGACGAATTCGACCAGGTGCGCCATCGAGGGCGCGGCCGGCGCGTCCTTCTGCACCCGCTCGTCGGTGATGACGAAATCGATCCTGGTCAGGTCGATAAAATTGGGTTCGTCGGCGCGCACCGCCCGATATTCCTGCGTCGCCGCTGTCGCGCGCATCGCGTCGGTCGAGTCGAACCAGACCTCGGCCACGCCGTCATAGGCGGGCTCGCCGTTGCGGTAGCCCGAGGGAATCGTATGGCACTGCACGTAGCGGCGAAGTCCGGGCAGCTTCAGCACGATGGGAGCGTGGCGGTGGCGCCAATAATTCCCGAACTCCTCGACGCTCATCCCCGGCTTGCGCTTGATGAATGTGATCGTCTTGACCATGGCCGATTCCTCCGTCGTGCGAGTACAGGCGCGCCGGCGTGCGGAACCGCGCCCGCGGCGGCACGCGAGCGCCTCGTCTAGATATCGAATATCTGGCGCATTTTTGCCAGCAGCCAGACCGAGCGTCCGCGTGCGCCGCCGTCGGTCGGCTGTCCGGCGTCGAGCCGTTCGCGCCGCTGGCTCAGGCGGGCGGCGATGATTTCGCTCATCTGGGCGGCGGCGTCGGGATGAGTTCTGAAGAGTTCGATGAAGCCGGCGCGGTTCATCTCGAGCACTTCGGCATCGATGCGCGCCCGGATGGTGGCGTTGCGTGGTTCGCCCGTCATCAGAGCCATCTCGCCGAAAAAGGCGGGCCGAGCCAACTCGGCGATATGGACCTGCCGGCCGTCTGCGCCGTTGGTTGTCACATCTACGATGCCGTGGCGGATTATGTAAAAGGTGTCGCCGGTTTCGCCCTGGCGCATCAGCGCCTCGCCGGCGCCGAACTGGCGCACGCGGACGGCGCCGGCCAGGATGTGCAGTTCTTCATCGCTGAGCTCGCGCAGAAAATCAACGCCGCGCAGCTCGCCGGCGATCTCGCGCGCCGCCTCCGACGCCTCGATCTGGATCTCCTGCTTGAACACCATGGTGCGCACGGGAAAGGGAATCTCGATCGCGTGGCGGCGCATCGCGTACCACAACCCCGACATCACACGGGCGTGGACCTGCTCGCTGCGTCCATAGTCGCCGATCCAGTACTTGACCCGATAGCGGATCGCGTAGTCGCCGAAATCCCAAGTCATAACCTCGGGCTCCGGGCTGCTCAGGATATCGGGGACGTCGCGGAGCACGTTCAGGACGACCTCGCGCACCCGGTTGGGCGGCTCGCCGTAGCTGAGTCCGATCGAAACTTCTTCGGCCACCGCATGCTTGCCGTAATTGAACAGCAGGTCCTTGGCCAACTGGGCGTTGGGAATGTCGAGCCATTCGTTGGCGCGGGTCACGATCGTCGTCGCCCGCCATCCGACGTCGTGAACGGTCCCGACCTTGTCGGCTACGCGCACCCAATCGCCCGGCGCGAAGGGGCGCGAAATCTGCAGCGTCAACCCGCTGAAGATATTGCCCAGCGTCTCCTGCAACGCGAAGCCGATCACTACGCCGAGCACGGCCGGCACCGCGAGCAGCGCGGTGACGTCTATCCTGAAGAACGTGCGCAGCACCACCATCACCACCAGCAGCCACAGGATCAGCGTGAGGAGGTCGCGGAAGATGGTCGAAAAGTGCTCGCGCCCGCGATGCGTCGCGGCGTCTGACAGTTCGAGCCCGATCCGGATTACGCCCCACAGGAACAAAACCACCGCGATGGGGTCGACGACCTTGACGAACGTTCCCGCGCCGAAGAGCGGCGTCGCAACGTCGACCGCCAGCCCGACTCCGACCATCGTGACCGGCCACGCATGCAAATTGCTATGCCGATGGCGCAGCGCGAGCGCATAGAGCAGCGCGGCAACCGCCGCGATCGACTCGACCACCGCGCGCTCGTCGAGCGACAGCGCGTCGAGTCCGAGCAGGGTCTGGAGCTGAGTCAGATGATTCATCGGCTAGGCCCGATCATCTCCGCCATCTCGCCCGGAGGCGCTGCGCGTCGAAGTGGCCGGGGCGCGATTGAAGTCCGTTGCGAGATCGACGGCGGCGCGGCCGCGCGAAACGTCGCGTATTTTGACAAAGTTGGGGCGCCTCGACCAGCGGCACTCCGGCAGGCGACAAGGCCGCTGCCCGGCGCGAATCGAGGGGCGCGACCGTCATCTCAGCGCGAGCCTGCGATGCGGAGCAGATCGGCGCGCAGACCCTCGAGCGCCGTACGGCGCTGGCTGAGCCGCGCCGCCTCCTCGTCCGAAAGCTCGCCCAGGTAGCATCCCCGATCCGGCAAAAAGAGCACTGCGCGGTAGGGAAAGCCCGGCCGCATCCGCGGCCATACCCGCTCCGCGATAAGCCCCTCAAGAGAGGCTTCGCTCACGCGCTCCCGGACGCGTCCGTCATCATCATAAACGAGAGCGGCGGCGGCGCGCAGACGCGCGCCGCGGCGCGCCGGCTCCACGCCGGCCATCCGGCGAATCACCTCCTCGGCAAGCGCGCGGTCAAGGCCGCCATGGGCGGCGGCAGCAGCGCCTTCGCCGCCGGCAAGCCATCGATGGGATCGCACGCCGGGTTCGCCGCCGAGCGCGTCAACCATCAGGCCGCCGTCGTCGGCTATGGTCGGCAGATGGGCGCGCGCGAAATAGAAGCGCGCCTTGAGCAGCGCGTTCTCGACGAAAGTCGCGCCGGTCTCTTCCGGAGCGTCGTCGCCGATGCCGGCCTCGCGCAGGGAAAGCGGGGCGAGATCGTAGCCGCGCAGCAGCAGCCGGTATTCCTCGAGCTTGGCGGGATTGGTGGTGGCGACCAGCAGAGGTTTCATCGCGCCGGAATACGCGGCCTGGGGCTCGCGAACCGTTACCCTTTGGCCTCGTAGGTTATCTTGAGCGCGGCGCGCTCGCGATGCTCCTCGAGCGCGAGTTCGATCAGGCGATCGATGAGCCGGCCAAGCGGCAGGCCGGAGGCTTCCCATAGTTTGGGATACATGCTTATGGCGGTGAAGCCTGGAATCGTGTTGACCTCGTTGACGTAGATTTCGCTGAGCGCCGGCCGCGCCAGAAAATCGACCCGCGCCATCCCGCGCAGGCCGAGCGCGCGAAAAGCTCCGCAGGCAAGCTCGCGCAGATGCTCGCGCTGGGCGGCGTTAAGCGCGGCGGGAATCCTGACCTCGGCGCCCTCCGGATCGATGTATTTCGATTCGTAGCTGTAGAACTCGTGGCGTCCCTTGATGACGATTTCGCCGGGAATCGAGGACTCGGGCCGCTCGTTGCCGAGCACCGCGCATTCGAGCTCGCGCCCGATGCAGGCGGCCTCGATCAGCACCTTGCGGTCGTAGGCAAACGCCTCCTCGAGCGCCGCGGCGAGCGCGCCTTCGCTCTTGACCTTGCTGATCCCGACCGAGGAGCCGAGCGCGTTGGGCTTGACGAACACCGGGTACCCGAGCGAACGCGCAAACTCGGCCGCGCGCGCCGGTTTCTCGCGCCATTGCCAGCGCTCGACCGGCTCGTAGCGCACCACCGGCAACCCAGCCTCGCGCAACAACCGCTTCTGGATGTCCTTGTCCATCCCGACCGCGGAGCCGAGCACGCCCGCGCCGACGTATGGCAATCCTGCCAGCTCCAGCAGCCCCTGCACGGTGCCGTCCTCGCCGTAGCTGCCGTGCAGGACGGGAAAGACGACGTCGAGCGGGCCGGGCAACTTGCCGGCAGCGGGCGCCGCAACGACTGGAGCACGCGGCGCGACGGCCGGCGCTTCGACCAGCGCGTTGGCGGCGGGATGAGGCAGCAGACTGACCTCGATACCGCCGCCTGCGAGCGCTTCCAGGCGCGGCGCCGTGTCGGCCAGCATCCGGATCGCGTCGGCGCGCCAGTACCAGCGCCCGTCGCGGCCAATTCCGATCGGCACCACTTCATAGCGCGCCGGATCCATCGCTGACATCACGGTGAGCTCCGACCGCAGCGAGATCTCATGCTCACTCGAGCGTCCGCCGAAAAGCACCCCAACGCGGATTTTCTTTGTCTGAGCCATCTTGCTGCGCCACCCCGCCCGCGCGCGCCCTGAGTGCGCGTGCTCCGGCCGCTTCGCCCGCCGATGTATCGGCGCATCACCAACGCGCAGCCGATTGTGCCACGCCGGCGCACCCGCATCGAGCGCCCGGAGCGCCGGCCGCACGGCGCCCGCTCATGGGCGCTTAAGCCTGACGCATTCCCGCGCGGCCTGACCGGCGCTAGGGACGATAGTTCGGCGCTTCCTTGGTCACGAAGACGTCGTGCACGTGACTCTCGCGCTGGCCCGCGTCGGTTACG
>DASXMQ010000018.1:0-7491 GCA_036495625.1 Binataceae bacterium (SeqCode) | reverse complement strand
CAGTGCCGGAAGTGGGACGGAGCAGGCCCACGAGATGCTTCGCGAGCGTGGTTTTGCCTGAACCGTTCTGGCCGATGATCGCGACGAACTCGCCCGGCGCGATCCGCAGATCGATCGAATCGAGCACCGCCGGGCCGTCCGGATAGTTGAAGCTGAGCACGCGAACTTCGGCCAGCGGCGCCGCGCCGCCCGCGTCCGCCGCGCTTGTGGATGGCCAATCCGCCGCGGCGCCGGGCGGAACGGACGCAGCGCCGAGATGCGGCAGGGCGCGGCGAATCATCGCCTCGGCGTCGTCCACGCCGGCGGCGTGCGCCGCGATTCCCGCTTTGGCGAGCACGCGGTTCAAATCGGGCGGATGGACTCCGCACTCCTCGAGCAGGTCGAGCCGAGTCATCAGATCGCGCGGGGCGCCCTCGGCGATTATCTCGCCTTCGCGGAGCAGCACCAGGCGGTCGGCGTCGCGCAACACCTCCGCCTCATGCTCGATAACGATCAGGCTGAATCCCTGTTGGCGCAGGCTCCGAATCAGCGCGAAGACCTCGGCCTTGCCTTCCGGGTCGAGGTCGGTGGTCGGTTCGTCGAGCACGATCACCGACGGACGCAGCGCAAGCACCGAGGCGATCGCGAGGCGCTGCTTTTCGCCGCCGGAGAGCGAGGTCGGGTCGCGGCGCTCGAAGCTGGCGAGACCGACCGCCTCGAGCGCTGGGCGGATGCGGCGCAGCATCTCCTCGCGCGCCATCCCGATCTGCTCCATCGCGAACGCGACCTCGTGCGCGACGTTCGTGGAGAAGAGCTGTGCCTCGAAATCCTGAAAGACCATACCGACCCGCGGCGCGACTTCGCAGACGCGCGCGCCGTCGAGCGGCCGCCCGCCGATCCGCACGACGCCCGTAAACGTCCCGCCTTCGAATTCCGGCACGATCCGATTGAGGCATTTGGCGAGCGTCGATTTGCCCGCGCCGGAAGCGCCCATCACGCCCACCATCTCACCCGGCGCGGCGATGAAACTGACGCGGCTGAGTGCAGAGCGTTCGCCGCCGGTATAGGTGAAGTTTACGTCCTCGAGCGCGGCGGCGTGCGGAGTAGCGGCGCCGCCGTCGCCGAGCCGCTCTGCGCCGGCCGCTCCAGAAGCGGAACCGCCGTGTTTCACATCAGCCCCACGCCGAGCACGGCCAGCAGGATGAACGGGGTCACGACGATCGCGATCGCCTTGTCATAGGGCGGCTGGGTCATCGCCGCGGACAGAAACCCGGGAGCCCAGTAGCCCGTGGAGACCAGGTTGCCCATCAGCCACGCGCCCCCCTCGCCCGCGAGCAGGATCGCGAGGCCCAAGGAGCGGACGCTCCATCGGCGCTCCCTGAATTCGGGCATCACGTCGGTATAAAGCATCCGGCCGCGCGCGACGCGCGGATAGACCGCGATCAGGATGAGCGGCGAGAGCACCAGCGCGGACGCCATGTTGTTGAATACGATCACGTTGCCCAGGATGCTGAAGGGGCGCAAGCCGAGCAGGTTGTCGCCCCATCCGACGATATCTGCGCAGAGCACGCTCGCCGCAAGACAGGACGCCACATACATCGCGATCGCGCCGGGCGAGCGCGTGATCGGGCTTTGCCGCCCAGCGATCACGTTCCAGACCTTGTACGGGAGGTAGCCATAAAAGAGGTTGCCGAAGAAGCCGAAGACGTCGCCCGGGCCGACGCCGCCAAAGAAGTCGCCGATCATGTTGCCGATCGCCGAGCCCCAGCCGGCCGCGGGTCCGAACAGGAATGAGCAGACGATCGGAATGGCATTGGCGGGGCGCAGTTCGGTCACGCCCGGGATGAGCGGCACGACCTTGAACGGCACCAGCACGGCGGCATAAAGCGCGGCCGAGATCGCGCACAGCACCACCATCCGCGTGTTGCGCCACATCGCGCCGAGCTCTCTCATCGCACTAGCTTCACCTTCGCGCTCATCCCGACGCCAAGCAGTATCCTGCTGCCGATCCACGGATCAAGCGGCCGGCGGCGACGACGAGATTGCGCCGACATCGGGCGGGGCTTGCCGCGGAGTCGCGCGGCATAGAAAATCGAGGCATATTCCAAGCGAAGTCCGGATCGATGCCAATCTACGAATATCAATGCGAGAAGTGCCGCAAACGCACCAGCGTGCTCACGATGCGCGTGAGCGAGCGCGTCGCGGCGGTGTGCGAGCACTGCGGAAGCAAGCAGATGCGCCGGCTGATGTCCCGCTTCGCGACGCCGCGCAGCGAGGCGTCGCGGATGGACGCGCTGTCGGATCCCACAGGCTTCTCCGACGTCGACGAAAACGACCCGCGCAGCGTCGCGCGCGCGCTCCGCAGGATGGGCAAGGAGATGGGCGACGAGATGGGCGGTCCGGAATTCGACGAGGCAGTGGACCAACTGGAAAGCGGCGGCGCTCTTGACGACGACGACGGCGGCGGCGACAGCGGCCCCGGAGACGATCTGTAGCGCCTGGCCGCGGAAAGAAAGACCGCTCAAAGGAAGAGAGCGATGGCAAGATTCTTCGCTGCCGATGAAGCCGATCCGGCGCTGCTCAAGGGCAAAACGATCGCGGTCATCGGCTACGGCAACCAGGGGCGCGCGCAGGCGATCAACCTGCGCCGGTTTGGCCACCAGGTGATCGTCGGCAACCAGGAAGACGAAAGCTGGCGACAGGCGCGCGAGGACGACTTCGAGACGCTCGCGATGGACGCGGCGGCGGCGCGCGCCGACATCGTGATGCTGCTGCTGCCGGACGAGATCGCGCCGGCCACCTACCGCGAGGTTGTCGCGCCGCACCTTCTGCGCGGCGGCAAGACCCTGGTCTTCGCCAGCGGCTACAACATCACCTACAAGTTCATCGCGCCGCCGCCCGAGATTGACGTGGTGCTGGTCGCCCCGCGGATGATCGGGCAGGGCGTGCTCGACCTGCCGGCGCGCGGCGAGGGTTTCCCGGTGCTGGTCGGCGTCAGCCAGGATTTCAGCGGCCACGCGCTTGCGACCGCGCTTGCGATCACCAAGGGCATCGGCGCCTTCCTGCCGCATGGCGCGGTGGTCGAATCGAGCTTCGAAGAAGAGACGCTGGTCGATCTTTTCTCCGAACATACGTGGGCGGGCGCGATGCTTTTTCTGCTCGACCGCGCGTTCAAGCTGCTGGTCGAGGCGGGCGTGAGCAAGGAGGTCGCGCTGCTCGAGCTTTACGCGTCGGGCGAGCTCGGCGAGATCGGACGCGCGATGGCGACGCTCGGGATGTGGAACCAGCTCAAGCTGCACTCGCATACGAGCCAGTTCGGACAGCTCACGCACGGCGGGGAGTTCATCGACGCCGACGCGGACGCGCTGATGCGGAGAGCGATCGACGAGATTCGCGACGGGACCTTCGCAAAACGATGGGCCGCCGAGCAGGCGGCAGGGTCGCCGCTCTATCATCGCCTGCTCAACGAGCGGCTGTCGTCTCCGATCGCAACCGCCGAGCAGGAGCTTTTCGCGCGGCTCGGCCGCCGCTGACCACCGCCGTTCCGCCGCTCGCGTCAGCTCACTTCTTCTTTACCGCTTCGACGTCGATCTCGACCGAGACCTTGTCGCCGACCACGGCGCCGCCCGCCTCGATCATCTTGTTCCAGGTAAGCCCGAAGTCCTTGCGGCTGATGGTGGTGGTTGCGGAGGCGCCG
Organism: Binataceae bacterium (SeqCode); assembly: GCA_036495625.1. Lineage (GTDB taxonomy): Bacteria > Desulfobacterota > Binatia > Binatales > Binataceae > JAKAVN01. Next base: position 3,815 of record DASXMQ010000018.1, on the reverse strand, counting down.
GCGCGCGTGTTGCCCCACGGATCCTTGATTGGAGCGCCGGCCGCGTCGACCGCGAGCGTGACTTCCCTGGTAACGCCATGGAGCGTCAGATCGCCGACCACGTTGTACTTGCCCGGGCCCGCTGGTTCGATCTTCTTCGACCTGAAGGTCATGGTCGGGTACTTGGCCACGTCGAGGAAATTGGGGCTTTTCAGATCCGCGTCGCGGTCAGACGAGCGCGTGTCGATCGACGCGGTATCGATTGTCGCCTCGATCACGGCTGAGGCGGGATCGTTGCCGTTGGCGGTGATCGTGCCCGCGACCTTGTCGAACTGGCCCCTGACGCTCGAGATGGTCATGTGCTGCACAGTGAATCCGACCGTGGTGTGGCCGGGATCGATCTGCCAGGTGTCGGCCGCCGCGGCGAGCGGCGCGGCGCTCACGAGCGCCAGGGCAATCAGGCTGCGCAGGATCCAGTTTTTCATCGGCTCTCCCCATGCCGTGCGCCGCCCATGGCGACGCCGGGTTTCTTCGTTCAACTCTGTTGCCGCCTGTAACAGGCTAGTCGGCTTCCAGCAACACCACGGCCGCGGCTGCCATCCCGTCGCCGCGTCCGAGCGCGCCCAATCCCTCGGGGCTCGAGGCCTTGACGTTGAGCAGCGCGGGCTCCGCGCCGAGCGCGCCGGCCAGACGCTCGCGCATCTCCGCGAGGTAGGGCGAAAGCCGCGGGCGCTGCGCGAAAATCGTCAGATCGGCGTTGACGAGCCGCCATCCGCGCCCGCGCGCGAGCTTAAATACTTCGGCGAGCAGCGCGATGCTGTCGGCGTTTTTGTAACGCGGGTCGCTGTCGGGGAAATGGCGGCCCAGGTCGCCCTCGCCGAGCGCGCCGAGAATCGCGTTGGCGAGCGCGTGGGCGGCGACGTCGGCGTCGGAGTGTCCGAGAAGCCCCGCGTCATGGGGCACCGTCACGCCGCCGAGTTTAAGCTCGCGGCCGGGCCGCATCGGATGGAAGTCGAAGCCCTGCCCTACCCTAAGCCGCATCGCTCAGGCCCTTGAGGTTCCGCGATAGGCAGCGGACAGGCGCGCGGCGGGCCAAAGCAGCGCGCACGCGTTGACAATAGTAGGGAGGGCGGCCAAGCTTTTACGCAGTCCGTTGCTACGGGCGCCCGGAGGAGACGTGGCCGCACCGGCATTCGTTAAAAATCCCAAGTTCATTGGCGGCGCGATCGTCTCCTTGTGGGTCGCCTATGTCGTGTATTGGAACCATCGGCTGAACCCGATCGACATCCAGCTCGTCCCCTTCGTCAAACCGGCCCAGCTCAGAGTCTCCTCGGTGATTATCGGCGCCGCGCTCTTCGGATGCGCCGTCACGCTGGCGGTTCAGTTCCTGTGGCGCAGAGGCGGCTCAAAGAGCGGTTCCGTCGCTTCTACCGCTTCCGCCGCCAGCACCAAAACCGTCGCCTGAGCGCCGGCCTTGAGCACGGTCGCGTCCGCCGGGCCGATGAGCAGCGCGTCGGCGCGCGATAGCGAACTCAGGATTCCGGAGCCCTGGTTGCCGGTCGGAGTGGCATAGAACTCGCCGCCCTCGCGCCGCAAGCGCACGCGCACGAACTCGGTAAGGTCCTTCGCGGTCTTGATATCGACCGCGCATCGTACCGCCACGCGCGGCAATCCAAGATCGCGCCGCCCGCCCATCTTGAGCAGCGCGGGGCGCGCGTACAGGTAAAAACACACCATCGTCGAGACCGGGTTCCCCGGCAGGCCGAAAATCGGACGCCCGCCCACGAGGCCGAACTTGAGCGGACGTCCGGGGCGCTGCGCGACGCCGTGAAAGATCTGCCGCAGGCCGAGTTCGTCGAGCACGCCCTTGACGTGGTCGAACTGGCCGACCGACACGCCGCCGGTTGTCAGCACCGCGTCGAAGGCGAACGCCTCGTTAAGCCGCGCGCGGATTTCTTCGGGGCGGTCGCGCGCGACTTTCAAGATCGCGGGTTCGCCGCCAGCTTCGCGCACCGCGCCCGCCAGCGCGTAGGCGCTCGAGTTGACGACTTGCGCGCCGGTCGGACGCTGGTCCACGTCAACCAGTTCGTCGCCCGTCGTCACGATCGCCACCCGCGGCGCGCGGCATACCTCGATAATCGAGCGGTTGAGCGACGCAAGCATCCCAAGGTCGGGCGCACCCAGCCGCCGGCCCGGTTCCATCACCAACTCGCCCTCGCGCAGGTCCTCGCCACGCGGACGGACGAAAGCATGCGGCTCGGCGGCGGAGAGGATTTCGACCCAGTCGCCCTCGGCGCGCGTCTGTTCGACCGGCACGATCGCGTCGGCGCCTTCAGCGACCGGCGCGCCCGTCATCGTGCGCATCGCCGTGCCCGTCTCGACCCCGGTGGCCGGCATAGCACCCGCGGCAACGGTTCCCAGCACGCGCAGCCGCGCCGGGTTCGACGCGCTCGCACGGGCGACATCGGCGGCCCGCACGGCGTAGCCGTCCATCGCGGAGTTGTCGAAGCCGGGGATATCGCGCGGCGAGCGGATCTCCTCGGCGATCACGCGGCCGAGCGCGTCGAGGATTGGCACGCGCTCGACGCCAAGCGGCGTCACGTTTTCGAGCACCAGTTGAAGAGCCTGGTCGGCGCTAGTCATTCGTCGAGTCTTCGCCTGTGTCGAGCCCCAGCCTGATTCGAACCATAACCCGCGGGTGATTTAAGCGCCAGCCGGTGCTGCTGGATGAAAGCTGACACCGGCGCAACGAAGGGGAATGCGAGCAGAAATCGGACCTATAAGGTAAGGTCGCTCGCGGGATCGCGCACGTCGGCGCTTTCCTCGGGCGGCAGCCGCAGATCGTAGCCCGAGCCAGGCGGTACGCGGTCGTGCAATATGGCCGGATTGTACTCGCGCAGAACCTTAACCGAGATTCCCGTGCTGCGAGCCACTGCCGCGAGCGTCGTGCCGCCCTTGATCCTGACCAGACGGAAACTCTCCGGCTCCGTGTAATTGACAGGCTCAAGCCCATAGCGCTCGGGCTGATGGGCGAAGATCGCAACCGCCATGAAACGGTTGATGAGCGAGCGCGTATTGTAGGGCAGATTCGCGGTTAGACGATTGTAGTCGACGCCGCGCAGCGACCAATAGTCGTTCATCGCCGTCTCGCCCCGGTTCCAGCCTACCAGCGCCACGCGCCAGTCGCCGACCTCGTCGTGCAACGTAACGAGGTACTGCGCCGCGGCATGTGTCGATTTAATCGGGTCGCGGCGCTCGTCGATGTAGTGGTCCACCCTGAGATTGAACCGTCGCGCCGTCGCGACACTGAGCTGCCAGGGGCCGGCGCCTTTGCTGGAGAAGGAGCTTTCGGCGAACGAAAGGTAAACCAGTTCCGGCGGCAGATTGTGGCTCTCGAGCACCTTGACCATCATCGGCAGGTACGGACGGCTGCGGCGGAAGGACTCCCTGATGCCCTCGTTGTGCTCGGCGTAGGCATCGACATAGAGCTGGACGGTCTGATTCAGAGCGAGCGGAAAGGGCGCTACTTTATGCGGGCCGCTGCGAACGTAAGGGAGCCCCTGCGCGAGGTCTATCGCCGCGTCCATGTTGGTGGCGTCCGCGTCCGCAGGCGAATTGGCCGCGGCGCCCGCGCCTGCTTTTAAGGGATTGTCCGATTGACCGACAGGAGCGGTTGCGACCAGACCGAAGCGGTTGCCTTGACTGGATGCGGTGTCGTCGAAGGCCGGAGTCGATCCACAACCGGCAAGGGCTGCGCCCAGTAAACAAACCACCGCTAGTCGTATGAGAAGATTCCCCCGCATGCCGAACCGTAACCCTGACCCGGCCCAACCCTA
>DASXMQ010000017.1:0-12315 GCA_036495625.1 Binataceae bacterium (SeqCode) | reverse complement strand
CATCCCTCGGGCATCGCGGTCGGCAAGCCGGCCCGCGCGATCAGCTGCTCGAGCCGTTCGGCCTCGGCGGCGCTCAGTTGCGCGAACGCCTGCGAGAGCCGGCCCGCCGCCACCATCCCGATCGCGACCGCCTCGCCGTGCAGGTAATTGCCGTAGCCCGATGACGCCTCGAGCGCGTGTCCGGCCGTGTGTCCATAGTTCAGGATCTTGCGCAGGCCGCCCTCGCGCGCGTCGCTTGCGACGATCGTCGCTTTATGTTGCAGCGAGCGAGCGACCATCCGCTCGAGCGCTGCAGGATCGCGATGCAAAATCGCGTCCAGCCCCTGCTCTAGCTCTTCGATCATCGGCGCATCCATGATCGCGCCGTACTTGATGACCTCGGCGAGGCCCTCGCGAAATTCGCGATCGGGAAGGGTCTTGAGCAGGTTTACGTCGGCGACGATCAGGCGCGGCTGGTAGAACGCGCCGATCAGGTTCTTGGCCCGCGGATGGTTGATTGCGGTCTTGCCGCCCAGCGACGAATCGACCTGCGCGACCATCGTGGTCGGGATTTGCACCAGGGCCACGCCGCGCATGTAGGTCGCCGCGGCGAAGCCGGCGAGGTCGCCGACCACGCCGCCGCCGAGCGCAAACACGGTGCTGGTACGATCGAGTTCCGCATCGACCATTGCGTCGAAGACCTGCGCGAGCGCCGCGGGAGATTTGCTCTGCTCTCCCGGTGCGACCGCCAGGGTCTGCGCGGCAAAGCCCGCCTCGGCAAGCGAGGCGGCCACGCGTTCACCGAGAAGACGCGCGACGTTCACGTCGGTGACGATCAGTGCTCTTCCAGCGGCAAGGCCCGCCTTGCGCGCGAGCCGTCCGGTCTGCTCGAGCGTGCCGGCGCCGACGTGAACCGGATGGCTGTCGCGGCCCAGCTTTACGCGGAAGGTGTGCATCGATGTCTCCTTCCGCCGTGTCGGCTGAAGATTTCGAGGACGCGTTCGGCCGACTCGGCAACCGAAAGATCGGATGTGTCCACGGTGTAATCGGCGCGCGCGTAGGCCGCGCGCCGCTCTTCAAGGAGTTCGTCGATCCGCGCTCGCAGCGGCTTGCCGCCCTCGAGCAGCTTGGGCCGCTTGTGCGGAGCGCGCCGCACGCGCGCCGCGATCACCTCGATGCGCGCGGTCAGACACACGATCACCCCCGCGCGCTTGAGCGCGAGGCAGTTGCGCTCATCGACCAGCGCGCCGCCGCCGGTCGAGATAACCGCGGGCCGCGGCTGGCCGCATTGCGCACACCGCGCCGGGTCGTCGGCCAGCGCGGCGATTACCTCGCGCTCCAGCGCGCGGAAGTACGCCTCGCCGTGTTCAGCGAAGATCGCCGGAATCGGCTTGCCCGCCCGCGCCACCAGTTCAGCGTCGCTGTCGCGCAGCGGCCATCCCAGGCGCGCGGCGACCGCGCGGCCGACCGCGCTCTTGCCGGTCGCCATGAAGCCCGTGAGGATCAACTTCGGAGCCATCGCGCCCTTGGCGCCCGGCGGCGTCAAAAATTTCGCACCTGCTCGAGGTAGCCCTGGTAGTTGCGCGCGATCTCGGTTAGCGAATCGCCGCCGAACTTTTCCACGAAGGCGTTGGCCAGTTCGAACGCGACCACTGCCTCGGCGATAACCGCGGCCGCCGGAATCGCGCAAACGTCGGAGCGCTCGGTGTTGCCGACCGACTCGGCCTTGGTGCGGATGTCGGCCGAGCGCAGCGGCCGCATCAGGGTGGACAGCGGTTTGAACGCGACGCGCACGCGCAGCGGCTCGCCGGTAGTCATCCCGCCTTCGGTGCCGCCCGAGTTGTTGGAGTTGCGGATGAAGCGGCGCGCGGCCGCGTCGTATGCGATTTCGTCGTGCAGCGCCGAGCCGCGCATCGCGGCGGCGCGAAAGCCCAGCCCCAGTTCCACGCCCTTGACCGCCTGCAGGCTCAGCAGCACGTGCGCGAGGCGCCCGTCGAGCTTGCGATCCCACTGCACGTGGCTGCCCATCCCGACCGGCAATCCGGTGGCGACCACCTCGACCACGCCGCCGAGCGTGTCGCCGGTTTCTTTGCACTCGTCGATCTCGGCGATTATCGCGCGCTCGGCGTCGGGGTCGGCGACGCGCACCTGCGAGGCTTCGGTCACCCGCGCCAGGTCCTCAATACTCATGTCGGTGGGCGTTCGCGCCTGGGTCGAGCCGATACTTGCGACGTAGCCGAGCGTGGTGATGCCGAAAGGCTCGAGCAGCAGCTTGGCGAGCGCGCCCACCGCAACCCGCATCGTGGTCTCGCGGGCGGAGGCGCGTTCGAGCACGTCGCGAACGTCGTCGAGGTTGTATTTGAGCACGCCGGCGAGGTCGGCATGGCCTGGACGCGGCCGCGTGACCGGCTCGGCCGCGGCGCGGTCGGCGGGATCGACGGACATCCGCTTGACCCAGTTTTTGAAGTCGCGATTCTCGACGATGAGCGTGATCGGACTGCCCATCGAGCGCCCGAAGCGCACGCCCGAAACCACGCGCACTTCGTCGCGCTCGATCGCCATCCGTCCACCCCGCCCATAGCCCTTCTGGCGGCGCGCGAGGTCGTGGTTGACCTTGGCGAGATCGATATCGAAACCGGCGGGATAGCCTTCGACCACCGCGACCAGTTCGGGGCCGTGCGATTCGCCGGCCGTGAGGAAACGCAGCATCTTGAAATCGTCCGTCCGCCGAGCCGGCAGTAAGCCGCGCTCGTAGTCAATCGATTCAACCAGAGTTGGCGCAGCGGGGAAAGCCGGTGCGGCTGTGCGCGAAGGTCGCCGCTCGGGCCAACGAGCTTCGGCCGGTGGCTGACGACGACTATAGGCGACGACTATGCGCTTAAGCGTTCGACCAGTGAATATCGGCGAAGTGCCCGTTGCGGCCCGTGTTGTCGAAGTTCAGTCCCTGGTCCTTGAAATGGCTCGAAGTGCCCTTGGCCGCGGCCAGCCGTTTGGCGGCGAAATGCGCGACGTTATCGAACCAGACCTGTTCGCCGTTGGCGCCGGCTACGCCCTGCACAGTGACTTCCGTGACGTTCTCGATCGAAAGCTTGCGCATGTTGCCCTCGCTGGCGAAAGCGATCGCCGCGCGATGGGCGGGCAGCCGATGCGCAACGAGCGGAGCGAAGCGCGAGAGCGGGCCGCCGGCCTGCGCGGTGAAGATCTTCTCGAGCGCCGCGCGCTGCGCGTCGTTGGCCCGTTCGTCAACATACGAGCCCATCGTCCATTTGCCCTCGGTCATGATGCTGGGGGTGTAGATGACGGTGACGGCGTTGAGACCCGAGAGGTCGGTGTTGCCGTACTTGCCCGACTTTATATGGAAGGCGACGACGACGTCGCAATGGCCCTCGGTCGGCTTGGAGCCTTTGACCAGCAGGCAGGGGCATAGCAGTTCGCAGTTGCAGGATTCGAAATATTCGCCGTCCAATTGCCAGCTTTCGCTCATGACTTTTCCATCCTGTTTCGGTGCAGGTTCGACTTCCGTGCAGACTTCGATTTCAGGTTCCTAACATAACGCCCTGCCGCTCGGCCATCCGGCGGCAAGCACGCCGGCGCGCATATCGGGCGGATAGCGCCTCGCGCGGCCGCTGTGCTGGCGGTTCTGAATCACATCGCGAACAGACACTGGCGCAGCCGTACGCGTCACAGGAGGCCAGGGCCATGACTCCACTGGTGGTGAGTACCGGAATCGAGGAAGTCCGCAAACACACGACGTGGTTCCTCGTGGTGGGAATCGCGCTCGTCATCCTCGGCATGGTTGCGATCGGGTCGGCGGTCGCGATGACCATCGTCTCCGTATTGTTTCTTGGGTGGCTGCTGATTATCGCGGGCATCTTCGAAGTGATCCACGGTTTCTCGCGCCGGCCATGGAGCGGCTTTTTCATCAACCTTCTCGGCGGCGTGCTGTACGCGGTGGCCGGCCTGGTGATGGTCGCGAATCCGGCCCTGGCGGCGGTTACGCTGACGCTCGTAATTGCCGTGATGTTGATCGTCGCGGGCCTGTTCCGCCTCTTTATCGCCTTCTCGACGCCGCTCCATCATCGCGGATGGCTCGTCCTCAACGGCGCGATTTCGATCCTGTTGGGCGTGATGATCTGGCGCGCGTGGCCGGTCTCGGGGCTCTGGGTCATCGGGATGTTCATCGGCATCGACATGATCGTGGACGGCTGGACCGAAATCATGCTCGCGCTAAGCGCGCGCCGCCTGCTTGCCTGAGCCGGGGCTGCGCGCGGCGATACTCCGTCCTCTGCACGCCTGATATGTGATGCGCACGTCGAGCCGCGAGTCGGCCTTTACCCTTTACGCCGGCCTTCCCTGTTGGACCAGGCGCCACTGTCTCAGATAGACGAAGAGCGCGCCCAGGATAAACACTACGTTGAAGGCGAGTTCCAGCCACATCATGGGACGCGAAGGGGCGCTGCTCCCGAAACATCCGCAGTCGAGCGTCAGACCTCGAAGCAGAGCGGACGACAGCGCAGCGAAGAACATCATGGAGAGGAGTGCAATCGCCAGAGCGCCAAGGCGTCGCGTCGTCGGCCAGAGCAACAAGACGCCGCATGCGATCTCGTACGGCGGCAGGGCAAGCGCGAGTAAATTGATCAAGGCGGCCGGCAGGATCCGAAAAGCCGCAATGTTGTCGGCAAACTGCAGCATGTCGCGCATCTTCTCAGCGCCGGCACAGACGAAAACTGCAGCCAGCACCAGGCTGACGGCGGGCACAGTGTAACCGCCAGGCGAAACCAAAGCGGGGCGGGCAGTCATCGTGCGCTCCCGGTGGATATCGGGAGCCCGGCCTTCGACCATGCCTCCCATCCTCCTGTGAAGACTCTGACGTCGTTGAAGCCGAGAGAGACCAGGGCGTTGGCAACCAGGCGGCTGTCGTGACAGTCCCCGCCGGAGCAGTACACGATGATGGGCTTGTCGGTAGCGGTCTTCAGTACGGGAGCCAATTTACGGTAATCGCTAGCGAAATCGTCGCGCGCCAGATTAAGCGCGCCCGGTACATGTCCTTGCTCAAAAAAAACGGACGGGCGCGCGTCGAAAATCAGCGTGCCGCCCGTTTCCACTGCGGAACGGAATTCGGGCAGTCCGACCGTTGCCGCCGGCGCAATCTTGAATGGTGGCGCTGTTACCAGTGTCGTTAGCTCCGCGTCGAACCGCTGCTCCGTCGTTTGATAGACCATGGGAAGCGGTTGAGAGGAGAACCGGTTCATCATCAGTCCAACCGCAAGAGAAGCGAGCGCCAGGAGGGCGACTCCGCCGAGATCAGGCACAATCCGCGATCCTTTGATTCGCAACGAGTACATCGCAATCTCTCGCACAGACTTCAGTGCGTTCTGGAGGTCGCAAGTGTCGCGATCAGCGATGCGCGGTCGTGCTCTCCCTGCGCCTGAAGTGCATATTCGTCGCGTTCGCGCTCCGAGATTTTGACGTTTTGGCGGTACGCCTTCGCGCGACATTCCGAACGTTCGCGCTCCCGCTCATCACCTTGACCACTTCGGAGCGGTCGCGCGGACGAATCGGCGCTGAGACCGATCATCTCAGATCGCGGAGAACAAACTCGCCTACGACCGCAGCCTGGCGGGCGACCTGGGTGTTCGACACGCGGTCGAACATCTGGACCGGCTGGCAAATGTTAGCGGTGAATTCCGGCTGGCCGGATCCGACAGCGAGGACGACTCCAGCGGTGAGCGGAAGGCTGGCCAACACGATAAGCAGGGCCAGAACCGAACTCAGGGCCCGTCGTTCCGACTTTGAAAGCAACTGTTTCGTACCGCTGCGACGGATTCTTTCTAGAACAGTCCTCGCTGGTGTTCAAGGTCGGCCGGCTTGATTGTCGCCGTCTTGCCCGTCATCTGGAACGGAAGCTTAACCGGGACGCACGATGCAAGGCCGGATTCCATCGTTTCCAACTTGTATCGATTGCCGCAATATTTGCAGATCAACTCGCCGTGAGAAGCGGTATAACCCTTGCGATAAACATAGCAGCGCCGGCAGGCGTCAAAGGCAGCCTTAACCCGCCCGGTAGAGTCACGGGCGAGAAGGAAGCGAATCCGCTCGCCCGCCCGATCCTGGTACCCGAAAAAGCGCACGTCACCGGTTCGCAAATCGTTCGTTTCGATGTTTATCGAGGGGTTAGCAGTGACTGGCGTGAACTGAGGACCCCGAGCCCTCGCCGCGAACGAGATCGCACCCAGCACCAAAAGAGTGCCCACGATCAGGCCTTTTGACCGGCGAGGGAATTTTGCGAGGGGGGAAACCATGCCTCTGATCGTTACTACGCCGCGGCCGATCTGAGGTCAATCAGACATCGTTGCAGACATCGTGGCGGGTCGCCATGCGCGAGAACTGATGCTGCGCGGATTTGCGGCAACGACGGTTGCTCGCGCGGCCGCGCCATGTAAATTGCCAGTGGCAATTGCGATGCAGGCGAAGGTGATTCTGATCGGCGCGGCGCGCGGCGTGGGACAGTTGACCTATGCGATTCCGCCCGCGCTCGAAGGCCGCGTGCAGTGCGGCCATCGGGTGCTCGTGCCGCTGCGCGCGCGCCGCCTGACCGGTATCGTGACCGAAGTCGGCGAGGAACTGGACGCCGGCGCCGGCGCGCTCAAGCCCATCCTGGAGCTTCCGGAGTCGCGCCCGCTCTACGACCGCGCCCATCTTGCGCTCATCGAATTCATGGCCGCCTACTACATGGCGCCGCTCGGCGACGCGATGCAGAGCGTGGTGCCGGCGGCCGCGCGGATCGAATCGCGCAAACTGTACCGGATGGCGGCGGCGCCCGATGCGCTCCGCGAGGCGACGCTCGCGCCGATCGAACGGGCGATCCTGGAGGCGCTCGGCCGCCGCGCCATGACTTCGCGCGAGCTCGCCCGCTTGGGCGAGCCGCGCGAAGTCGCCTCGGCGCTCGTCCGTCTCGTCGCGGAGCGGATCGTCGAAACCGCGGAGGCGACTCGCGGACGCCATCGGAGCGCGAACGCCGTGCGGCTTGCACCCGGCGCGTTGTCGTCATCGGCGATCAAACTTCGCGGGGCCAACCAGCGTGAGATCGTGCGCCTGCTCGGCGCAGCCGCGCCCGAAGCGCTTGCGCTCGAAGAATTGGAAGAGCTTGTGCCGGGTGCGCGCGCCGCGGTGCGCGCGCTGGCCAAGCGCGGAGTAGTCGAGGTCGAGTCGGCCCCGCGCACGGCGGCGGCGCCGTGGCCGGATGTGGCGGACGCGATCGGCGGCGTGGGAGCGCCCAATGCGCACGGCGGCGGCGATTTCGAGTTGATGCCCGAGCAGGCGGCGGCGATCGAAACCGTGATACCCGCCGTCACGGGCGGACGCGAGGGCGTCTTTCTGTTGTGGGGCGTCACCGCCAGCGGCAAGACGGAGGTTTACCTGAAACTAGCGGCGGCGGCTTTGGAAGCTGACCGGCAGGTGCTGGTGCTGGTGCCGGAGATCGCGCTCGCCGACCAGATAGTCCGATCGTTTCGCGCCCGCTTCGGCCCGCTGGTGGCCATCGCGCATAGCGCGCAGAACGTGGCCGAGCGCTGGGCCAGTTGGATGGCGGCGCTGGGCGGCCAGGCGCGAATCATGATCGGCCCACGCTCGGCCATCTTCGCACCGCTAAACGGGCTCGGGCTGATCGTGGTCGACGAGGAGCACGACCCCGCCTACAAACAGGAAGAAGGAATTCGCTACAACGCGCGCGACCTTGCGGTGATGCTCGGGCGGCTCGCGCCATGCCCGGTCGTGCTGGGCTCGGCGACACCGTCGTCCGAGTCGTTCTACAACGCGCGGCGCGGCCGTTACCGGCTGTTGCGGATGGCGCGGCGGGTGATGGAGCGTCCGCTGGCGGAGGTCGAGATCGTGGACCTGCGCGCGGAATTCAAGAAAGATCCCTCGCGCGCGGATGGCGGTCCCGCCAAGCCCGAGGAGCCGCGGGCGGTGCCGCTCTCGGCGCCGCTGCTCGACGCGCTTCGCGCCAACCTGACCGCGGGCGGCCAGAGCGTGGTCTTTCTCAACCGCCGCGGCTTTCACAACTTCCTGCAATGCCATCTCTGCGGCGTCGTGATCTCATGCGGCAACTGCAGCGTCAGCATGACCTTTCATCTGCGCGACCGCTCGCTGCGATGCCATTGGTGCGGCGCGCGGCAGCCGGCGCCCCAGGCGTGCCCCGAGTGCAACGGCTTCGGGCTGGTGGGCCAGGGCTTCGGCACCGAGCGTCTGGCCGAGGCGCTGGCGGCCGCGCTGCCGCAGGCGCGGATCGAGCGCATGGACAGCGACACCAGCGGACGGCGCGGAGTTCGTCTGGAGTTGGTCGAGCGCCTGCGCCGCGGCGAGATCGACGTGATGATCGGCACGCAGATGATCACCAAGGGCTTCGATTTGCCGGGCGTTACGCTGGTCGGCGTGGTGCTGGCCGACCTCGGGCTGAATCTGCCCGATTTCCGCGCCGCGGAGCGCACCTTTCAACTGCTGACGCAGGTGGCGGGGCGCGCGGGGCGCGGCGAGCGCCCGGGACGCGTGCTCATCCAGACCTACGCGCCACATCACTACAGCATCCGCGCTGCGCGCGACCAGGACTACGATCGCTTCATCCGGCGCGAGTTGCGCTTGCGCCAGGAACTCGGATGGCCGCCGTACTCGCGGATGGCGCTGGTGCGAATCGAAGGACCGGACGCCGCCGCGGTCGCCGCGACGGCGGAACGCGCGGCCGGGATGCTGCGGAGCGAGAACAAGGACGCGAAGGGCGAAGCGATGCGCGTGTTGGGGCCCGCGCCGGCGCCGATCGAGCGGCTGCGCGGGCGCTATCGATGGCAGGTGATGCTGAGATCGGGGGAGGCTGCCGCGATGCGCGCGGCGCTCGCCTCGATGCAGGCGTCGCTCGGCGGGCGCGACACGCGCGGCGGGGTCTTCGTCGGCGTCGATCTCGATCCGGTCAACATGCTGTGAGTTCTTCCGATTGCGGGCGGCGGTTGGCGCGGCGCGGCGCACGTCTGATAAGCATAGCGGCTGGGTTTGCCACCGAGGAGAATTCCATGATCGACCACGACAGCATCGAGAGCCTGACCGCCGCAGTGCAGCGCTACTTCGATCTCATGTACGACGGCGACACCTCGCGCTTCGATCGCGTATTTCGCCCGACCGCCCAACTGCACGGGCTTCGCGACGGCAAGATGGCGATGTACACGGCCCAGGGCTACAAGGAGCTGACGGCAGGCCGGCCGTCGCCAAAGTCTCTGGGCGCGCCCCGCGAAGAAGAAATCTTACTGATGGACTTCGCCTCGCCGACCCAGGCGCTGGTGAAGGTCCGCGTAAGGATCAACAAGACCGTTTACGTCGATCATCTCACTTATCATCGAGTTGACGGCGAGTGGCTGATCAGCTCGAAGGGCTTCCATACCGAGCGCATCGATTAGCCGCGGACAGGGCAGCGACGCCGACACTGTCGTCCGCGCAGTGCGACGTCAGGCCTTTTCGATTCTCACCGCCGTGCCATAGGCCGCGATCTCGCTCATAATGTTGCCGATCTCGTTGCAATCGAAGCGCATCGCGACCACGGCGTTGGCGCCCTTTTCCGCCGCGGCCAGGCGCAAGCGGTCGATCGCCTGTTGGCGGCTGTCGGAAAGCAATTGCGTATAGCCCGCAACCTCGCCGCCGAAGATTGTGCGCAGACCGGCGCCCATGTTGGAAAAAGCATTGCGCGCCCGGCAGATAAGGCCAAAAACCTCGCCATAAACGGTGACGACCTTGAAGCCGGGGACGTCGTTCATTGTGCTGACTAAAACCGTGTCGTTATCCATAGACAAACCTTAACCACGATAAACGACGTTGACAACGTCAAAGCATGAATCCGCGCAAGTCGCCAAAATTGTCCTGCATAATTGCTAAACTGGCTCCACGATGGCGAAAACCGGACAGGTGAGCATCCCGCAGCCCCATGGGGTCTTCGATGCGGTGACGGAGGATGGCGCCGTCATCCGCGTGCGCCGCCATGGGAGGGCGGAGGCTCCGCGCCTCGTGCTGAGCCACGGCAACGGGCTCGCGATAGAAGGCTACTTTTCGTTCTGGGGACAGCTTCTCGACCGCTACGACGTCATCGTTTACGACTTTCGCAATCACGGCCAGAATCCGCCGCATCATCCCGCCCATCACAACTGGAAAAGATTCATCCAGGACGAGGAGCGCATATGGCATGCGATCCGCGAGCGATGGGGTGCCAAGCCGACGGCCGGCGTGTTCCATTCGCTTTCGGCGGTGGCGGCGGTGATGCATACGCTGGAGATGGGCCGGCGCTGGGACCCGTTAGTGCTGTTCGATCCGCCGATTCATCCGCGCCAGGGCCATCCGCTGCAGGAAGTCCAGATATTTCATGAGAGACAGATCGCGGCCCGCGCCCGCCGCCGCACCGAACGCTACAAGACGCCGGAGGATCTGGCCGAGCTCTTTACCCACGTGCAGCAGTTCAAGCTCTGGCGCCCCGAGGCCTACGAATTGATGGCGCGGGCGACGCTTCGGCGCGACGAGGCTGCGGGCGACTGGGTGCTCGCCTGTCCGCGCGAACTCGAGGCGCACATCTTTGAGAGCAATCGCGACGCAACGATATGGCCGCGGATGAAAAACCTGCCGGTGCCGTGCAAGCTCATCTGCGGCGATCCCGCGCACGAGCACAAGCAGACGCCGGCGCTCATCGGGCGCGCGATCGCCGAGGAAACGCCGGTCGAATACGAAGCTATCGCCGACACCACGCACTTTCTCCAGATCGAGCGTCCCGAGGAATGTATCCGCGCGATGGAGTCGTTCCTGCGCAAGCACGGATTTATCCACTAACTCCCACTTGGCGCACAGTATTTGCGCGCGCGGCGGTCACGCTTTCGGCGCTCCGGAGGCTTTGATAGATTTTTTTGATGACTGCCGGGTCTTACAAGAACGACGATGGCGCTGCTTAATATCCGCAAATTTCCCGACCCCGCGCTCAAAGATCCGGCAAAGCCGGTGGCCAATATCGACGGCGGCCTCGGCAGTTTTATCGAGAGCATGGTGCAGACGATGTATGCGGCGCCGGGCGTGGGACTGGCGGCGCCGCAGGTCGGCGATTCGCGCCGCGTCGTGGTGCTTGACACCGACCATCAGAACCCCGGCAAAAAGCTGCTGCGGCTCATCAATCCCAAAATCGTCGAGGCCGAGGGGTCGATTGTCTGGGAAGAGGGATGTCTTTCGGTGGTCGATTATACCGCCGACGTCAAGCGCGCCGCCCGCGTGCTGGTGCGCGCGTGGACGCCGGAGGAGAAGGAGATCGAGATCGAGGCCGACGATCTGCTTGCGGTCGCGCTGCAGCACGAAATCGACCATCTCGACGGCAAGCTCTTCATCGACCGCATCAGCCGAATCAAACGCGAACTATACCGGCGCAAACTCGCCAAACTGACAAAGGAGGGCAAGGCCGATGGCCAGCGGCCCTCCAGCGTGCGGATCTGAAATCGCCGCGTCCGCAAAACCCTTGCGAATCGTGTTCATGGGCACGCCGGCGCTGGCCGCTCATGTCCTGGAGCGGCTGGCCGGCGCGGCCGATGCTGGCTTGCAAATCGTGGGCGTGGTCACGCGTCCCGACCAGCCGCGCGGACGGGGGCTCAGGCTCGAGCCGAGCGAGGTCGGAGCGGTGGCGCAACGGCGCGGGCTGCCGCTGCTCAAGCCGGCAAAGGTTCGCACGGCGGAATTCCTCTCCGAACTCCGCGCCCTGAATCCCGATTTCTTGGTGGTCGCGGCCTACGGCCGAATCCTGCCCGACCCGGTTCTCGCGGTTCCGCGAATCATGCCGATCAATGTTCACGCTTCGCTTCTGCCGCGCCATCGCGGCGCTTCACCGATCGAGGGTGCAATCCTCGCCGGCGACCTAGAAACCGGCGTCACGATCATGCGCGTGAGCAGCAGGATGGATGCGGGTCCGATGTTGCTCGCGCGAGCGATTCCCATCGCAGCGGGAGAGACCCAGGGAACGCTCAAAGAGAAGCTCGCGGAACTGGGCGCGGCGGCGCTACTCGAAGCGCTGGAGAAACTCCGGCACGGAGGCCTGGCCGAGACGCCGCAGGACGAGAGCCTCGCCACCTATACTTCGCCCGTGAGCAAGGCCGACGCGATTATCGACTGGAGCGGCGACGCCGTGCGGATCGAGCGGATGGTGCGCGCGTACGATCCGTGGCCGGTCGCACGCACGCGTCTGGGCGACGATGAATTAATGATATGGCGCGCCGCGGTGGACGATTGGACAGCGCCGCGACGGGCGGCCGACGAACCCGCGAAAGCCGGTTCGTC
>DASXMQ010000016.1:0-2422 GCA_036495625.1 Binataceae bacterium (SeqCode) | reverse complement strand
CCGCCGAGGAGCTTCTGTGCGTGCCGCGCGCGAGCGCGGGCGCGTTCTTGAGCTCGATGCTGATCGAGAGCCGGATGCGCGCGGGCGCGCCGGTGCTGCGCTGGACGGTCGCGGAGGGGTTCGCCGAGCGGCCCGAGGAATATCGGACGGCGGCGGCGCTGGAGTGGTGCGAGCGCAATCTCGCCCCCGCGCTCAAGCAGTGCGAAAACCTGATGAGCTCGTTCTGCGAGGACTTCGGACGCAACGGCGACCTGAGCGTCTTCTGGCCGATGCAAATCCAGGCCAACCTGGTGCGGCGCACGCCCTTCGTGGTCGAGCTGCGGCGGGTGCCGTTCCGCCAGCAGGAACAGAATCCTGTTTTACGTCGTGGACCGCCTGCCGCGGCTCATCGGCGGCGCGCTGGACGCGCGCGGCAACGGCCAATACCTGGCCGAGATCGCGCGCCAGCGCTACGGCGCGCGGATCGAACAGGTGATGCTCTCGGCGCAGTGGTACCGCGAGAATATGCCGCGCTACAAGGCCGCGTTCGAGGACGGGATGGTCGAGCTGCCGCGCGACGCCGAAATCCTCGCCGACCATCGCGCGCTCGAAGTCGAAAAGGGCTACGCGCATATCCCGGATCGGCGCGATCAGAAAGACCGCCACGGCGACGCCGCGATCGCCGCCGCGCTCGCGTATTACGCGAGCAGTATCCGCGCACAGCAGCCGGCCTACACGCCGGCGCCGCGGCGCACCGGCGCGGCCGGCGCCGCGCGCAGCGCGAGCGCGCGCGACCCGTTCGGACCGCCGGAGGAGGACGCGCCGGCGCATGCGGTGCGCGGCGCGCGCGCAAGCGCG
This sequence comes from Binataceae bacterium (SeqCode), assembly GCA_036495625.1. GTDB lineage: Bacteria > Desulfobacterota > Binatia > Binatales > Binataceae > JAKAVN01. The sequence continues at coordinate 1,585 of DASXMQ010000016.1, read as the reverse complement.
TGGGCATGGGTATGAGGGGAGCGCGTCATGGACGCGTTGTCGGTTGAGGATCGGGATCCTTCGACTCGCGCAACGCTCGCTCAGGATGACACTGAAGAGGATGCAGGCTTCGGCAAAGTTCTCTTCTTCTGTCATCCCGAGCGAAGGCTGCCGGAGTCGAGGGATCCCGGAGCATTTTCCGGCGCGCTCAGGATGAAAAAAGAGGCCAAGGTGCAAACGCATGAAACTCTATGACGCATACGGGCGCGAGGTCGATACCGCACAACTGCGCGACGAGCAGGCCGCTCCCACCATGGCCGGCGTGCGCAATATCTACTCGATGATGCATCCGTCGGTCGCGCTCACGCCCGAAAAGCTGATCGCGATCCAGCGCGAAGCCGAGGCCGGCGACCCCTACCTCTACCTCGAACTCGCCGAGGAGATGGAAGAAAAGGACCTGCACTACCTGGCCGTTATCGGCACACGCAAACAGACCGTCGCCGGCGCCGAGCTTATCGTCACGCCCGCCTCCGAAGCGGCCGAGGACAAGCGCGCCGCCGACCTGGTGCGCGACTTTATCGGCGGCAGCGCCTTCGACCTCGAAAGCGCGCTCTATGAAATCCTCGACGCCGTCGGTAAGGGCTTCTCCGCGACCGAGATCATCTGGGACACCAGCGGCCGCGAATGGATCCCGCGCCGGTTGGTGTGGCGCGATCCGCGCTGGTTTATGTTCGACTGGATCTCGGGCGAGGAACTGCTGGTGCGGACGCTGCGCGACGAAGGGCCGCTGGCGCCGACCGACGCCGCGGCTAACGCGCCCGTGCCGGCGCCCGCGCCGCGCCCGGCCGGATCGCATTTCCGTTCGCGATGGTCCCCCAACGGCGGCGGCGCGCTCGAAGCGCGGATCGGAATTCAGCCGCTGACCGCGCCGCTTGCGCCGTTCAAGTTTATCGTCCACGTCGCCAAGGCGAAGGCGGGATTGCCGGTGCGCGGCGGAATCGCGCGCGCCGCCGGATGGGCCTATCTGTTCAAGAACTACGTGCTCAAGGACTGGGTCACGTTCGCCGAGGTTTTCGGCCAGCCGCTAAGGCTCGGCAAGTACAGCCCGGGCGCGACCGAGGCCGACAAGCAGGCGCTCCTGGGCGCCGTCGCGAATATCGGCACCGACGCCGCCGCGATCATCCCGGACTCGATGCTGATCGAATTCGTCGAGACCCGCGGCGCGGGCGGCGCCGAGGTCTATGAGCGCTTCTGCGAATACCTCGACAAGCAGGTGAGCAAGGCGGTGCTGGGGCAGACGCTCACCACCGAGACGCCGCGCGAGGGCGGCGGCTCGCGCGCGGCGGCGCAGGTGCACGACGCGGTCCGGCGCGACATCATGGAGTCCGACGCGCGCCGGCTCGGCGCGACGCTCTCGCGCGATCTGGCGCGGCCGATCGTCGATCTCAACCTGGGGCCGCAGCGCCACTATCCGCGGATCGCGCTCGGCCTTGCCGCCGACAACGACGTCAAGCTCTTCGCCGACATGGTGGCCGCGCTCGCCGACCGCGGACTGCGCGTCGGCCAGCGCGAGGTGCTGCGGCGGCTCGGGCTGCCGGAGGCGGCA
>DASXMQ010000015.1:0-6586 GCA_036495625.1 Binataceae bacterium (SeqCode) | reverse complement strand
CTCTGGCGGCTCTGCCGCCTATCACGCGAGCAAGGGTGCGGTGAGACTGCTGACCAAGACCGCGGCGGTCGAGTACGCGCCGTTCAACATCCGGGTCAACTCAGTGCATCCGGGCGTGATCAAAACGCCGATGACCGACATCTTCGCCGAGAAGGACCTTGACGCGATCGCAGCGCTCGCGCCGATGAAGCGCGCGGCCCGTCCCGAAGAGGTAGGTTACGTAGTGCTGTTTCTCGCGAGCGACGAGGCCTCGTTCGTGACCGGCGCCGAATACGCCGTTGACGGTGGCTACACCGCGGTCTAGCCTCGCGATTGGAGTCATCGCTGACCGAACCAACGGCCGCTCCATGCGTCGAAATCCTGGCCGCAGCACATCGTCGCGCGCCCATCCCCCCGACGATTACGACGGCTCTTCGTCGGCCTCCTGGAGCGACGCGGTCGGCAGGACTTCCGCAGAAACGTCCTCGAGAAAACGCGAGACGCGGCCGAGCGTGTAGCCCAGCGCGCGATCGAACATGTAAATCGGGTACGAGATGTACAATTCGTCGCGCGCGCGCGTGCCGGCGACGTACATCAGACGGCGCTCCTCCTCCAGTTCCTCCGCGCCGACGCTCTGCGGTCCGGGAAAGCGCCCGTCCGCGGCCCAGATCAGAAACACCACCCGCCATTCCAGTCCCTTGGCCGAATGGATGGTGCTGAGCGTGAGATAGCCCTCGTCCTCTTCGACCGCGAGCACGTCGCCGAGCGAATCGTTGGGCGGTTCGAGCGCGACCTCGGCCAGCATCGATTCGAGGCTCCGATAGCGCTCGGTGATGGTCTGGAAATGTTCGAGGTCGCGCTCGCGCTTGGGATAGTCGTCCGGATAGTTTTCGCGCATCAGCGGCAGATAGTACTCGAGCGTCCGCGCGATCTGGTCGGCGGGCCGCGCGCCGCTATCGCGCCGCAACTCGGTGAGCAGCGCGGCAAGCCGTCCGGCGGCCGACGCCGCGCCGCCGCCGCCCGCACGCCCCGCGGCCGACCCAATCGATTCGGCGGCGCGCATCAGCGCCCGCTCGGGCTCGGGCGCAGCGACGATTTCCTCGATGAGGCGCTCGGCGCGGCGATGGCCGACTCCGGGCACCAGCATCAGCGCGCGCAGCCATGACACGGCGTCGGCGGGATTGAGGATCACGCGCAGATGCGCGAGCACGTCCTTTATGTGCGCGGTCTCGATGAACTTGAAGCCGCCGCGCTTGATGAACGGGATGTCGCGGCGCTGGAGCTCGAGTTCGAGGTCGAACGAGTGAAAGCCGGAGCGGAAGAGCACCGCGATTTCGCCCAGTTCGACGCCCTGCTCGCGCAGTTCGAGGACGCGCTCGGCGACAAACCGCGATTGCAGGTGTTCGTCCTGCGCGCGTATCAGAAGCGGGCGGAATTCGCCGCGGCGTTCGGCCGCGAGCACCTTGGTATATTTGTCGGCTGCGCGCGAGATCACCTCATTGGCGACGTCGAGGATGCCCTGCAGCGACCGATAGTTCTGTTCGAGCTTGACCACGCGCGCGCCGGGAAAGATTTGCGGAAAGTCCATGATGTTGCGAAAGTTGGCGCCGCGAAAGGAATAGATCGACTGCGCGTCGTCGCCCACCGCCATCACGTTGCGATGGGCCGAAGCGAGCAGCCGCACCAGCTCGGCCTGGATCAGGTTGGTGTCCTGGTATTCGTCGATCATGATGTAGCGGTAGGTGTCGCCGAGACGGCGGCGCACGCCTTCATGCTGCTCGAGCAGCTCGGCCAGGCGGTAGAGCAAGTCGTCGTAGTCGAGGAGGCTGCGCTCGCGCTTGTACGCGTCGTAGGCGGCGGCCAGCCGCACCAGGTCGTCGCGATGCTCGGCGAGATGCGGAAAGTCGAGTTCGATCTCCTCGCCGAGCTCGCGCCGTTTGTTGCGCGCCATGCTGATCGCCTCGGTGATCGTGCCCTTTTTGGGAAAGCGCCGATCGCGCGCGCCGAGGCCCATCCGCGTCCGCAGCAGGTTGACCACGTCTTCCATGTCGGAGCGGTCGAGAATCGTGAAATTAGGCTTAAGCCCGACGGCCGCGCCGAACTGGCGGAGCGTCAGGTTGGCGAACGAGTGAAAGGTGCCGCCGGCGACCGCGCGCGTGCGATCGCCCACCAGCGACTCGACCCGCCGCAGCATCTCCTGCGCCGCGCGCCGGGTAAAGGTCAGCAGCAGTATCGCGCCCGGCGGCACGCCGCTCTCGATGAGCCGCGCGACGCGGTAGATGAGCGTTCGCGTCTTGCCCGAGCCGGCGCCCGCGATCACCAGGATCGGACCGTCGCGATGGGTCACCGCGGCGAGCTGCGCGGGATTGAGCAGCTCGGCGTACTTGATGCGGAAGCTCTGCTCGTCAACCGCCTTACGCGCGGAGCGCAGGACGATCACTTTGTCGGCGACTTTGTCGGCCACGGCGCATCGATCCTACCACGGCGCGGCACGCAACGCCGATGCGTTACCCGGAGGTTAACCGCGCCGGTTGCCGCGCCGACAATGGCCTAATAGAATCTCGCCCCGATGGCGGATCTTTCCAGCAACCGCAATGCCCGAGTCTTCTGGCTTGTGGGGGTGGCGCTCGCGCTTAGCCTGGCGGTCGTGGTGCCGATCCATCTGAACCTTCGATTCTCTTCGACCTGCGGCACCGAGCACGCGGGATTGCGCGCCGCGCATCACACGCTCGTCGAGCGAACCGGGACCGCGGTGGAAACGCGAATCGGCCGTTTGGGCCGGGCGCCGGCGCCGGACAACCTCGCCGTATCGATTCCCGTGGCGGCTCTGCCGAACCTCCTTCCGCAGGCGGCTGCCCCTCCTCCGCAAGCACGCACGTTACGGCGTCTTCGAACTGCTCCGGCCGATGCGGACGGCGGAGATCCGTTCAGCCACACCGCACTCTTACGCGTCTGATTCGCGCCGCGCCGGTTTTGCCCGCCGCGGCATGAGTATAGACCGCGGCCCTCGCGCGCGACGCGAGGACGCCAGGCCGGTTGAGGTTGTGCGATGCCATCTTTCTCCCTGCGCAATCCACACACGATAATCGTGGGCGCGCTGATCATCACCATTCTCGGCTTGAACGCGTTCGCTCGGATGCCGGTGGACGTGTTTCCTCCGCTACACATTCCGGCGGTGGTCGTGGCGACGTTCTACGCCGGGATGCCGCCGGAGGAGATGGAACGGGACATTACCACTCGTTTCGAGCGCTTTTTCACCCTGGGCAGCGAGATCCAGCATATCGAGTCGCGCTCGCTGCCCGGCGTCAGCATCATCAAGGTCTTCTTCCATCCCGGGGTAAACCTGGGTGCGGCGGCGGCGGGGCTGGGCGACCTCGCGATGGCCGATCTGCGCCATCTGCCGCCCGGCACCTTGCCGCCCCTGGTGTTGCCATCGGGCGCGTCGTCTTTGCCGGTGGTGCTGGTGACGGTTTCGGGCAAGGGCTTCAGCGAAGCCGCGTTGCGCGACCAGGCCCAGTACAACATCCGCAACTTTCTCGCCACAGTCGAGGGCGCCTCGGTGCCACCGCCGTTCGGCGGCAAGTATCGCCAGATCATGGTCTATCTCGACCGCGATTCGCTGCAGGCGCGCGGTCTGACCCCGATGGACGTGGTGCACGCGCTTAACCGCGCCAACCTGATCATCCCGGCGGGCGACGCCAAGATCGGCGCGGAGGACTACTTCGTCTATACCAACTCGATGATCGACAACCCGGCCAACATCAACGACGTGCCGGTCAAGGTCGGGCGGGGACAGGAGCCGGTTTACGTGCGCGACATCGGGCGCGCCGAGGACGCCTCCCAGATCCAGCAGAACATCGTGCGCATCAACGGCCAGCGCTCGGTTTACATCCCGGTGCTCAAGCAAAGCGGCTCGAACACCATCTCGATCGTCAACGGCATCAACCAGGTACTGCCGAAAGTAACCGGGATGCCCAAGGGGATGAAGCTGCAGGCGATTTTCAGCCAGTCCACCTACATCTTGAACGCGATCCACTCGCTCGAACACGAGGCTGTGTCAGGCGCGGTGCTGGCCTCGCTGATGATCCTTATCTTCCTCGGCAGCTTCCGCTCGACCTTCGCGATTTTTCTCTCGATCCCCCTGTCGATCCTGGCGGGCGCTTTCGGTCTCATGATGGGCGGAGCGACGATCAACATCATGACGCTCGGCGGCTTCGCGCTCGCCATCGGGCGGCTGGTCGACGACTCGACCGTGGTGCTGGAAAACATCAATCGCCATCTGGCCGAGGGCAAGGATCCGAAAGTCGCGGCGCGCGAAGGCGCGGAAGAAGTCGCATTGCCAGTGCTGGCGTCGACTATCACGACCATCATCGTGTTCTTCCCGGTGATGTTCCTGTTCGGGGTGGCCAAGTACCTGTTCAGCGCGCTGGCGGTGACGGTGGTGCTGTCGATGATCGCGTCGTACCTGGTGGCAATGACCGTCATCCCGATCTACTGCGCGCGCTTGCTGACCGCGGAGTCCGCGCGAGAAGCCGAGGAGGGCGCGACCCACGGTCCGTTCGGCGCCTTCATGCGGGTTTACGAGCGGTTCGCCGCGCGCTACGAGCGGATCCTGGACGGCGCGCTGGACCACAAGTTCCTGGTGATCGGCGGGGTCGCGCTGGTGTTCGTGTTGAGCATCTCGATCTACCCGCTCATCGGCACCGAGCTTTTCCCGCAGACCGACGCCGGCCAGTTCATCATCGACTATCGCGCGCCCGTCGGCACCCGCATCGAACTCACCGAACGGCTCACCGAGCGGATGGAGAATGCGGTGCGCCAGGTAATCCCGCCCGCCGAGCTTTCGACCATCGTGTCCAACCTCGGCCTCGCGCCCGGCTTCTCTTCGATCTATTCCTCGAACGCGGCGCCTGATTCAGGGTTCATGATGGTGGCGCTCAATCCCGCGCACAAGGTTTCGACTTTCGTGTACATGCACCGCTTAAAGGAGCTTCTGCCCAAAGCAGTGCCCGATGTACGGACCTTCTTCAGCTCCGGCAGCATCATCGATTCCGTGCTCAACTTCGGCCTGGCGGCGCCGATCGACGTGCAGCTCACGGCGCCGACGTACCGTGCGTTGTTTCCGGTCGCGCGCGCGGTCGAGGAGGCGCTGCGCGGCGTGCCCGATGTGGCGGACACTTTCATCCCGCAGGAGGCGGACTATCCGACGCTGCGGGTCAAGGTCGATCGGGTCAAGGCGGCAAGGCTTGGCCTCAATCAGTACGACGTGGTGGCCAATGTGATCACGGCGCTGACCTCCAACGAAATGATCGCGCCCTCGATCTGGATCGACCCCAAGTCGGGCAATGACTACTTCCTGACCGCGCAATATTTCGAGCAGGACATCAAGTCGTTCGATACGCTGCTGAACATTCCGGTTTCGGTCGCGCCTTCGCAGCATGCGCGCCTCGACTCGCTGACGCTGCGCGACGTCGCGACGATCGTTCCCGAGCGCCATCCCGCCGAAGCCGACCACTACAATATCCAGCGCGTGGTCGATGTGCTGGTCGCGCCGCGCACGCAGGATCTGGGCGGCACGCAGAGCGCGGTGATCAAGGCGCTCAAGCGCATCCAGATGCCCGAGGACATGAGCTACCAACTGCGCGGCTCGGTGGCTTCGATGGAAAAGTCTTTCTCGAGCTTCGGCTTCGGCCTGGGGATGGCGGTGATCCTGCTGTACCTGGTGATGGTCGCGCAGTTTCGCTCGTTCCTTGACCCGGTGATAATCATGTTCGCGGTGCCGATGGGCCTGATCGGCGTCATCTGGACGCTCTATCTGACCAACACCACGCTCAACATCGAATCCTTCATGGGGATCATCGTGATGGTGGGAATCGTGGTTTCGAATTCGATCCTGCTGGTCGATTTCGCCAACCAGCGCCGCCGCGAAGGCCATCCGCTGCGCCGCGCGGTCGTCGAATCGGCGCGCATCCGCATGCGGCCCATCCTGATGACCGCGCTCGCAACGGTCGTGGGACTGATGCCGCTCGCGCTCGAGCTGGGCGCCGGCTCGGAGGCCTCGGCGCCGCTGGCGCGCGCGGCGGTCGGCGGGCTGGCGGTTTCGACGGTGTTCACCCTGATCCTCGTGCCCTCGGTCTATGAGGCCTTCTACTCGCGGCGCGCCGCGAAGGAGGCGGCACGATGAGGCGGCGGGTCAGGATGAATCGATTACGCGCAATGACCGCCGCAGCGGCGATCGCGCTCGCGGCCGCCACGCTGCTCGCCGGATGCCATCATGAGGATGCCGAAACTCCCGCGCCGGCGCCGCAGGTGGTCGTCATCAGACCGCAGCGTGGCGAGGCCATCCGCTCGATCACGCTGCCGGGCGACGCGGTCGGCTACTACCAGTCGGCCCTGTACGCCAAGGTCACCGGCTATTTGAAGGATATCCACGTCGATAAGGGCGACCCGGTGAAGAAGGGCGAGGTGTTGGCGGATATCGAGGTGCCCGAGTTGCGCCAGCGGCTGGACCGCGCGCGCTCGAACCTGGAGATCCAGCGGCTCACCTACGATCGGCTCGACAAGGTGTGGAAAGAGGATCCGCGGCTCGTCGCGCGCCAGGACGTCG
>DASXMQ010000014.1:0-33738 GCA_036495625.1 Binataceae bacterium (SeqCode) | reverse complement strand
TTTCGTTCCTCCTTTAACCTGCCGCTCGCGCAATACCCGATCGATTGGGAGAGGGTTGCGCGGCTGCGCGCGCGCGGCTTCGAGTTCGGCGCCCATGGCCTCTGCCACGACGGCCGCTTGTTTCGCAGTCCTCACGACTTTGCTGCACTCGCGCCCATTCTCGAACGGCTTGCCGCCGAGCACGATCTGCGCGGCTTCCGCGCTCCTTCGACGCTGCGCGATCCGCAGGCAATCGCCACCATGGACTTCGACTTCGACTCGAGCTTCGCCGACACCGACCCCTACGAACCGCAGCCCGGCGGAACCTGCAGCCTCTTCCCGTTCCATCTTTCGCGAATGATCGAATTGCCCTACACGCTGCCGCAGGACCACACGCTAATCCATCTGCTCCGCCGCGCCCCGCTGCCGGTGTGGGCGATGAAGGCGAAATGGATCGCGTCGCTGGGTGGCATGATTCTCACGCTCACCCATCCCGATTACTGCGGCGACGGCGTTTACTTCGAGGCCTATCGGGAACTCCTCAAGCGGCTCGGCGAGATCGAACTCGCGTGGCGCGCACTGCCCTCCGAAGCGGCGCGCTGGTGGAAAGAGCGGGCTCAGCTGGAACTCCGAATCGAAAACGGCGAGCCGCACATCCGCGGCGCCGGGGCCGAGCGCGCCGCCCCGGCACGGCTTACCGCACATCCCATCCTGAACTAGGAGCGTATCGTGGCCCGCTTTCTTGTCATCGCATACACGACCTACGTCCACGACGGCCGCGTCAAGCGCCACGCCGAGGCGCTGGCCGAACGCGGCGACCATGTCGACGTGCTCTGTCTCGACAGCGGCCATAACGGCACGATCCGCGGCGTCAACGTGATTGGCCTCAAGATGCCGCGCTATCGGGGGGCCAGCCGCTCGAGTTACATGCGCAGCTACCTTCGGTTTTTCGCGAAGGCCTCATGGGCGGTGACGCGGCTGAGCCTGGCCGAGCGCTATGACGTCGCGATCGTTTGCACCATGCCCGACGCGGCGGTGCTGTGCGCGCTGCCGGCGCGATTGCGCGGTAGCAGGATCGTGCTGGACATCCACGACACGATGCCGGAGCTGTACCAGGAAAAGTTCGGCGGGCGGCGCGGCGCGGTCGGCGCGCGGCTCTTGATGCTGGGGGAGCGCACCAGCGCAGGATGCGCCGACACGGTGCTGGCGGTGCACGCGCTTCACCGCGCACGCCTCATCCGGGCCGGCATCCCGGAGCGCAAGATTAGAACCGTAATGAATGCGCCAAACCCCGCGCTTTTCAGCGCTGCGCCGGCGGCGCCCAGGCGCGCAAACGGACAATTCGTGCTGGCCTGCCACGGCACGCTGACCCACCGGCTCGGCCTGGATATCGCGATCGAGGCGATAGCGCTCGCGCGAACGCAGGTTTCCGGCCTACGTTTGATGGTGATCGGCGGGGGCGATCATCTCGACACGGCACGCCGGCTCGTCGCGCGCAGACGCCTCGAAGGATGCGTGCGCTTCATCAACCAGGTGCCGATCGACGAACTGCCGAGCCTGCTTGCCGAGGCCGACGTCGGGATGGTGCCGAACCGCGCAAGCAACGCGACGCATCTGATGCTCCCGGTCAAGTTGCTCGACTACACGGCGCTCGGCGTTCCGACGATCGCCGCCCGCCTGCGAACTATCGAACACTATTTCGGCGAGCGCGCAGTGCGATTCTTCGAACCGGGAGATCGCGACGATCTGGCGGCAGCGATCGTCGAGCTCTACCGCGACCCGGCGCGCCGCGCCGAGCTTGCGCGCAACGCCCGCCGCGCGGCCGAACGAATCGGATGGCCGGTCCAGCGCGCGGAATACTACCGCGCGGTCGACGCGCTGCTGCGCAAACCGCCGGCGGCGGAACGCTATGGCCCGGAGCGCGCGGCGTGAAGCAAAACGTTGCCCGAGAGGGAGGAAGCGAAGTGAAAAATGGGGAGACATTGGTCATCGGTCTCGGCGAGGTCGGTGGGGCGCTGGCGGAAGTCATCGAGCGCCGTCAGCCGGTTCTGCGTCACGATATCGAGCCGCGCGAGTTCAACGCGCCGATCGCCGTGATGCACATCTGTATTCCATTCCGCGCGAGCGCGGAGTTCGAGGCCGCGGCGTGCGGCTATATCGAACGGTTCGATCCCGCGTTGACCATCGTCAACAGCACGGTACAGCCCGGAACCACCAGCGCGCTTGCGCGGCGGACGGGCAAACCCGTTGCGTATAGTCCGGTGCGCGGCAAACACGTGCGGATGGCGCAGGATCTTCTGCATTACGTCAAGTACGTGGCCGCGCCCACGCAACAAACCGCCGCGGCCGCCGAGCGCCATTTTGCGGGCCTCGGGATGAAGACGCGCCGGATGGACAAGCCGGAGACGCTCGAATTGGCCAAGCTCGCGGAGACAACCTACTTCGGCGTGCAGATCGCGTTCGCCCAGGACCTCGATCGTTACGCGCGCCGGGTCGGCGCCGACTACGAAGAGGCGATCAATTTTTTCGAAGAGGTGCCCTTCCTGCCTCGCAACCGTTACTTCCAGGGCCTTATCGGCGGCCATTGCGTCATTCCAAACATCCAATTGCTGCGCAGGATCGCCGGCTCCGTACTGCTCGACGCGATCCTCGAGTCAAACGCGGCGCGCGCCCAGGAGGTACATCCGCCCGCACACGACACCGGGAAGCGTCAACCGTCGCGGCGCGAATCGGCCAGGCGCAATGGCGACCTGCTTTCTAGTTGACAGCACAGAGACGGGCGCCAACTCGACCGTTGCCAGGTTGGCGCGCTGGCGCGGCGGACGCCTGATGCAGGGCCGCGGCTCCGAAGCGTTGCCTGGCGAGGCGGCGCGCCAATCGATCGTCGCGGTCGGCGCGTCGCGTTTGCGGCAGCTTCCCGTCTATCAGAGATCGCAGCTAGCGAGCGCGGTCGGCCAGGGGGCAACGCTCTACGTTCGTGGTACGGCTCCAGGCGCCGACAAGCTCGACCTTGCGCCGTTCGCTCCGCTCGACGCGCCGATAGCGCCCGAACGCCGCGCGGTCGGATACCGGTTTGCGGAAAACCCGATGCTTCCGGCGGCACTGCGCGGCGAAGAAGCCACAGGCGGCCTGCTCGATTCACCCGGCGTCGAGTCCGGCTTTATCCCGGGGGCTGAGGAGCTGCTCGTCGTGCGGCACGTTGACGGGGTCAAGCGCGCCGCGATCTTCGCGCTTCAATACGGCGATGGATGCGTCATCCATGACCTGAATCCGGAGGACGCAACAGGCGTCGACGCGCCTATTGTCGCACGCCTGGCCGCGCGCGAGACGCGCCCCCAGTTTGCAGGCGCCTTGCTGGCGGTCAACCGCGCGGCCGGAATCGACCCGGAGTCTTTGCCGCCTTTCAATCTCACGATTGACGACCGGCCGGCAAACTATGACCATTTCAACACCGTACCCGTCTCCGCCCTGCTCGGCCATATCGAGCGTCTCTGCCCGGGCGCGCATACGGATTTTGCCTGGACGCCGCGCCATACGCGCCCGAGCCGCAGCTACCTGGAAGCGATGAAACAATTCTCGATCGGCTTCGCGTGGCATGGGCTGTACCGTCACGTCGACCATCGCGTCATCGCCGATCCCGCGGCCGACCTTGCGCGGGGTCAGCGCACGGTCGGACGAATCGAGCGCCGCTTCGGCATCCGCTTTCAGCCGATCATGATCTTTCCGTTCGAACGCGCCGCACCGGGGCACTTTCCCATGCTCGCGCGCGCGGGATTTGTGGCGAGCGTCGAGGAGCCGCGCCTGGCGTCCTGCGCCGATCCGCATTTTTCCGCATCGTCGGACGACTCGAGGGCCGCGCGCGTCGATGCGGCTTCAGGTTTCGTCGTTTTGCATCGATATCCTGCCGTTTCGTTGACGCGCGATCGGATGCTCGCGATGGCCGTGCTCGGCCTGCCGATAATCGCCCTCGCGCATCCCGAGGACGTGGGGCTGCGGCGCTTTTCGCGCTTCTGGGACAGGGGCGGCGACCCCTCGCATTTCGACGAAGTTCTGAAGTTCGCTTCGTCCAAGCGGATGCCGTCGCGGTCGCTCTACGATATCGCCGCCCAGGTGATCGCGGCGGAAAGCCCGCGCGCGACGCCCGCCAACAGCGCGCAGAATTACGCGACACAGCCGACAGGCCGGTCATGAACGAAGACCGTGCGGACCATCTCGAAGCGACGGATGAAAACGCGGACCACGAGGCGGGTTACGCGTACCGCGTTGTCACGGTGCGCGAGGCGGTAGAGCGCTGCGTATGCGGCGAGTGGGACATCGCGGACTTTCAGCGCCAGTTTGTGTGGCGCCCCTCGCAGGTATGCGGTCTCGCCGACTCGTTGTGGCGCAATTACCCGTTTGGCTCGCTGCTTCTGTGGCGCGCGCGGGAAGACGGCAATGGCGAGCGCCGGGTGCGATGGTGGATCGCTGACGGCCATCAGCGCCTTACCTCCCTTTGCATCCTGTCCGGGCGGGAGCCGATCTGGCTCAGGCGCAGAGCCGCCGAATCTCCCCGGCCAGCGCCGCTACAATTCGAGCCCTGTTTCGATGCCAGCGCCGATGCGGCCGCGGCCTTCGTCGCCGTGCGCGCCGGAGACGCAGCGCGCGATCCGCATTTAGTTCCAGTCGGCCGGCTGCTGGCGCTCGATCCCGACGAAGCACGCGGCCAAGCTGAACTGCGCAAACTCGCCGAGACCTTGAAGACTGAGAAAGGCTGCCGCGGGATGGACCCGGCGGAACTCTACCGGCGGCTCAGCCGGGTAAGCATGCTTGATCGGCGAGAGCTGGCGGCGACTGTGGTCTGGCAGGAGCGCGAGCACGTGCTCGAGATCTTCGCCCGGCTCAACAGCAGGGGAATGCGCTTTCGAAGGCTGCTGCTCAAGCTCGCGATGGAGGAAATCCCGGCGGCGCTTCGCGGAGCCCGCCGCGCCGATTAAACTGCCGCGCCACAGCGCCCGGCTGCGCCGATGCCCGGAACCGCCGCGCTATCCGTGTCGGCCTCGTCCGTTGACGCAGCGCACAACGAGCCCTGCCGTCTGCGAGGAAAACAGTCGGCGGCCCCGCAACCGGAGAGTTCAGTCTGCGTTAACGCTCTCCCTCGACGAACAAGCTCTCCTCGGGCATGCGATCGAGCCACTCGAGGTCGGGGACTCGGCCTTCACGAAAGTTGCAGCGGCGCACGTTTCTGACGCCGGCCTCCTCCATCAAGGTCTTCAAAAGTACGAAATCATATTGGTAAGCGCGCCTGTATAATTCGCCTCTCGGCTTTTTCGGATAGAAAAAATATTCCAGCGCTTGCTCGCGCTTTCCTTCGAGGTACAGGGCCACGATGTGTTCGAGATCGGGTACTGCGATTCTCATGGTGCCGTCAGGCTTCAGAACTCGGACGGCCTCCCGGAGCAGCGTCAAAGCTTCGTCACGATAAAGGTGATGCAGCACGTGGGAAGAAAAAATGAAATCGACGGAAGAATCCGCGAGAGGTATGCCATATTTCAGGTTGTGAAAGACAAAACGATGCTCACGCAATAGGTTTGTGAACTCTTCGCGGGAAAAGCCAGCTCCGGCTTTGGTCAGTGGAAACGCCACATTCATCACGGACCGTGGCATTTTCACGAACAGCGTCTTTATACTGCCGTCGATATTGATCCATCCGGGCGCGACATAAAGCCCGCTGCCCAGGTTAAGCTTGACCGGTTCGCCCGACGGTTCGATTCGCTGCCATTTGTGCAGCCAACCGGAACAATGCTCCGCACGGTCTATGGTCTTGCGCACCAGGTTGTCCAGTGATGTCTTCATTTGTACGCGGCGCTCGCGGTTCGTCGAAGATGGTTCGTTGTCACTGTGTGGCCAGCCGCTTGGTGCTTGCAGCGGCTGCGCGCTCAGAACTGCGAATGGAGCCAGCCCTCGCGGACCAATAGCGACTTGACGTCGGCGATATACTTGAGCGCGCCGCTGTCGTACCATGAGCCGGAAAACCAGTCGCCCATACACCCCCATAGCATCTCGTCGGTGTTGCCGCGAGGATATTGTGGATATCCCAGGGCCGGAATTTGCTGCGGAAGGTAGCTGATATCACCGTTCATGCAGGCGCGTTGATAAGCGAGCCTGAAATCCACGTTGAAGGCGGTGCTGTCCTTGCTGAGGGGCCAACCGCCGAACGATTTGTACTTCATCTGCATAATGCCATAGCTCTGCATGCAGTGCCCGCCGTCCCAGGCGCCCGGGTAACCGCTCCCCGGCGGACACAGAGAAAAGTCGCTGGTCGAATCGCCCGCGGCGCTCTGCAGCCAGTGCGATTCGGCCGCAGCCTGGGCACGGACCACGTTTTCATCCACGCCCCATTTGCACGCGCCCCATCGAAGTATCTGGTCGGTAGTGCCGGTGAATTGTCCGTCAACGCTGGCGAAGTCCGCTGGGGGCACAAAGCTGCCTTTGACGGGAAAAGCATGGAACGCCGCCAGTTGCGCCAACGTCGGATTCGTGCGATTCGCCGCCGCGTTCTGGATGCGCGACTCGGCACCCGGGGCGGACGACAATACGGCGGCCGCGCATTGCGCGCCGCTCGGCAGCGATGCATGCGGCGCCAGGGTGGGAAAATACCCAGGTAGGATGTCCGACGCACATCCGACAGCGGCGAAACCGCAGAGCCAACCAGCCGTCATCAGCGCTAAGAGCACCTTTCGCCCTGTGCGAGTCACGCCGTCCACGCCTCGGTCGCCTATAGCTTCGTTCTTGCTAGGCCGACACCAAGGCGCTCACGGCCTTGGGGAGCGCAGCGAGTTCTGCCTTTCGATCGGCCTCTCGCTGACGCAGCGTGCGCAGCCGGTAACACTCGGCGATAGCCCAGACCAGGCCGAGCAGCAGCGCGACCGCTCCGCCGCCGAAATCGCCAAGTAGTTGCTCCGAGAGGTTGTTGATCAGGATCGGCACGACGATCAGGAAAAATATCGGTTTCAGACCCCACGGATCCTTGGCCTGTCTGAGGGCGAAGATCCACGGCCGCAGCAGGATATATAGCCACAGAATGGTGGCGGGAATTCCTACTCCGATCGCGTGCCCCAAATAGCCATTGTGCAGCGAGCTATGCGGCCCCATGTCCCACGGTCCCCACCAGATCGGGAAGTACCTGCTATCGAAAACGGCGCCTGCCGTCTCGTATCCATAACCCAGGATGAACCGCTCGCGAATCCTTTGAATAACGTAGTCCCAGATGTCGGTGCGCCCGGTCAGCGTGGTGACGTCCCGGCCGACGTAGGCGAACATCCCGCTGCGAATCATCACCAACACAATTGCGATCGATATTCCGGCGCACAGGAGAAATCCCCTGAAACGCCATCTCCAGATCGCGAAGAGACCGGCGCCGAGCGCGACCGCAACGAAGGACGAGCGCGAGTCCGCGATCACGTCGAGCGTCACCGCGGCCGCGATCATCAGGGCCAGCATCAGGCGGCCGCGTCTTTGCGCCGTGCGCCAGCATGCGGCCGCGAGGCCGACCACGATCACCATGAATGTGCCGAGGTCGTTAGGTCCACCGAAGAGGCCGCGAAAGCGATCGAGTCCGCCCACGACGATTCCTGCTTTAGCCATGCTGGCCAGTTCGTCGGGCGTGTAGCTTTCGAGTGGGCTTTGCCAAACAACGTCGTGCGGCAAGAGCGGCGCGGTTAGGGTCAGCATCACCAGGATTATTGCGCAGGCCAGCAAAAACCGGAGCAAGACCCGGCTCACGTCGGCGGGTTCATGGATTTCAAGCACGCAGGCGGCGATCGCAATCATCACCATGACCGCTTCGACCAGGCGGGCGAGCGAATATACCGGCGCAAGCGAATACGCAATCGTTACGCCGGCCCATGCGAAGTAAAGGCTATACAGCCTGAATCCGCCCGTGCGAAGGATTCCCGACCGATGCACGGTCGCAAGCGTCGGCAGGCAGAACAGAGCGAGCGCCAAGTAGTGGAATCCCGCGCGAAAAGTCTGATCGCCGAGGAAGGAGATTTGCACCAACAGGCCGATGAGCGCGAGCGGAAACACCAGCCATTCGTGATGATGCGCCGTATATGTAACGCCATAGATGACGAGCACGGACGCGATTACTGCCGAGAGAATGAGTATGGACGCGGCGTGATTGTACAGCGCGGCCAGCAGCAGGAGCGCGCCCGCAGACGCAAACGCGACCGACATCGGCCGCGTTGTCGCTCGCGGCTGGAACGAGCCAGGAAAAAGTACCGGTTCGGAGGAGGTGCTCATCTTACGCCGGCGTAGCGCCTGACTCGTCCGTACAGAACCCGCAGCAGACGCCAGCGCCAAAAGGCAAAAGCGCTTCCGCGGACTAGAGTCAGAAAATCGGGAAAAGTCGTGCAGGATTTGACCGGCAGGCGCGGATAGACTCTGCTTCTCGAACCGAGCACCGCCCGTTTGACGTCAGAGGTCATGATCGTCGAGTAACCCGCATTGAGTGCGGCGTCGATCACGCGCTGATCGTACCTGCCGAACGGTATCGCGAGATCGGTTACTGGCAACCCCACCAGATCTTCCAGACGGAGTTTTGACTCGGTCAGCTCCAGCCGCAGACGATCCGGGCCGACGGCGTTGAGCCGGCAATGGGTCATGCCGTGAGAGCCAATCCTGAAACCGTCGCGGCTGAGTCGCCTGACGCCTTGCTCATCGAGAAAATTCGGTCGCCCAAGGTTGACCCATGGGATATAGAAGGTCGCGGTGAAACCTCGCGCGGCAAGCGCCGCAGCGGCCAGAAGATCGCTGTCGTGCCCGTCGTCGAAGGTCAACAGGATCTGTCTTTTGCCGAGGTTCCAGACGCTCGGTTCGTTGAGCGCCGGGGCCGGGAGAGTTTGCCAGCCGTCGGCAGAAAGGAGATCGAGCTGCGCGCAAAAGGAGTCATAGGCGACGGTATCTATAGAGCTCCAGGCCTCCGGCAGACACGCCCCCGGCCCGCTCTGCAATATCGAGTGATACGCCACGATCGGAATTCGCTTGGCGGTCATAAACGCCCACACATCCGAGCCGATGGGCCACCGCGAGGTTTTTGCTTCGCCGGCGAACGTCGGCGTCAGCTCTGACGCAGCATCCCACATCCTCTCTGGCATTGCGGCGGAAAAATTTCTTTGGTGATAAGTCACATCCCAAATGCACAGCAATCGCGGTGCCAGATGAAATCGAGACAAAATAGGCCCTAGCGAGAGTCGTAGCTTCTATACAGCGAGCTTTTCGTCATGAAGAACCGATTTGGCAAAGCAAGAATTGCAGATCGATTGCAACTGTTTCCGGGGGCAGGTTCAGTACGTTCGTTTTCTGTAGAAAACAGCGTTGGAGCTCCCGAGTCGCGGCTAATGTGCGACTTAAGCAACTCTAAGCGGCGCTAGCAGTCTATACTCGCCAAGTTTCACCATTTTTCATCAAAATCCGGAATTTTTTCCATATTGATGACTTTTCAGTCGGGGCTGGTGTTGCTAGCCGGGGCGCAGAAGAAAAAAGCCAACATCATCTTCATCTGCGCAAACCGGCGAATAGACCATCGGGCGGGCAACGCCGCCCGCGATGAGGTCAGACCGAGCATCACGCGCGTCTGGATCTAACTGAAGAGAGTTCCCGCTCTCCGGCGCCGAGCGCGATTGGCAGCGTGGTCGAGCGACGGAACGCGTTCACCGAGGACCCCACTCCGTCACTCGCATCGCGATCCGACAGCGCAGTATATTTACTCCACCCTGTGGCCTCTCGGCGCCTGAGTTTCAACGCGCAGCGTCACGAGCCCGCACGCAGCGCCAATGTCAGACGCCTCAAGCCTCTCGACCGCCCATCATCTCGACCTTATCGATTCGGCCCGCGCCTGGCTGACCGTCGCCGCCGGATTCCTCGCCTGCTTCACCCTCTTCGGCGTAGCCTACAGTTTCGGCGCGTTCTTCAAGCCAATGGCGCAGGAGTTCGGCGCCTCGCGCGAAGCGACTTCGGCGATTTTTTCGATAACCGCCGCGCTCTATTTCGCCCTCAGCCCGCTCACGGGCTATCTCTCCGACCGCTTCGGTCCGCGCCCCGTGGTTTTTGCGGGCGCGCTCGCTACGGGCGGCGGTGTCGTCCTGACCGCTCTAATCCCGCGCCTTTGGTGTGCCTACCTCACCTACAGCCTCGGCGTCGGTATCGGCGTGTCGTGCTGTTACGTACCGCTGGTCGCGATGATCGCAGGATGGTTCGATCGGCGGCGCAACACGGCGCTCGGTCTCGCGGTCGCGGGAATCGGCGCCGGCACGCTCACGGTTCCGCCGTTCTCGGGCGAGCTGATCATGCATCTCGGATGGCGCCGCTCGTACGTTATCCTGGGCGCCGCGGCGACCGGGCTGCTGATGCTTTGCGCTGCGCTGTCGAAGCGGCCGCCGCGAGGTCCGCAGCACGTCGCGCGCCCGCGCTTCGGTGAGTTCGTGCGCGATCCCAACTTCGCCGTGCTCTACGTCTCCTCCGCGCTGGCGAACGTCGCAACCTCGATTCCGTTCGTCTTTCTTCCGGTGTACGCGCGCGAACACGGCATCAGCGAGGTCGCCGCGGCCGCGCTCATCAGCTGTATCGGGCTCACCAGCATGCTGGGCCGCGCCGGACTGGGCACGCTCGCCGACCGCGTCGGATTGCTGCGGCTTTACCAGTTGACGGTGCTCGTGCTCGGCCTTTCATACTTGCTCTGGCTCTATGCGCCGGGCTACGCGATGCTGGTCGGGTTCGCGCTCGCGATGGGCGCGAGCTATGGCGGTTACGTCGCGCTCAATCCGTCGGTGGTCGCGGAGCTGTTCGGCGTTGCTGGGATGGGCGTGGTGCTGGGCACGCTTTATACCAGTATCGCGATCACCGCGCTGTTCGCACCGCCGATCGTCGGCGCGATCATCGACCGCACCGGCAGTTACCGGATCGGAATCCTGTTCACCATCGCGGCGACGCTCGCGGGTTTCGTAGTGCTCCTGCTGCTCCGGCCGCGCAAGGTTCCTGACGGCGGCGAGAGTGCGATGCGCGCGGCGCTCGCGCCCTCCGAGATCTAGCCCCGGACATCGCTGCGGATGGTTATAATCCTCATCGGCGTGGCGGGTTCGGGAAAGACCACGGTCGGACGAATCCTGGCCGCGCGCGCCGGATGGGAGTTTCACGACGCCGACGATCTTCATCCGCCGCAAAATCGCGAAAAGATGCGCCGCGGTATCGCACTCACCGACGCGGATCGATTGCCGTGGCTGCACGCCGTGCGGGACCTCATTGCGCGATGTCTTGCCGAAAAGCGCTCTGCGGTCATCGCCTGCTCGGCGCTCAAGCAGAGCTACCGCGATCTGCTGATGGTGGACGCGAAAGACGTAAAATTCGTGTACCTGAAGGGATCGCCGGCGTTGATCGCAGAGCGCCTGGCGCGGCGCGCGGGACATTTTTTCGATCGGGGGCTCTTGCAGAGCCAGTTCGATACGCTCGAGGAACCGGCGAATGCGATCGTCGTCGATATCGCCGCGCCGCCCGAGAAAATCGCCGAAACGATCTGCTCCCGCCTGGCGCCGTAGAACGGGAGCCCGTTTGTCGGGGTGGCCGCGCTCAGCGCTGCGTCAGTTTGCCGACCGCCTCGCGCTCCTCGGCGCCGAGCCTCCACTGCGCCGCCCTGACGTTCTCGCTCACCTGCTCGGGCGTCGTGGCGCCGCTGATCACGCTCGAGTTCTGCGGCTCCGACACGAGCCATCCGACCGCCAGCTCGAGCAGCGTATGGCCGCGCTCGCGCGCGAAGGTCTCGAGCTTCTCCAGCAGATCGAAGTTCGCCTCGTTCAGCGTGCGCGTCGCAATGCGCTCGAGCAGCGCCATCCGCGTGCCCGTGGGCGGCTCGGCTCCGCGGCGGTATTTACCGGTCAGAAAGCCGCTCGCCAGCGGAAAAAACGGTAGGATGCCCACGCCGAAGTGGCGGCAGGCGGGAATCAGTTCGCGCTCGATCGTGCGCTCGAGCAGGCTGTATTCATTTTGCGCCGAAACATAGGCGGGTAGCCCGCGCGCGCGAGAGATTCCCAGCGCCTCGGCCAGTTGCCAGGCGGCGAAGTTGCTGCATCCGATGTAGCGGACCTTGCCTGCGTGCACCAGGTCGGCAAGCGCCTCGAGTGTTTCTTCCTGCGGCGTTTCGGGGTCGGGCATGTGCAGCTGATAGAGGTCGATGTAGTCCGTGCCGAGTCGGCGCAAGCTGTCTTCGGCGGCGGCCATCACGTAGCGCCGCGACGCGCCATGCAGATACGGCCCGTCACCCATCTCCATCCCGAACTTGCTCGCGACGACGACCTCGCGCCGGCGGTTGCCGAGCGCTTTGCCCAGCAATTCCTCCGAGCCGCCGCGATTGCCGTAGATGTCGGCGGTATCGAAGAGCGTGACGCCCTGGTCGAGCGCGCGATGCACGATCGCGCGGGTCTGCTCGGCGTCGCACTTCATGCCGAAATTGTTGCAGCCGAGGCCCACGGCCGAGACCTTGAGCCCCGACTTTCCCAGATTGCGATATTCCACGGCGTCCCTCTTTGCGCGGACGATTACTTGTCGAAAATGGCCAGCGGCAGCAGCGCCGACACGACGAAGTTGGGCACGTCCACCACCTCGCTGAGACGCAAATCGACCGCCACGCTGCAGATGGCGTAGGCCTGCTGGCGGCTCCATCCGCGTTCCATCAGCAGCGCGATCATGTTCATCAGCGCGTGATGCGCCGCCATGGTCGCGTTTTCCGATTCGTTGACGCCGTCGCGGATACACATCCCCGTGGTCGCGAGAAAGCGCTTCGGCGCGGCCAGTTCCGGCGGCACGAAATAGTCGTCGCGCTCGAAGCGCGGGAAGCGGATCTTGTGGCGCGCCGCCTCGCCCTTGCGCAGCGCGAACTTCAGCAGCACCGACGCGGACATCTCGACTGCGGTGCCGCAGGACTCGCCGTCGCCCTGGGCAAAGTGGGCGTCGCCGACGGAAAAGAGCGCGCCCGCAACGAACACCGGCAGGAGCAGCCGCGCGCCCGCACTCAACTGCTTGATATCGAGATTGCCGCCGGTCTCGCGCGGCGGAATCGTGCGCAGCCCCTCCGACGCAACCGGCTCGCGCGCAGGCACCGCGCCTTTCGCCTCCGGCGGCAGGACAAAGCCGCCGCGCTCGCGCAGATGCTCCTCGCGCCGCAGGATCTCGCGCCGCAGCTCTTCGGACGGCGCGACGCCGATCGTCCCCATGAACGAGCCGTCGCGTACGCGGACGCCGGGAAGCTCGGCCGACGTAGCCCAGCCGTCGGCGATTTTCCACTTGACGATGTACGGGTCGGGAAACTCGTCGCGCAGAAAGCCGAAACCGGGCATCTGGACCGTAAAGCCCCAGTCCGCCGGTTTGACCTCGCGGATGTCCACCTCAAGCAGGTCGCCCGGCTCCGCGCCTTTGACGAATACCGGCCCGGTGAGCGGATGCACCACGTCGAGGTTGATCTTGAGCAGGTCGGCGGCGGCGGTCGCCGGCGTGACCTGGCCGTCGAGCGCGTCCCTGGTTTCGAGCTCGACCTCCTCGCCAAGTTCCGCTTCGACCGCGGGCGGAATATCCCAATGCCATCGGTTGTGGCCTTTTGAAGGTTCCGCCGCGCATGCCACGCCATAGTTGAGTTTTACGCTTTTCATCGGCTCTGCCGCCTTTCGATTGATGCCGCGCCCTGCGCCGACACGCTAGCACTTGTCGGCTAAATTCCAAGGCTCGGACAAAACGGCCGGCAGCGGCCCTGGACCGGCGTCCTTCGCCTTTGCCCAGCCAGCGGCAAGCCGCCACAGCTTCCGCGTGATCGGACCTGCCTACGCACACCTCCGAACCGAACACAGCTCGATTATGGGTTCAAGCTGCCAAGGGCTTTGATCGGATTTCCGATTCCACTATCCACGATAGCTCGTCGTGAATCTTCGCTTAATAGTCACATAATGAACTGTTATTCAGAACGTCAAGCAACACTATCGATTTCGTATGCTCGATCCCGTACTCACAATGGTGTGTACTTTGTAAGCCTATCGCCAACGGAGGCGGACCCTCGATGGAAGGGGTCGGGCTAGACCGTTTCCCCTCCTCGGGGTGGGCGCGATGGCTCACCCATGCCGCCGCGCCGCCGGCGGCGTCAATTACCTATTATCGCTCGATCTGGATTTCGGACTTGCATCTCGGCACGCCCCGCTGTAAGGCCGAACTGCTGCACGATTTCCTCCGTCATCATCGGGCCGACAATCTTTACCTGGTCGGCGACATCGTCGACGGCTGGGTGCTCGGCCCGTCATGGTATTGGAGCGAAGCGCAAACGGCGGTGGTCGAAGAGATAGCCGAATGGCATCGGCGCGGCGCCCGGGTGGTATTTCTGCCCGGCAACCATGACGAGTTCAGCGCCGAACTGGTGCAATCCTTTCTCGGCCCGATAGCGGTGATGAACGAGCTGATTCATCGGACCGCCGAGGGCCGCCGGATGCTCGTGATCCACGGCCATCAGTTCGACGGCTCCCTCAATCCCAATCGATGGTTCGTGCGGATGGGCCATCAAGCCTATCTGACCGCGCTGCGCGTGGATCGCTGGTATAACGGCGACGGCCGCCTCCGGCGTGCGCGCAAGGGTCCGCTCTCTTCCTACCTCAAGGACGGAGTCAAAAAGGCGGTCGAGTATCTGACCGATTTCAGCGACCGCGCGGTGTCCGAAACGGTGCGCAGGCACAAGGCCGACGGCGTGATCTGCGGCCACGTGCATCGCCCCGAGCAACGCCTTATCGGTCCGATTTGGTACATCAACGACGGTGACTGGGTACACAGTTGCACGGCGGTCGTGGAGGACCGCAACGGCGTGCTCGCGCTGCTGCGATGGGACCGCGGGCGCGGCCAGCAGGCCGCTTACGATTCTTCGGCGGGGGCCGCGCTATCATGAATATCGGACGCCTTTTATCCTTATCGGCGCCCGCGGTGGCGCGCGAGCCCTATATCGACCTTATCTTTTTCGACGCAGGCGGCGGCCATCGCGCATCGGCGACCGCACTAAAGGAGCTTGCCGACCGTCAGCGCCGCGGCTGGCAGCTGCGGATGGTCAACCTGCGCGAGATCCTGGAACCGATCGACGTGTTTCACCGGTTGACCGGCGTGCGCGTCGAAGATCTATATAATCGGATGCTCAAGTACGGACTGACTATTGGAACCGGACCGATGCTGCGCGCGGTCCAGTTCCTGATCCGCCGGATGCACCCGCGCAACGTGGCGCTGCTCGCGCAATACTGGCGCGAACAGCAGCCAGACCTGGTCGTGTCCATGATTCCCAATTTCAACCGCGCGATTTTCGAGGGGCTCAGGATCGCGGACCGCGGGAGCAACCGCCCGCCGACGCCGATGGTCACGGTCCTCACCGACCTCGCCGACTGTCCGCCGCATTTCTGGATCGAGCGTCAGGAGCAGCACCTGATTTGCGGCACCGCGAAGGCGGCCGAACAGGCGCTAGCGGCGGGTTATCCTCCGCGGCGCGTCCTTCGCACTTCGGGGATGATCGTGCGGCCCGAGTTTTACGACCGCCCGGAGCTCAGCCGCGGGCAGGAGCGCCGCCGCCTCGGCCTCGACCCCGCGTTGCCGACCGGCCTCGTGATGTTCGGCGGATTCGGTTCGCGCCGGATGTTGACAATCGCGCGGCGGATTGCCGAGTCGCGGATAAAGACGCAGATGATCTTTCTCTGCGGCCACAATCAGCGCTTGCGCGCGCAGCTCCTCGCGATGAAGCTGCCTTTTCCATGTTACATCGAAGGCTTCACCCGGGAAATTCCCCGGCTGATGCGACTTAGCGATTATTTCATCGGCAAGCCCGGCCCGGGCAGCGTCAGCGAGGCGCTGGTGATGGGCCTGCCGGTGATCGTCGAGCGCAATGCGCGGACCATGGTGCAGGAGCGCTACAACACCGAGTGGATCGAGCGCAACGAATTCGGCGTGGTGCTGCGGTCGTTCGGCGAGATCGCGGCGGGAGTCGCGCGAATGCTTGACCCGCGCAGTTTCGCGCAGTTTCGCGCGCGCGCCGGCGCATCCAACAACCGCGCCGTGTTCGAAATCCCCGACCTCCTCGACGCGCTCATCGCCGCCGCACATCCGGAAACGGAGACCGTGGCGGGATTGCGGGCGCTGGCCTGACGCGCCGGCGCCTGGGAGGGCGCCACGACGATGAAATTTCCGAGCGGGTTTCTGTGGGGCACGGCGACGGCGGCGCATCAGGTCGAAGGCGGGAACATAAACAGCGATTCGTGGCTGCTCGAGCATCTCGAGCACACTATCTATACGGAATCTTCGGGCGACGCCTGCGATCATTACCATCGCTACGCCGACGACATGGCGCTATTGGCCAAGCTCGGCTTCAACGCCTATCGCTTCTCGGTCGAGTGGGCGCGCATCGAGCCCGAAGAGGGCGAGTTTTCGCTGGCGCAGCTCGAGCACTACCGGCGGATGCTCGCGGCGTGCCGCGACAACGGGCTCAAGGCGGTCGTCACGCTCCATCATTTCACTTCGCCGCGATGGCTGGCCGCGCGCGGCGGATGGGAATCGCGCGAGACCGCGCGGCTGTTCGCACGCTACTGCGAACGCATCGTCGGCCACCTGGGCGATCTGATCGACATCGCCTGCACGCTCAACGAACTCAACCTCGGCGTCTTCCTGCACCAGACCGGCATCCTGCACAGCGACGAAACCGTGTTGCGCTCGCCGATGCGGGCCGCGGCGGCGCGCGCGCTCGGCGTCGAGCCGCGGAAGTTTTCGAGCTTTCCGTTCTGCGTGCGCGCGCGCTCGCGCGATGTCCTGCTCGAAGCCCATCGCCTCGGCGTGCATGCGCTGCGCTCAGGGCCGGGGAAGTTCATGGTCGGGATGACGCTCGCGATGAGAGAGATGCAGGCGCTCGCAGGCGGAACGCACGCCCGTGACCGCGATCGCCGCGAAGCCTAGGATATCTTTCTCGAGGCGGCGCGGCACGACGATTTCATCGGCGTGCAGAGCTACGCCCGCCAGCGCTATGGCCCGGAGGGGATGTTGCCGCCGGAAAGCGGCGTCGAATTCACGCAAATGGGCTACGAATTCTGGCCCGAAGCGCTCGAGGCGACGATTCGCCATGCCAGCGCCGCCACTGGATTGCCGGTAATCGTGACCGAAAATGGCGTCGCCACCGATGACGATACGCGCAGGATCGCATTCATCAAGCGCGCGATGGCCGGTGTCACGCGATGCATCGGCGACAATATCGACGTGCGCGGCTACTTCTACTGGTCCACCTTCGACAACTTCGAATGGCTGTTCGGCTACCATCCGAAATTCGGCCTGATCGCGGTCGATCGCGAGACGCAGCGGCGCACGGTCAAGCCGAGCGCCGAATGGCTGGGGCGCATCGCGCGCGCCAACGAAATCTGACCGGCCGATCATTAAGCAGCCGCCCGCTGAATCGAGCGCGTGAGGAAGCCGCGGTCTGCCGGAACGCTCCTGGCGGCCTTGGCGGTTGTGGCCATCGTAGTCGCGGCGGCCGTCGCCTTCGACTATGTGGAATACAGGCTGTTGGCGGACAACATGCTGAGCGTCCTGCACAAGTCCGGTTTCACTCATGGTTCGCACGGCGCGCGACAAGAATCAACGTCTCCGAGCGCGGCCGTTTCTTGAGAAAATCGGGCGCTTACTTGAGTCCTGTAAAGCAAATCCATTTTGCTGCCACGTTTGGCACGTCTAAACAGATATACGACTATCGCTGGTGCAGAGGGCATGCTATGGGTGGTCCCTCAACAGCCATCATCGCTGAGAGTCAAGAGGTATCGATGACCATGGACTCCGAGCCGGCGGCGCGCGAACGTTTGGCGGTTTGCCTCGCGCGATTGGCTGCTTTCAGGGCCGGAGACCTCGCGCAGGCCGGTCCGGGGTCGGTTTTCCGCGCGGGATTTCCCTATTTCGAGCGCACGCTGTCTCTTTTCCGCCGCCTGGCACATTCCAACTTGCGCGATCTTTCCCCGCAAGATCTGCACGCAGCCGCCGACCAGGCGCAATGGACTCTGGCGCAGTTTCGCGAAATCATGACCTTCACCGGCAAGGGCGTGCAGAATCCGCAAAAAGCCGGCGCGGCAATGATCGAGGCGGTGCGCAACGCCTACCCGGCACTCGAAGAAACGCTAACGCCGTTCATCACGGCGCCACCGCCCGTTACTCGAGGCGCTGCGCCCGAGACGAAGCGGAACGTGATCCTCGCGATCGGCCTGGCGGCTGCAGCAGTCCTGGCGGCGGTCATTATCGCAAGTCGTCACGCTAACTATCTGTACCCGCAATACACCGTGCTTGCCGAGAAAGTGATGAGCGTGCTGCGCTGATATTCGCGAGTGCGGCCATAGCCGCGCTCGTCAGACGCGTTCGATTATCGACGCGATTCCCTGCCCCACTCCGACGCACATCGTGCATAGCGCGTAGCGAGCCTTGCGACGCTCCAGCTCGTGCAGCGCCGTGAGCATCAGCCGCGCCCCGCTCATCCCCAGCGGATGGCCGAGCGCGATCGCACCGCCGTTGGGGTTCACCTGTTCGGCATCATCGGGAAGCCCCAGTTGGCGCAAGACCGCGAGCGATTGCGCCGCGAACGCTTCATTGAGTTCGACCACGTCGATATCGCGAAGATCGATGTGCGTGAGCTCGAGCGCCTTGCGCGAGGCGGGCACGGGGCCGATTCCCATTATGCGCGGAGGCACGCCGGCCGTCGCAGCGCCGACGATTCGCGCGCGCGGTCTGAGCCGGTACTCCTTGACGGCGGCTTCCGAAGCCACGATCAGGGCGGCGGCGCCGTCGTTGACGCCCGAGGCGTTGCCGGCAGTCACCGAGCTTGACGGGCCGAACAGCGCCGGCAGTTTAGCCAATGTCTCGAGCGTTGTATCGGGGCGCGGATGCTCGTCGACGTTCACGAAAACCGTCTCGCGCGCCCGGCCTGCGGTCTTGACGGGCACGATTTCCTCGGCGAAGCGTCCCGCCGCCTGCGCGCGCTTCGCACGCATCTGGCTGCGATAGGCAAAAGCGTCCTGGTCGGCGCGCGAGATTTCGAAATCCGCCGCAACGTTGTCGGAAGTCTCGGGCATCGAATCGACGCCGTAGGCCTTCTTCATCAGCGGATTGACAAAGCGCCATCCGATCGTCGTGTCATAGATCTCGGCGTTGCGCGAAAAGGCGCTGGTCGCCTTGGGCATCACGAATGGTGCGCGCGACATGCATTCCACGCCGCCCGCGACCACCAGGTTCGCTTCGCCCGTCCTGACCGCTCGCGCCGCCTGCACCACCGCCTCCATCCCGGAGCCGCACAGACGATTGACGGTGACGCCACTCACCTCCACCGGCAGTCCGGCCAGGAGGGCGGCCATGCGCGCGACGTTGCGGTTGTCTTCGCCGGCCTGGTTGGCGCAGCCGAGGATTACATCGTTGACGCGGCTCCAATCAATCGCAGGATTGCGCTCGACCAGCGTTCTTATCGGAATCGCCGCGAGATCGTCGGTCCTGACTCCCGACAGCGCGCCGCCGTAGCGTCCGATCGGCGTGCGTATCGCGTCGCAGATGAATGCTTCGGCCATCTTCCGATCCTTCCCCTTGCTGCGTGCGTGTTTGCGCCGCCGAACGCGGATTGCGCGGTGACCGCGGCCCTCGCGATGCGTCCCATGCCGCGGCCGGCGCGCTTCGCCGCGCGATCACGCGCCCGCCGCATGCGCCCGCGCCGTGCGTTCGTTCAGATCGCGGAGCGCGGCAAGCTCGGCGGCGGTCGGCGGCGCCGTCTCAGCGACGCCGGCTGCAACTCCAAGCGGCCATCCGGTAGCCGCTATCGCCTGTTCAGCGGTGACGCCGGGGTGCAGGCTCGTGAGCGTCAGCTCCTTCGTCGCCGGATCGGGCGTCAGGATTCCGAGGTCGGTTATCACGGCGCTTGGCCCGCCGCCGGGCATCCCGAGCCTCGCCCGGCTCTCGCCGCCTTCGAGGTAACCGGCCGAGGTGACGAAGTCCAGCCGTTCGACGAACGCGCGCTTGCTCTGGCGCAACATGATCAACACTTCGCGCGCGCTGCAAGCGATTTCGGCCGCGCCGCCCGCGCCGGGCAATCGCACTTGCGGCGAGCGATAGTCGCCAACCACGGTCGTGTTGAGATTGGCGAAGCGATCGATCTGCGCCGCGCCGAGAAACCCGACATCGACGCGGCATCCCTGCAGCCAGTACGCGAAAATCTCCGCGATCGAGACCACCGTATCAGCGGTCTCGGCGAGTTCGCCGTCGCCGATCGAAAGCGGCAGCACGTCCGGTTTGGCGCCGATCGTGCCCGACTCGTAGATCAGCACCGCCTCGGGCGCATGAGTAAGCCGGGCGAGGTTGGCCGCCGCGCTCGGCAATCCAATCCCCACGAAGCACACCGCCCGGCCGCGCAGCATCCGCGCCGCCGCGACCGTCATCATCTCGTCGGCGCTGTATCGCGGCTCAGCCATTGGCCGCCTCGGCGGGCCGCGCGGCGCCCTCTGCCTTGAGGCTTCGCTGGAACCCAGCGAAATCCGCGCTTGCGATCACGTGGCGTTCGATCCATCCGGTGAAGCTCGCACGCTCGCGCGCGATCTCGTCCCACTGCTGATAGAAGGAATTGTCGCGCGCGTAGTAGCCGAGCGCGTAGGACGGAAAGGCGCCGCCCGCTACCTCGCATACCGCGCCGACCACCCATCCGGGCAGCACCACCGAGTTCGCGCGCGGCTCGAGCCGATCGACGATTTCCTCGACCGTGACGATCGAGCGCCGCGCTGCCATCACCGTTTCCTTCTGGACCCCCACGATGCCCCACAGGAGCACGTTGCCCTTGCGGTCGGCCTGTTGCGCGTGGACGACGGCAACGTCGGGACGGATCGCGGGCACGGCGGCGAGCCGCTCGCCGGTAAACGGGCACTCGATGAATTTCACGCGGGAGTTGTACTTCGGCAAATCGGACCCGAGGTAGCCGCGCAGGACGCCGAAGGGAAGATTGGATGCGCCCGCGACGTACGCCGCGGCCATCCCGGCATGGCTGTGCTCTTCGATCTCGAGCGGCCGCGGCCATCCCCGCTCGACCGCGTCGCGCAGACGATGGAGCGAGCCGACGCCCGGATTGCCGCCCCACGAAAACACGAGCTTGCGCGCGCAGCCCATCCCGATGAGCTGATCGTAGATGAGGTCGGGCGTCATCCGCACCAGCGTCAGATCGCGCCGTCCCTGGCGGATGATCTCGTGGCCGGCGGCCGAGGGAATCAGATGGGTGAAACCCTCCATCGCGACCGTGTCGCCGTCGCGGACGAATTCGCGAATCGCCGTCTTGAGATCCAGAATCAGCGCCATCGCCGTCGCGTCATCGCTGGTAGTACGGGGGAAGCTTTGCGTCCACGTTGACCCACACCGACTTCGGGCTGGTGTATTCCTCGATCGACTCGATGCCGAGGTCGCGGCCATAGCCAGAGCTGCGCACGCCGCCGAACGGCGATCCCGGGTTGGCGCGCTTGTAGCAATTGATCCACACCATCCCGGTCACGATCTGCCGCGCCACGCGATGCGCGCGCGCAAGGTTCGTGGTCCAGAGCCCGCCGCCGAGACCGTAAACCGTGTCATTGGCGACGGCGACCACCTCATCCTCATCCTTGAACGTGGTGACGGTCACAAAGGGGCCGAAGACCTCTTCCTGGCAGACGCGATCCTTGGGCCGCGCGCGGACGACCGTCGGCATCACGTAGCATCCCTTGGCCAGTTCGGCATCGGCGGGCGCCTTGCCGCCGAGCAGGATTTCGCCGCCTTCTTCGCGCGCGACCTTGCAGTAGGAAAGCACGCGGTCGCGATGCGCAGGCGACGTCAGCGGTCCCATCTCGGTGTGCGGATCGAGCGGATTGCCGAGCCTGATCGACGCCGCCAGCTTCAGGAAGCGATCGAGGAATTGATCCGCGATCTTTTCATGCAGCAGCAGGCGCGAGCCCGCGATACAGGCCTGGCCCTGGTTATGAAAGATCGCGAACGCGCTGCCGTAAAGCGCCGCGTCGAGGTCGGCGTCGTCGAACACGATATTGGCGCCCTTGCCGCCGAGCTCGAGCTGGACGCGCTTGAGGTTGCCCGAGGAGGCCTGCACGATTCTGCGCCCGGTCGCGGTCGAACCGGTAAACGCGATCTTCTGCACCCCCGGATGCTCGGCGAGGTACTGGCCGGCGACGTTGCCGTAGCCGGGCACAATATTCGCCACGCCGGGCGGGAAGCCGACCTCGCGCATCAGCTCCGCTACCTTGAGCGAGCTGAGCGGCGTAAGCTCGGCCGGCTTCAGCACCACGCAATTGCCCGCGGCGAGCGCCGGCCCCATCTTCCAGCTCGTGAACATGATCGGGAAATTCCACGGCACGACCTGCCCTACCACGCCGAGCGGCTCGCGCTCGACGTAGTTGAGGAACCCCGGCTCCACCGGCACCAGGCGCCCCTGGAGCTTGTCGGCCATCCCGCCGAAGTAGCGGAAGGTTGCGGCAGTGCGCGGCACGTCGAGCATCCGCGTGTCGCGGATCGGATGGCCGGTGTCGATCGATTCGACGTGCGCAAGTTCCTCGGCGCGCGCTTCAATCGCGTCGGCGAGTTTCAGCAGCAGCCGTCCGCGGTCGGCCGCGGCCAATGCGCGCCACGCGGGAAACGCCTTGGTCGCAGCCGCAACCGCCTTGTCGATATCGGCCTCGCGCGCCTCGGCGACGTCGGCGATTTTGGAATTGTCGTGCGGGTTAAAGACCTCGATCCTGCCGCGCGCCTCGGCCTCGACGAATTCGCCTCCGATGAACAGTTTGTTCTGCAACTGCATAAACTACCAACTTGCCGCGAGCCTTCGACGCGCGCCCGCGGTCAGCGAAAAATCCGCGCGGCTCACTCAAAATCCACCGGATTCGACTTGAGCCGCTTCTTTGCGTAAAGCTCGGGCAGCGCCGGATCGTTGTTCTCCCACACCAGCAGGATCGAGCGCTTGGGCGAGTAGCCCTGATGGCGGATGTCGGCCGGCATCGCCGAAACGTCGCCCGCCTTCATTACCACCCGCGCGCGCGGCTCACCGGTGTCGCGGTCGCTCACGTCCCATTCGATCTCGTCGCTCAACTGCACGAACCACTCGACCCGGTCGTTGCCGTGGATGACGGGCAGCATGTACTCCTCGGTGGTCGCGCAGATCAGGCTATCCTTGACGGCGGCGCAGACCGACGGATTCCAGGTTACGTCGGAGCGCGAGACGTAGCCGAAGAAGTTGAAGGCGTGGACCTCGTCCTCGAAGCCCGGCTCGGCGTGGATTTCGGGCTGGTCCTGCGCAACGTCGGCGAGCTGGCGGTTGACCGGATTGCCGCCCGCGTCGGAGCGGAGCGGGATGTCGTCCTTCATCCCGGCCATCCGTTTCGCGGTCAGGCGCTTGCGCGTGATCGCCTTGCGGTTGCTGCCGCGCTTGGGGCCGAAGGCGCTGCCGGTCTCCTGCGGCGCGGCGAACGGGTCGAAGCTTTCGTTGGTCCAGTCCTCGAGCAGCGCCTCGAACATCGCCTTGACGCCGTCGCTCTTGAAATTCTCGACGTGCTCGCGATTCTGCTTGCGGTAACCGGCGTTATAGAGCCCGGCGAAGACGTCGACATTGCCGTAGTGATTGGTCGTCCCGAAGACCGGGTCGAAATTGACCGTGCCGTAAAAAAAGCTCCAGGCGAGATCGCGGATCATCGCGCGCAGAAACAGATCGACCGGCATCGAATGCGTGCCGCCCGGCCAGGCGATATGCGCGAAATATTCGTCGCGATCGAACTTGAATCCGCCAAGCGTGAACCCGCGATAGCCAAAGTCGTTGATCGCGTCGTTGGCTTCTTTGGTCGCCGCCATCGCTCAATCCTCCGAGTTCTGTTCCGGCCGATGTTCCCGCTTCCGCCTACTTCTGACAGATATCTCGCCATCGCTCGACCGTGAGGTCGCCGGCCACGCTCTGCAGCAGGATCACGCCCGGCCGCGCCGCATGGAACTGGTAGGCCGCGCCCTTGGGCAGGAGCGCCATATGCCCGCGTCGCGCGACGATACGGCCCATCCGCCGGCCCTTGGGCGTCCCCTCGAGCATCGTCGTCCCCTCGTGCTCCTCGGACACCGCCGGAGTATCGAGCTTGACGAGCCGAATCTCGACCTCGCCGTCCATGATAATCGCGGACTCGTCGTGCGAGGCGGTGTACCAGGGCGAGGTTCCTTCGGCCCGCACGGCTTCGAGCACGTACTTGAGGTTCTTGGCGACGGCGACTTTTTCGTAGGGTTCCGACTTCGACGCGACCTCGAAGACGTTGGAGAACGCGTAGTTGCGCGGGTCGTCGTTAATCGCCTCGACGCCGCCCTTCTCGTAATGTTCGAGCGATCCGAAGCGGGTCGCACGCGTCATCGTTTTCGGATCCGTCATGTGTGGTGGAACCTCCGGGCCGCGGCGCGCCCTTGCGTGGCAGTAACGCCGGCGCCGCGCGCCAACTGAGCGCATCCGTAGCACTTTGTCGCTTTGCATGCCAACCGCCGGTCGCGCGCCGGCCTCCCGGCGCGGTCAGGCCCGGTCCGCGTCGCGGCCGGCAAAAGCAAGGGGGCGATTCGAGGAATCGCCCCCTTGGGCATCGGAGCTCGATGCGCGCGAGCCTTCCGGGCAGCGCGCTAGGCAGCGCGAGCCGGCTCGGCCGGCAGCTTCAGTTCCGCGGGCTCGGGCAGCGGCGCGGTCTTCCACTTCTTGAGCTCGGGCATCACGTGCTTGACGAAGCACTTGATGTTGCGCTCGGCCTCCTCGAACGGCATTCCGGCGTAGCTGAAGTTGCCCATGATGCCGTTGTTGTTGATCGTCTCCTGCATGAACTTGAGTTTTTCGAGCACTTCGGCCGGCGTCCCGAACGGCATCAGCGCGGCGAAGTCTTTCGCCGCGCTGTCCATCCCGTGGCGCGCGATATACCGGCTGACTCCGCTGTAGAATTCGTAGCTCTTGTTCTGGCCGAATTTCTCCGAAGTCATCTCATAGTGCTTCATCGCCGTGTGATAGTAGTCGGTGATGTACTTCATCCCCAACTCTTGCGCGCGGCTGCGATCCTCGTCGACGAAGATGAAGCCGCCCGAAAGCGGCGGTGGCGGCTCGGTGCCGTTAGTCTCGCGCCAGACGTTGTGGTAAATCTCGAAATCCTTCTTGACCGCGTCCCACGGCTTTTGCGGAATCACCAGCACTCCGACTCCGAGCCGCGCCATGATCGGCATCGATTCCGGCGATACCGCCGCGGCGTAGGTGCGGCCGCGGAACGAGCGCGCCGGGAAGGGGCGGATTTCGCGTCGCGGCTGATTGGTGTGGCGCCCGCCTTCCATGTAACCCTTCTCGAGCGCGCCTAGCACCAGTTCGGCATATTCGACGAAGAGGCTGCGGCCTTCGTTCTGATCGAGGCGGAAGCCCTCGTACTCGATTCGCGCAAGACCGCGGCCGAGGCCCAGGATGAAGCGGCCGCCCGACAGATGGTCGAGCAGCGAGGCCTGCTCGGCGACGCGGATCGGATCGTGCCACGGCAACACGACCACCATAGAGCCGAGCTTCACGTGCTTGGTCCTGCCCGCCATGTACGAGAGGAACTGCAGCACGTCGGGACACATCGTGTAGTCGTCAAAGTGATGCTCGACCGACCAGACTGAGTCGAATCCGAGCGGCTCGGCCATCTCGGCAAAGCGCAACTCGTTGCGATAGACCTCGGCGTCGGAAAGTGCGTTGTTGGGATTCTGGAAAGCTGCTCCGTATCCTACGTGCATGGCGTTCTCCTGATGTAATGTGGCCGCCCTCGTTGGCCGGGTACGGCCGCGGTGCCGTCCCGGTGCGAAGGGGCCCTATAAGTCACTTAGCGCAGTCGGCCCTTGGTTTTCCAGACGGCGAATTCGGCGGTCGGCCGCGAGAATCGCCCCGACAGGAACTGAAGGAACGGAAATGGCGCGATTGCGCTTCACAGTCGCGCCGGCGGCGCGCGATAATGGCCGCGCGAGATAAACGCGCGGGAGGAGCGACAGACGATGCTGCTCGATAACCCTAACGGGAACTACAAATTCGTCCGCGGCTACGGCGCGCCGTTTTCCTCCGGCGCGCTCGCCCATCCGGGCTTCGAAATCGTTCACGCGAGCTTCAGACCGCTCGCCGCTTTGGCGGACGGCTATGGGCTTATCGAGAGCCACATGCGCGCGGCGGGCCGTCCGCTCGGCGCGATCTGTGGAATCGAGCTGCGCATCCCGGCGGCGCTCACTGCTGCCGGCTTCGACGAATTCAACCGCCCCTATATCGAACGGCTGACCGCGTGGGGCCTCATGGTCGAAGGGCTTAATCCGGTCGCGCGCACCAACGTCGCGCCGGCCTCCAGTCCGATCGCCGGACCGTCCATCTATGGCTTCTACTACACCGTGCCGGCGGCAGCGGCTGGCGCGGCGCGGCCGTCCTTCGTGCTCGCGGGCGTGCCCGAGGTCGCCTCGCGCGAGGGCGGCAAGCGCGAGGTCGTCGCGGCGGGCGACGTCTCGCTCGAAGGACTGAGGCGCAAGACGACGTGCATCATGGAAGCCCTGGGAGGACTCCTGCGGGAGATGAATATCGGATGGGACGAGGCGTCGGCGGTGAATCTCTACACCGTCCACGACGTCCATCCGCTGTTCGCAACCGATCTGCTGCCGGCGCTGGGAGCGGCCACTTATCGGGGAATCCGATGGCATTACGCGCGGCCGCCGGTTATCGGGCTGGAGCTGGAAATCGACGGCTACGCCGCGCGCCAGGAGCTGGTGCTCGCGCCCTGAGCGATCGCCGCAAAGTACAGCCGCGGGCAGCTTTTCTCGCAGCGCCACTTTGCTGACGCTGGGCCGTCTGATTTGCCGGCGCCCGCTTCTTCCTATCGCGACTAATTTTTGCCTAGGCGCGCATCAAGCAGGCACCCCTCTTGCTTTCCTTCAAAAGGAGCACCGGGTTCGTAAAGCATGGGGCTTGCCGCGCAAATTCTCTGGTCGCATCCGATCACGGCTTCGTCTTCGCGCGCCGCGCCGCACGAGCCCGCCCGTGCCGGGGAGTCTCTTGTCGGGGAGTCTCTTGATGAGGGGTTCACGGCGTGGCATCTGCGCTGGCTGTTGCTCACGTTCCGCGTCGGCACGCTGACAATCGCGTTCTTCCAATCCGCGTACATCACTCAGGCAATCTATTTCGCCCATCCTTCCGTCTTTGCGGACAAGCGCGCCGCTCTCGGAGCGGATCTGCTCATCGTGATTTTGCCCTTGTTGGCATTCGGGCTGAGCTTCTGGCGATGGTTCGCAAGCTATTGGCGGGCGCTTACGCTGACGCTGTGCATCGCGCTCGTCGGACTCAGCGCCGCAGCAAACGTGATACGCCATGAAAGCGTGCCGATGTTCGTCGAGACCATGCTCCTGCTGGTCGGCGCCGGCGCGCTGGTTCCATGGGATGAGCGCCGGCAGGCGGCGCTAGGCGCCTTTTCCCTGGCCGCATTTGCGGCCGACCAGGCGCTGGGGCCGGCTCCCGATGCGTACGTGTATATCCGCTGGCTGGGGATGATAGGGGCGGCGTTCGTGGCGCAGATCGCGGTGCACCTCACCGGCCTCTATCGCCGCAACCTGGCCGCGCACTGCGACGCGCTCGCCGCGACGCGCGAGCAGGCGCTGCTCGCCTCGCGCGCAAAGTCCGAATTCCTCTCCACCATGTCGCACGAGATCCGCACGCCGATGAACTCCGTCCTCGGGATGGCCGAGGTGCTCGCAGAGACCAACCTCGACGGCGACCAGAGCCGCTACCTCGAAACGCTGCGCTTCAACGGCGGCGCCCTGATGAGGCTGCTCGACGATATTCTCGACCTGGCCAAGGTCGAGAGCGGCTGCCTGCACTTGCGGAACAAGGAATTCGACCTCGCCGAGCTGGTCGAAAAAACCGTCGAGTCCCTTGCCCTGCGCGCGCATGGCAAAGGGCTCGAACTCGTGGCGCGGATCGTTCCCGGCACTCCGTCACGGCTGAGGGGTGACCCGCTCAGGCTGCGCCAGGTGCTGATGAATCTGCTCGGGAACGCGATCAAATTTACCGAGTCCGGCTCGGTCGAATTAACGGTCGCCGACGACGATGACGATACGGCCGCCGGGAACGACACGGCCGATACCCGCATCAGAGCCGTGCGCTTCTCGGTCGCCGACACTGGGATCGGAATCGAATCGGCCAAGCTCGCCGAAATCTTCGCGAGCTTTACCCAGGCCGACTCCTCCGACACGCGCAAGTACGGCGGCAGCGGATTAGGCCTGGCCATAGCGTCGCGGCTGGCGGCGCTGATGGGCGGGCGGATCGCGGTCGAAAGCGCGCCGGGCCGCGGAAGCACCTTTCATTTCACCGCTCCGCTCGAATTTGCCGACACCGCGGCCGAACCTGCTCCGGCTCACGACCTGCGGACGATGCGCGTGCTGGTAGCCGATCGCAACGCTGCTAATCGACGGATTTTCGTCGAGACACTTACCAGCTTCGGGGCCGGGGTCGAGGAAGCGTCAACGGTCGCGGAGACGATCGCGGCGCTCCGCCGGGCCCTGGGGCTTGGGCGGCCCTTCGACCTCGTCTTCGGCGATTGCCGGATGTCGGGGATTGAGCAGATCGAGCGGCTGGCGGCGCCGGGATGCGCTTGCGGAGCGGCGATGATCGTCCCGATGCTGACTACCGACGATCTGACCTCCAAGATCGCGCGCGTGCGGCGTCTGGGCTTCGAGCACCATCTACTGAAGCCCGTTCGCCGCTCCGATCTGCTCGAGCTGATTTCGCGGGCCGCGAAGACGCATAAGAACAAGCCGCCCGAGGCCAAGCCCAACGACGATGCCGCAACCGCGCCGGCCCTATCGGCCGCGCCGTCGCCTCCGGCGCGCACAGCGCCGCCGATAGCTTCGCCTACGCGTCCGTTGCGCGTCCTGTTCGCGGAGGACTCCTCCGACAATCGCCTGCTGATCACGGCCTACTTCAAGCATCTCCCCTATCAGGTCGAAACCGCCGAAAACGGCAAAGTCGCGGTCGATAAATTCGTCCACGGCCGTTATGACCTGGTGCTGATGGATATGCAGATGCCTGTAATGGACGGGTACGCCGCGGTCAGGCTCATCCGAGCCTGGGAGCGGGAGCATCGCCTCGCCGCGACGCCGGTGCTGGCGCTTACCGCATCCACGCTCGATGATGACATCACGCGCGCCCTGGACGCCGGTTGCGACCGGCATGTCAGCAAGCCGGTACGCAAGGCATCCCTGCTCGCCGCGATCCATGAGACGCTGGCCTCGGCCGCGGCACGCGACGTCGAGACCGCGCGGGCTTCGGCCAGCGCGCCAGCGGCGCCGGCCCGCCTTAACGCCCGGCTAAACGGCCTCGCGCAGTGAGCGGGGAGCGCTCGCGCGTGAACCGCGCGAGCGCCGGCCGTCCGACGCCATGCGCGACGCGACGGTCCAAGGCCGTCGCGTCCCGCAACTGCATGGGTTGAGCCGTGTGCGGCAATTGCCTACCTTCTGAACCAGCGTGACCACGTGACCAGTCCGTCCTCGCCAATCGTCAACGATCCTCGCGCCGCAGATGCGCCGCTTGCCGGCGGCGCCGAAGGCGGCGCAGGCAAGGCGGCGTTCGTACGCGCGATGTTCGGGCGCATCGTGCCCCGCTATGACCTCGTCAACCGCCTCATGACGATGGGACTCGACCGCCGATGGCGCCGCGAGACGGCCGCGCTCGCGCGGCCCTCCGGCGCGATCGCGCTCGACATCGCCACGGGCACCGGCGATCTCGCACTGGAACTCGCAAGGCACGGGGCGCGACGCGTGGTCGGCGCGGATTTCTGCGCCGACATGCTGACGGCGGCGGTGGCCAAGGCCGCGCGGGCCGGCTCCGCCGGCCCGCGCGGCCTTGGCCATCGCTGCGAGATCGACTTTCTCGCCGGCGATACCACCCGGCTTCCGTTTCACAACGACACTTTCGATTGCATCGTCAACGGCTTCATGCTGCGCAACGTGACCGACCTGCCCGCGGCTTTCGCCGAACTCCGACGCGTGCTCAAGCCGGGCGGGCGGCTCGCCTGTCTGGACCTGACCCCGCCGCGCGGCCCGATGCACGGGCTCTTCGGTTTTTACATCGCGCGCGTCGTGCCGCTGCTGGGCGGCGTGGTGAGCGGGCACTATTCCGCCTACCGATGGCTGGGGCAGTCACTGCGGCCCCATCCCGACGCCGAGACCATGGCCGCGATCATGCGCGCAGCGGGACTCGCCGAAGCCGGCTATCGTCTGACCGGTTTCGGCACGGTCGCGATCCATTACGCGGTCAAACCGGGCGAGGCCACGCGCCACGAAAGCGGCCTTGACGAGAGTATCGAACGCGCGGCGCGCGCGGAGAGCGATGGACACGGCGCTGCTTGACTGGTGCCGGCGGCTCATCGGATGCCGCAGCGTCACCGCCGAGGGCACGCGGGAGATTGCCGCGCTATGCGCATCCGCGATGCTTGCGCCGGCCGGAATTATCGCACGCCCTATGCCGTCGGCGCGCGAGGGCAGCGAACAGGTCAATTTGGTCGCCGCGATTCGCGGCCGCGACTCTTTGTTGCGGCCGATCGTGCTCAACACCCATCTCGACACGGTCCCGCCCGGCGCGCCTGAGCTATGGACGGCCTGCGACGGCGACCCGTTCAGCGCGCGCGTTGACGGCGACCGCATTTACGGACTCGGCGCCGCTGACACCAAACTCGATCTGGCGGCCAAAATTTTCGCACTGAACGCGGGTGGCACGCCGCGCCGCGACGTTTACCTGGTCGGCACCTTCGGCGAAGAGCATGGCCTCGCGGGCGCGAAGGAAATGGCGGAGGCAGAGATCCTGCCGACGGGCGCGATAGCTTTTGTCGGCGAGCCTTCGCGCCTGGAGGTGATCACCGCGCACAAGGGCCTGATGATGTTCGAGTTGGAGCTCGGCTTCACGCCGCTGCGCGTTCGCGAGCCGATGCAGGTGCGGCGGCTGACGTTTGCGGGCAAGGCCGCCCATTCCAGCACCCCAGCGCTCGGCATCAACGCGATCGAAACCGCGCTCAAGGCGCTGGCGATCAATCTCAAGCATAACCTGGTGGCGATCGCGGGGGGCACCGCGGTCAACGTGGTGCCGGCGCGATGCGACGTCGTGGCCGCTACCGACGCGGCGCTCGATATTCCGATCGGCGGCGCTATCGAGGCCACCAACTTCAACCGGGAAAGCGCCGAGGTCATCCCGCTGGAGGTCGTAACTACGATGCTCCGGTTCATCGCCGAACTGCACAACTATGCCGACCAGGGCGGCAGTGACGAGGCCGACTATGCTCCGCCGACGCTGACCTGCAATCCCGGCGTAATCCGCTCGGAGTCCGGGTCGATGAGGCTCGAGTTCGAGTTGCGCCCGCCGCCCGGTCTCGCGCTGGTTGAGGTCCGCGCCGGAGTCGCGCGGGTGGCCGACGAGGTTTCGCGCTCCGCGACCGCCGTGTCCGTGACGTTAAGCGAGAAGCGCGCGAACCCGGGCTTTCGCGCGCGCGCGGCAAGCGAGACCGTCGAGTTGGCGATGGGCGCGTTGGCGAGCGCGGGGCTCGAGCTCAAATCGGGCGTGAAATCGGGATGCACCGAGGCGGGGATATATGCCGCGGCCGGGCTCGAACCGGTCGTCATCGGGCCGGGGCCGTCGACTGGGGTGATCCACGCGCCCAACGAATACAATTTTCTTTCCGACGTTGAAGCGGCGGTGCGCTTCTATCGCGCGCTGCTCGAGATGTAGGCCGGCGGCGGCAGCTAGGGCAACGGGACGGCGTCAACCGACGCTTCTTCGGCCAGCCCCAATGCAGCGATCGCGTTCGCCGAAGTAGCCAGCCGCCCCTCCTCCTCCTCCAGAGCGCTCGCCTGCACGGCGCGAAACCCCCGGCGCGAGTCCTCGTGCGCGATCAGATACAGGCGGGCATGCTCGGCGGGCGGCTCGGCCGCTCTCAATTTGAGCGTCCGCCGCTGCCTTACCGGAACCAGCTCGGCGGTCGGCGCCCCGTAGTAAGGACCGCCGTCGAACGGGTCGATGTGATTAAGGAATTTCATCCCGGCCTGCTCCAGCAGGCGCACTGCGCCGCGGCTCTCTTCGCGCACCGCACCGATCGAAGCGCGCACCTCGTCCGGCAGCAGAAAAGTGTAAAGCGGCGCGTCGGGAAACAGCGCGTGGATGAACTCCTTGTCGTGGGCCGAAAGCCGATCGGCCTGGCGAAACGAGAGGCCGGTTACGCGCCTGCCGTAGTGGTCCCAGAAGATGTTGCCCTGATCGCCGAGGCTCGGCGGCAGCATCTCCGCGATTACCCGATCCTGGAAGCGCTTGAGATGCCGTCCTATATAGAGGAAGCGCACCCACGAGAGTTGCTTGCCGATTCGCTCCGGGCGATGGCGCATCGGCTGGGCCACGATCAACCCGCCGGTCTCGGTCGGTCCATCCATCGAATGGCGCAGCCGCAGATAGGTATGCCGGAACATCTTGCGCAGCCTCGCGGAGTAGCGCTCGTCGCTGTCGATTTCGAGGTAGTAGTGCGGACTCTGCGGCGTACCGTGCCGCCCGATGATCATCGAGGCGCCTGCGATCGTGCGAGTCGCGATCTCCTCGGCGCAGAAGATATAGACGGCGCGCGCGGGGTTGGCGACTCTGCCGCGAAACGATTTCGCCGCACGCGCCAGCGTCTCGGTCAACTCCGCCGAATCGGTGGGCAGGTTCACCGAATCGAGCTCGCGCGCAAGCCGCAGCAGGCTGCGGCGGTCGGCGGCGCGGGCCTCGCGGATGACAAACGCCGGCTGGCCGGTATCCATGGCGCCGCATACTACCACGCTGGGCACCGCGGTGGGCCTTGCGCCAGAAGGCCGCGTCGGGCGCCCGTCCCGTTGCGCAAAGGCAGGCGGGCGACCGTCCGAAACGCCGGTACAGGAAGCCAAATGGCCCATTTTGCTGCGCCACAGACCAAGTTGAATTAGGTTGATGGGTCGGATAGTTTTCTGGCTGAGCCGGCAGTTGGCCGGCTGCACAGGAGGTGTGGTGTGATGGAGTTGCCGAAGTGCCAAAAGTGTAACAATGGCACTCTGATTCCACTGTCGGACTATGGCCAAGAAGGCGCTTCGGTGATTTTCAAGGCATGGGTTTGCACCAACCCCGAGTGCGGCTTCAGCTTGCGCGTCGATAAGGGCGAAGTGACTTACGGCAAACGGATCGAGACCAAGCACTGACCTGCTCGCCGCCGAACCTGGCATCATTACGGGGGCGGCCCTTGGGGACCGCCCCTTTTTCTTCCGCAGCCGTGACGCGGTCCTTTGGGACCGCGCCTTTTTCTTGCGCCGACTTGGTGCCCGCAGCGGATACGATCTATAAAACGTTTCTGTTGAACGCTGTCGAGACGCGGGCTGCCGCGCCGAGTTTCACGATGGAGGTCCTTACGAGATGAGCGAACACGTCTTTCGCTCGCAGCCGATCGGCTCGCTGCTCAGGCCCGCCTACCTGCGCGATGCGCGGCGCGCGCTGCGCGCGGGCGAGATATCCGCCGCGCGCTACAAACGGGTCGAGGATCGCGCCGTGGACGATGCGCTGGCGCTGCAGGAAGCGGCCGGGCTCGACATCATCAACGACGGCGAGCAGCGCCGCATGAGCTTTCTCGGCTCGCTGCTGGAGGCGACCGAAGGCCTTTCGCGGAGCTC
>DASXMQ010000013.1:0-3777 GCA_036495625.1 Binataceae bacterium (SeqCode) | reverse complement strand
CTCCGCGCCGCCCAACGAGCCGGAAGATTTTCGCGCGGCGATCGCAGACCTCAATCGCCTCGTCGTTCCGGGCCTTTCGCTTTGGCAGCACCCACGATTCTTCGGCTATTTTCCCGCCAACGCGCTGCACGCCGGAATCCTGGGCGATCTTGTCAGCGCCGGCCTCGGCGTGATCGGCCTCTCGTGGCAATCGAGCCCGGCGGTGACGGAGGTCGAGGAAGTCGTCACCGATTGGCTCAGGCAGATGCTTGGCCTCTCGCCCGCCTGGAGCGGCGTGATCCAGGACACCGCCTCGACCAGCACCCTGGTGGCGCTCATCTGCGCCCGCGAGCGGGCGACGAACTATGCGCTCGCGCGCGGCGGCTTGCAGGGCGAAGCGCGCGCGCCGCGCGTCTATGTGTCGGCGCACGCCCACAGCTCGGTCGACAAGGGCGCGCTGCTCGCGGGCTTCGGCCGCGACAATCTGCGCCTCGTTCCGTTCGACGCGAAATACGCCATGCGCGCCGACGCGCTCGCCGAAATGGTCGCGGAGGATCTCGCGAACGGCGACCTGCCTTCAGCGATCGTCGCCACCGTCGGCACGACGGCGACGACCGCGATCGACCCGATCGCCGCGATCGCAGAGGTCGCGCGGCGCCACGGAATCTGGCTGCATGTCGACGCCGCGATGGCGGGCAGCGCGATGATCCTGCCCGAATGCCGCTGGATGTGGGAGGGCGTCGAGGGCGCGGACTCGTTGGTGATCAATGCCCACAAGTG
The DNA here is from genome assembly GCA_036495625.1 of Binataceae bacterium (SeqCode). Lineage (GTDB taxonomy): Bacteria > Desulfobacterota > Binatia > Binatales > Binataceae > JAKAVN01. The sequence goes on along the minus strand of DASXMQ010000013.1, from coordinate 3,018 downwards.
GCTCGGCGCGCCGTTCGACGGCTCGGTCTACTATGTGCGCGATCCCGAGCATCTGATGCGGGTGATGTCGACGAACCCGAGCTTCCTGCAGTCCTCGGTCGATGATGAGGTCAAGAACCTGCGCGATTGGGGCATACCGCTCGGGCGCCGCTTCCGGGCGCTCAAACTCTGGTTCGTCATCCGCGAACAGGGGGTCAGCGGATTGCAGAAGCGGCTGAGGCGCGACATGGCCAATGCGCAATGGCTTAAGGAAAAGGTCGCCGCGACGCCGGGCTGGCGAGTGGTCGCTCCGGTTCCCTTGCAGACGGTGTGCGTGCGCCACGAGCCGGAGGGGTTTGAAGGCGAGGCGCTTGACGCGCACACGACCGCCTGGGTCGAGGCGGTCAACCGCTCGGGCGCGGCCTATCTGACGCCGGCCGTCCTTGACGGGCGCTGGATGGCGCGCGTCTCGATCGGCGCGCTCGCGACGGAAGAAGCGGACGTCGCCGCGGTCTGGGAGGCTATGCGCGAGGCGGCGGAGCACTCAATCAGGCAGTCACACCGAAACGCTTGAGCCGCGGAATTGTGCTATCGAGGTTCCAAAAAGGATCGGATTTGGAACCATGAACTTGTCGATCAAAAATGTCCCCGACGAGGTCGTGCAACGCCTTAGGGAGCGGGCAGCGCGGCGGCACAGGTCGCTTCAGGGCGAGTTGCTCGCCATCATCGAGGAGGCCGTCCAGCCCGAGCAGGAGCTAAGCCCCGCTGAGCTGCTAGTGGAGGTACGCCGGCTCGGCCTTCATACACCGGCTGATTCGGCCGCGATTATCCGGGCTGATCGTGACCGACGCTAAGGTCGTGGACGCTTCCGCCCTCGCCGCCTTGCTGTTCGCGGAGCCAGAAGCGGAAAACATCGCTAAGCGGCTCGAAGGCGCGCGATTGGCCGCGCCCTCGCTCCTCGACTTCGAACTCGCGAATGTGTGCCTGACCAAGATGCGGCGGGAGCCAAGTAAGCGAGACGCCCTTCGCGCGGCCTTTCGCCTTGCACACCGGGTGAGAGTTGAAACTGTAAGCGTGGACCATCCGGCGATCGTGGATCTCGCGGAGGCGACGGGCCTCACTGCCTATGACGCGAGCTACCTTTGGCTCGCGCGCACGCTAAACGCCGAATTGGTCACGCTCGATCGCAAGTTGGCTGCGGCCTCGGTATAACATCCAACGTCGCAACTTCGGATAGTCACCAATGGAGCGCAGGCTCAAATTCTACGGCTGGGGGCGTGAGGGCGAGGGCCTCGATGAGGCCGAGCGGGCGCGCGTGTTCCGTTTCGCCGCCGAGAAGCTCGGCGCCGAGCCGCGCGCGCTCAGCCCGCCGCCGCAAGCCTCTGACATCACGCTGCGCGCGCCGCGCATCTCCGCCCCCTCTTCCCTCGCGAGCCTCCTGACAGAGGATCCGCACGAACGGCTGCTGCACACTTACGGCAAGTCCTACCCCGAGACCGTGCGCGCCTTTGCGCGCGATTTCGCCAATGCGCCGGACTTGGTCGCACTGCCCAACACCGAAGGCGACATCGCCGCGTTGTTCGACTGGGCGAGCGGCGCGAGAATCGCTTTCGTTCCGTTCGGCGCCGGCTCGTCGGTGGTGGGCGGGGTCGAGCCGATCGTCGGCGACACATACAAAGCCGCGGTCAGCCTCGACATGCGGCGCTTGAACCGCGTGCTCGAAGTGGATGCAGTGAGCCGCGCCGCGCGCATCCAGGCCGGCATATTGGGCCCCGCGATCGAAGCGGCGCTCAAGCCGCACGGCTTCGCTTTGCGCCACTATCCGCAGAGCTTCGAGTTCTCGACGCTCGGCGGCTGGATCGCCACGCGCTCGGGCGGTCATTTCGCCACGCTTTACACACATATCGACGATCTCGTCGAAAGCCTGCGCACGGTGACGCCGGCGGGCGTCATGGAGTCGCGCCGCCTGCCGGGCTCGGGCGCGGGCCCCAGCCCCGACCGCATGATGATCGGCTCGGAGGGTTCGCTTGGCGTAATCACCGAGGCGTGGATGCGGCTGCAAGGGCGCCCGCGCTTCCGTGCCGACGCGGTGTTCGGCTTCCCCGATTTCTTCGCCGCCGCGCGGGCCGTCCGCGCCGCTTCGCAGGCGGGGCTCTATCCATCGAATCTGCGCGTCATCGACAACCACGAGGCCGGAACCTACGGCGTCAACGCCTATGAGGAGAGCCTGCTCGTGCTCGCCTTCGAATCCGCCGACCATGCCGTGGACGCCTGGATGGCGCGGTCGATCGAGCTCATGGCTGACAACGGCGGGCGGCGTCACTCAGATGAAGCCGCGGGCTTACGCTGGCGCACCGCCTTCATCCGCATGCCCTACGGACGCGAGCTGACCGTGCCGATGGGCATTATCAACGACACGTTCGAGACCGCCATCACCTGGAATAAATTCGAGCCGTTCCACGAGGCCGTGCGCAAGGCCACCGAAGACGCACTCGTCGAGGCGACCGGTCGCAAGGGAACCGTCTCGACCCGCTTCACCCATGTCTACCCGGATGGGCCGGCGGTCTATTACACGTTCAACGTGCTTGGCGATTCCGGCCGGCTCATCGAGCAATGGCGGCACATCAAGACGCGCGCCTCCGACGCGCTGATCGCGGCCGGGGGCACGATCACCCACCATCACGCGGTGGGCCGCGACCACATGCCCTGGTATCGCGCCCAGCGCCCCGACTTGTTCGGCAAAGCGTTCGCCGCGGCGAAGAGCGCGCTGGACCCGGCCGGGATCATGAACCCAGGCGTTTTGGTCCCGTGAGCGCCCCCTGCGCTGCGGCCGCCAGCGCGTAAAACCTTCTTTCCGCTAGGATGAATTTCGGTTTCGGAAGCCACTGAGTGCTTGACCAGCCGCTCATAGTCTGCGGCGGTTCTCAGCATGACCGCGTCCAGGGAAGACTTGTCATCGGCATGCCTGGCGAGACGGTCATAATCAGCCGCGATTCTCAGCATCATCGCTCTTGCGGTCGGATCCATACAGTCGTCGGC
>DASXMQ010000012.1:0-6219 GCA_036495625.1 Binataceae bacterium (SeqCode) | reverse complement strand
GTGGTGGACGACTCGATAGAGGGGGTGCCGCTGGCGGTGACGTTTTGTCCGCTGGTCCAGGATGCCGCCGTGTACAGGCGCGCGGCGGGCGATGGTCAAACGCTGGTATTTGGTGTTTCGGGCAAGCTCTATCAGAGCAATCTCGTGCTCTACGACGCGAATACGCAGAGCCTGTGGTCGCAGCTCGACGGCCGCGCGCTGGCCGGTCCGCTGGCCGGCCAGAAACTCTCCGCAATACCCAGTACGGTCACGACCTGGGAGGCTTGGCGCAAAAAGCATCCTGCGACAGACGTACTAAGTATGGATACTGGATATACGAGAGACTATGGAGTCGATCCGTACTGGGGATATGAGCACGGCGCCGAGATAGTATCGCCGGTCACCCATCTGGACGAGCGGCTGGACGCGCACGAAATCGTACTGGGTATCGCGGCCGGCGGACAAGACGAGGCGTTTCCGCTATCGAAGCTGGCTGGCGCGCCGATGCCGCTGCGGGTTCGGCTGGGGGAAACGGATCTGACTATCAACTACGACGCCGGCTCGGGCGCAGCCAGCGCGAGCGCGGCGGGCGAGCGGATCCCGGCCTATAGCGGCTACTGGTTCGCCTGGGCCGCATTTCACCCCGCAACGGCGGTCTGGAGTCCGGTTGCCAAAGCCGGCAAGCGCGCCGCCGCGAACTAGGCGCCGGCGGCGCGAGAACCCGGGACGGTCAGCGATGCGTCCGGTCGCGGCTGCTAGCGATGCATCTCCTCGAGCTTGCTGATGTCGTATAGCTGGGTGACGTTGGCGGGCGCCGCGTTGGGATACCCGCTGCCGTAGCCGGCGAAGATCGTGGCGCGGTCGTTTTGCACGTCCACCACGTTCTCGCCAATCAGCATCGTCGATTCCACGCCGTGGTTAATCTCGGCGAAGCTCTTGAAGTCCTCGCTCCAGCGGTATTGCAGCTCCCACAGCTTCCACAGTTTGCCCTCGCGGTTGAACGCGAGCGCCATCCACGGATGCCAGTTCTCGGCGTCCCAGAACATCACCACGCTGCTGTACGGATGATGGGTCTCGGTCGGGGTGCGTTCGACCACGGCGAAGCGGCGCAGCGACCATCGGTCGTTGGGAATTTCGCCGTTGGGGCCGAACAGGTAAGAGTAGTCGTCGCGCGAATCCATCACCGCGAGGAGGTCCTTCCAGCCGAGGAATTTCCAGTGCCAGTGCAATTCGCGGCCCGAGAAGGTGTAGAAGTCCTCCTGCGTGGTGTCGGTGCCCTCGACCGAGTCGGATTTGACCTCGACCGATACGCGGCGCACGCGGCGCGACTGCGGATCGTAGGCCCAGGCGTCGTCGGCGCGATGCGGGTCGGCATAGCGGTAGGTGATGAAGACCTGGCCGCGCACGTCATAGGGCGAGAAGAAGCCGCTGAATTCCTTCCACAGGAATTGCGACGAGTCGGGCGTGCCGAGCAATCCGCCGACGTCGGCACGCTGAGCCAGATGGCTGAAGTAAACCCGCCGATAGAAGCTGCTGAGCGTGCGGGAGAAGGTGCCGCCGCCGCCGAAGAACTTGCTCGCATCGGAGGGCAGCTTGCTGTGGTACTCGACGCCGCCGACCCAATTCGACGGCGGCGCTTCGATTTCCTTGGGCGCGTTGCCGTCATGCGTGCCGCCAAAGTGGGCGACGATGAACAGGTAGTTCAGCGAGAACTGGCCGTAGTTCTGCCATCGATAGTCGAAATTCCACGCCGCCTTGATTCCCGAGAGCGCGTCCGAAGTGTTGAGTGAGGCGTTGGAAAAGGGCTGGCCGCACACGTAGCTGGCGAGCGAGCCGTCAGGGTTGAGCCTGACCTGCGCCTGGTATTTCTCCGTGCACTCCTGGTAGTCCTTGCGCGGCATGTGGCTGCGCGCCTCCATGATCTCCATCTTGAATTCGGGGAAGTTCAGCTGCTCGAACCATCCCGGCGGCACGAACGGGCGAATCTTCTCGAGGTCGCCGCTCCCTAGCGTGTCTCCCGGCTTGAAAGCGGGTTTGGCGTCGGCGTTCTTGCTCAACCATTGATCGAGCGTCGCCCGCGTGTAGGTCTTGACGTTTTGCGCGGCGGCGCGCGGCGCACCAAGCGCGATAACCGCGGCGATGGCGGCCAAGATCGACGGGAGCGTCCCCAATCGCTCCCAGCGAAGGTTTCGTGAACTCGTCCCCACTAGCTTTCTCCTAGAAGTTGGCACCGGCCCCGGTTGCCATCGCGCCATCTTGCAATAGCCCGATTGCCGCGCGCAACTGAGCGAGAGGTCGGAAGACCGACGGTGGGCGGGGAATCCGCGCGCGTCGCCGCGGACAAATATTGCGAAAACTTAAGCGACGGCAGCGAATTCGGGATCCGGACTATCTGTAAACAGCCGGTAACAACCCCCGATTGAAGCTTCCACGCGTCCGGGCTACCCTCATTCCGAAGTTCGGGGGAATTGACGTAAACTGGATTCCATGACGACTCAAACAGAGGCTTCTGAGGTGCTCCAGGCAGTCTCCGCCTCGGTCGCGGCGGCCGCCGCCGTGCTGACCAACGGCGACGGCGTCGCGGAAATCTCTGTGGGCAACGGCGCGCTCGGAAATCCAGTCCGCATAGATCCGGAACTCAAGGCGCCCGAGCTGTTCCTCAATCGCGAGCTCACCTGGCTCGCGTTCAATCGCCGCGTCTTTGCCGAGGCGCTGGATGAGGGCAACCCGCTGCTCGAGCGGGTCAAGTTTCTCGCCATCACCGCGTCGAACCTCGACGAATTTTTCATGAAACGGATCGGCGGCCTCAAACAACAGGCGATCGCCGGGATGCAGGAGCTGACCGTTGACGGGCGCACGCCGCAGCAACAGATTGCCGAGTGCCTGGCCGAGATTCGCGCGTTCGAGGCCGAGCAGCGGGCGCTACTGCCGGTGCTGCTGAAAAGGCTGGATGAAGCCGATATCCATATCCTCGCCTTCGACGAGCTGAGCCCGGCCGAGCAGGCCGCGATCCGCGAATACTACCTGCGCAACATTTTTCCGTTGGTAACGCCGCAGGCGATGGATCCGGCGCATCCGTTCCCGTTCATCTCCAACCTCTCGCTGAACCTGCTCGTCACCCTGCGCGCGCCCGACGACATCGAGCCCTCGCTGGCGCGGGTCAAGGTGCCGGTCGGACTCGGAATCCCGCGCTTTCTGCGCGTCGACGGCACCCGCCGTTTCGTCCCGCTCGAGGACGTGGTCGCGCACACTCTCGACCTGCTCTTCCCGGAGGCCCGGATCGAGGGCTTCGAGTTTTTCCGCGTCACGCGCAACGCCAACACCGAGCGCGATGAGGACGAGGCCGACGACCTGCTGGCGCTGATCGAATCCGAGCTGCGCGAGCGCCGCTTTGCGCCGATCGTCCGGATGGAAGCCGTGCGCGGGATGAACCCGACCCATCGCGGGATGCTCGCGGCCGAGCTCGGCCTCGACGAGCGCGACGACGTGTTCGAGATCGAGGACGGGATGCTGGCGCTGCGCGACCTGATGGAGCTGACGGCGGTCGATAATCCGGCGCTGCACGATCCGCCGCACCATCCGGCCGACCACGCGCGGCTGACGCTCTCGCGCAACATCTTTCACGTGATTCGCGAGGCCGGCTCGATTCTGCTGATGCATCCGTACGAGTCGTTTCCGACCTCGGTCGGACGCCTGCTGCGCGAGGCCAGCGAGGATCCCAAGGTGCGGGCGATCAAGATGACGCTCTACCGCACCTCGAACGATTCGGAAGTGATCGGTTACCTCTGCGACTCCGCGCGCAACGGCAAGCAGGTCGCCGTGGTGGTCGAACTCAAGGCCCGTTTCGACGAGGCCGCCAACATCCGGTTCGCCGAGCAGCTCGAGGAATACGGCATCCACGTCACCTACGGCGTGGTCGGGCTCAAGACGCATAGCAAGGTGATCCTGGTGGTGCGCCAGGACTACAACGGACTTCGCCGCTACGCCCATATCGGAACCGGCAACTATCACGCCGGCACCGCGCGCCTGTATGCCGACTTCGGGCTTTTGACCAACGACGAGGCGATCGGCGCCGACCTGACCCAGCTGTTCAATTTCCTGACCACCGGCTATCGCGCCGGCCGCACGTTCAGGAAGATCCTGCCCGCGCCCGCGCTGCTCAAGCGCGCGCTGCTCGAGAAGATCGGACGCGAGGTCGAGATGCATCGGTCGGGCACGCCCGGCCTCATCCAGATGAAGATGAACGCGCTCGAGGACGTCGACATCACGCGCGCGCTCTACCGCGCGGCCCAGGCGGGCGTGAAGATCGATCTGATCGTGCGCGACACCTGCCGCCTGCGCCCGGGAATCCCGGGACTTTCGGAAAGCGTGCGCGTGATCAGCATCGTCGGCCGCTTTCTCGAACACGGGCGCATCTACTATTTTCGCAACGGCGGCGCCGAGGAATACTTCATCGGCTCGGCCGATTGCATGAAGCGCAATCTCGAAAGCCGGGTCGAGGTCGTGGTTCCGGTCGAGGATCCGGCGCTGCGCAAGGAGCTGCGCACGGTCTTTGAATTGCAGCTGAAGCCCAATCACGCGGCGTGGGAGATGCGCTCCGACGGCAGCTACGTGCGGCTGCCGGGCGAGGCCAAAAACAACTGCCAGCTCGCAATGATCGACATCGTCGAGCGGCGCGAGCAGGAAGAAGAGAAATCGCGGCGCCGGCGCCGGGGATTCGCGCGGCGCGTGATGAAGTAGCCCGCGCCCGCGTTAGCCAGCTATGGTGCGGGCGCCGGGGTCGGCGTTGCGGATTGCGCGGCGGCCGGGGTCGCGGATGCCGTCGGCGACGGGACGATGGACGGCGAAGTGTCGCTGGCATAGGGCAGCGGCAGCGCTATGATGATGCAGCCCGCCACCAGCGGCACGAAAACCAGGCAGACGCAGAGCAATCCACGCTTGGTCATTCAAATTGCCCTCCAGGCAGCAGCGTTTCCGACGATGGTATCCTGACGCACGATCGCCTATCATCCTCGACGCGGCGGCCTGAGGCCTCGGACAATTGCTCGCCGAGGATTCACACGAGGAAGCATACAATGAAACGCGCGCTTATCGTCATCGACGTGCAGAACGAATACTTCAGCGGCAAGATGCCCGTCAGCTATCCGCCCGGCTCGCTCGACAACATCCTGCATGCGATGGATTCGGCGCACGCCCATGGCGTTCCGGTGGTCGTGGTGCGCCACGCGGCCAAGGGCGATCGCGGGGTGTTCAAGGAAGGCACCGAGGGCTGGAAGCTGCAAAAGGACGTCGCCGCGCGGTCCGCCGACGTGGTCATCGACAAGAACCTGCCCTCGAGCTTTGCCGGAACCGACCTCGAAAAGTGGCTGCGCGACAATCAGATCGACACGCTTGCCATCACCGGCTATATGACCCAGATGTGCTGCGACAGCACCGCGCGCGACGGGTTCCATCGCGGCTACAAGGTGGAATTTCTCTCCGACGCGACCGGCACGCTCAGCGTCGGCAACGATTCGGGCAAGGTCGCCGACAAGGACCTGCACAACGCCGTGCTGGTCACGCAGGCCTCGATGTTCAGCAAGGTGATGGACACCGCCGACTGGGTCAAAAAGCTCGACGAGAAGTGAGCGCGGCCTCGCCGCCGCCCTTGCGGCGCGCGTAGTGGCGATGCGCCTTGGCGCGGTTGCCGCACGCGCTCATCGAACACCAGCGCCGCGTCCCGTTTTTGCTCTCGTCCAGGAAAAGCCACAGGCACTGGCCGTTGGCGCACTCGCGCACGCGCGCAAGCTGCGCCCCGGCGAGCAGATCGCCCGCCGACCATAGCGCCGGAGCAAGCAGCGCCGGCGCGCCTGCCGCCCGCTTCGGCTCGACGCGCCAGCCGAACCCCGCCCCGGCGCGCTGAAGCGCACTTCGCGCCGGCATCTCCTGCAAGGCGCGATTCAAGCCGGCCAGATCGTCGTCCGCGGGCGAGCCACCGCTCGCGATCGCATGAAAGACGCGATAGAGCGTCTCGCGAATCGCGATCGCGCGATTGAAAATCGCCGCCGCTTCCGCCGGATGGCGTTCGCACCAGGCCGCGCCGCCCCAGTCGGCGCCCGGGGCGCTCGCGCCCGCCAGCAGACCGCCCGCCGCGGCGCACCACTTAACCAGGTCGGGCAATCCGTGGAGGGTCTCAGCGGGCGCGCTGCCGCGCCATCCGAGCGTATTGGCGTACTCCAGACAGAGGTCGCGCCGCGGCGC
>DASXMQ010000011.1:0-6916 GCA_036495625.1 Binataceae bacterium (SeqCode) | reverse complement strand
ATAGACTATCTCCAGCCGCTCGAGAAAATTCGCGAGTTCGCCCGCGAGCCGTGCGGCCTCCTCGAAATCCGGCTCCTGGCCCGCCTGTTCGAGGCCGCGGCCGATGTCGGTGACCGCGTCGAGTCCGTAGCTCCCGCCTTCGCCCTTCATCTTATGGCCGAGCCGCGCGATCGCTTGCGCGTCGCGACGTTCGGCCGCGGCGAGCACGGCCCGGGCGTCTTCTCTCTTGCGGGTGAGAAAGCCTGGAACGAGGTCGCGCAAATTCTCATCGATTTGAACTACGATACGCTCCGCGCAGGCCGCGGGCGCGTCGTCCGCGCCTTTGCCGGCCGCCAGTGCAGGGGATGACGCCTCCTGCGCCGCCGGTTCGACCGTGTCGCGGATGGCTTTCAGCAAGGTGGAGCGTTTTACCGGCTTGGTCACATGGGCGTCGCATCCCATTTTCAAACTCCTTCGTGCGGCTTCTTCATGAGCGAAAGCGGTAAGCGCGATAATCGGCGTGGGCCGGCGGCGGTGGTCTTCCTGCTCGAGGCGGCGAATCGCGGCCACCGCGTCATAGCCGTCCATCACCGGCATCTGCATATCCATCAGGACAGCGTCGTAATTGCCGGCGGCGAACTTCTGCACCGCGACCTCGCCGTTCTCGGCATGGTCGAGCAGGTACGGCGTGTCTTTCAGATAACTTTGAACTACAAGACGACTATCGGCCGAGTCTTCCGCCATGAGAATGCTGAGCGGCTTGTCGATCACGAAATCCGCGCGCCGCGGAGACAACTGCTGAATGACGGTATCGCGCGGCGCGGAATAGCCGGTCGCCGCATCGGCGCCGTTGCCGTAGGCACGGCCGTCGGCGACGACGCCGCACGCCGCGGCGAGCGTCGCCCAAAGCTGCGCGCGCCGCACCGGCTTGAGCAGGTAACGGCAATGCGGGCCTTGCTCGAGGCCACGATCGCGCAGCCGTTCGAACTGCGAATTGAGCTTATTCGCCGCAAGCATCAGCACCAAAGCTTCGCCAGGCGCGGACCCCGCGCCAAGAACATGCCGCACGAGCGCGGCTTCGCCATCCTCCAGCGTCCGATGGTCTGCGACGATCGCGTCATAGGGGCGCCCCTCGCTTCGCGCGCGCTCGACCAGGGCTATCGCGGCGCCGCCGTCGTCGGCCACCTCGACCTCGGCGCCGGTGCGCGCCAGCAATTCGGAAATAATGGCGCGGCTGGTTGACGAGTGGTCGACCAGCAGCAGGCGCTTGCCCGCAAGGCGCGCCATGTATGCCGGAATCGTCGACGCCTTCGCAGGTTGGCCGGGTTGAAGCGCAAGCGGGATGGTGAAACTGAAAGCGCTGCCCGCGCCCGGCTCGCTTTGCACCGCGACGCTTCCGTTCATCAGCTCGACCAGGCGTTTTACGATCGCGAGGCCAAGGCCGCTGCCGCCGTACCGATGCCTGATCTTGAAATCCGCCTGGGTGAAGTTCAGGAAGATCGCTTCCTGCCGATCCGCGGGAATTCCGATACCCGTGTCGCACACGACGAAGCGCAGCCGCTCGCGTCTGACCGTGGCGGCCGGGCCGGGAGGGGCGGCCGCGCCTTCGGCATCCGTCGGCGCGTCATCGGCGGCCTCGATCGTCAGGGTCACTTCGCCGCGTTCGGTGAATTTGATCGCGTTGCCGAGCAGGTTTATCAGGATTTGCCGCAGACGCAGCGAATCGCCGACGACCGCCGTGGGAAGCGCGCAAGGAATGCGCAGAGCCAGTTCGAGGCCTTTCTCATGCGCCTGCGGCGCCATCGTTTCCGTTGCGCCTTCGGCCAGTTCGGCCAGGTCGAAATCGTTACACTCGAGGCTGAGCCGTCCGCTCTCGACCTTGGAGAGGTCCAGGATGCCGTCGATCAGGTTGAGTAGCGAGGCGCTGTTGTTGCGCATGGTCTCGAGGTAGAGGTGCTGCTCGCCGGTGAGCGGGGTTTCCCACAGGAGATCGGCCATCCCCAAAATCGCGTTCATCGGCGTGCGGATCTCGTGCGACATCACGGAGAGGAATTGGGACTTGGCCTCCGAGCCTGCGAGCGCCGCCTCGCGCGCGGCGATCAACTCGCGCTCGGTCTGCTTGAGTGCGCTAATATCCCGTACGAAGGAGACCACGCACGGCTCGCCGCCCATTTCAACTGTGACCGCGGAGACGAGCGAGGGGATGGTCGTTCCGCTCCGGGTCCGGCACAGGGTCTCGAAGTTGCTGATCCGCCCCGCCTGTCTGATCTTTTCGGTGAAGGCCGCGAGCTGCCTTGGATAGGCCCAGATTCCAAGCTCCTCCGCGGTCTTTTCCCGCGCCTCCTCCCGGGTGTAGCCGAACACCTCGAAGGCGTTGTTGACGTCGACATAGCGGCCGTCGCTCTGGCGCTTGATCGTGATTGCGTCGAGGCTGGCCTCGAAAATTCTGCGCAGGCTCTCTTCGTTCTCGCGCACCTGACGCTGTGCAGTTTCGCGTGCGCCGATTTCATCACGCAGCCGTGCCTGGCTCGCCTCGAGCCCCCGCACTTCGGTTGAAAGCGCCTCGCGCATGGCGCGCAATTCGCGCTCGGTGCGTTTGATCTCGCTCACGTCACGGGTCGCCCAAACGATGCAGGTTTCGCCGTCGAGCCTGATCAGCGACGCGGAAACCAGATGGTCGACCAGGCTTCCGTCTTTGCGCCGGAAGGTACATTCCAGGTTGCGCAGGCGTCCCTCGGTCTTGAGCAGCCGCAACAGGCGGTCGAGCTGCTCGGCGTCGTGCCACAAGCCCAATTCCATAGGGCCGCGTCCGAGCGCCTCCTCGCGCGTGTAGCCGGTCACGTCGGAAAAGGCCTGGTTGACGTCGAGATACTGACCGTCCGTGAGTCGGTTGACCGTGATCGCGTCGCCCGTGGCTTCGAGCACTTTGCGCAGCTTGTCCTCGCTGGCGGCGAGTCGGCGCCGGTTCAGCTCCAGCTCGCGCAGCTCAACGGCCAGTGCTTCGCGTGCAGCGGACAGTTCGCGTTCCGCTCGCTCGCGCCCGGCCATCGTCGCCGCGCTCTCCGCTAGCGCCTGAGCCAGTTCCCGATGGCTCGTGCGCAGACGGTCTAGCCACTCGGCCAGTTCGGCGCGGTACCGCTCGCGGGTCGCCAGGATGAAGTGTCCGAGCGCGATACCCAGCGCGACACCGAAATATCGATAAGCGCTCACTCTGCCGAATGGCCCGTGCATCAATTGCGGCATCACTGCCGTCGCCAGCGCGATCGCGCTCAACCCCGCCTGCCAGCGAGCGGACCACTCCAGCAGCGCACCGCTACCGATCAAAGTGAGGATGAGAGTGAGGGCAAGCGGTCCGGTGTCGCCCGTGAGCAGGCGCAACTTGAGGGTCAGGGCGTAAAGCGCGACCAGGTTCGCGAGGCAGACCAGCCGCCAGTGGCGTTCGAACCATCGTGAATAGGCAAGTGCGAATACGGAGAGTGTTAGCCCGATAGCGGCGGCGTGCAGCGCGGTGTCTGCGGGCGTCGGCAAAGGCGAAAGGAAATGGTCGGCGACGAAATAGAGTATCTCGAAACCGGCCAACAGTGCTGCGCCCGTGCGCAGCAGGTGCAGGTTCCATCCCGGGATCGCTGCCTGCAGATCGTGAAACCCAAGGAGCGTATGGCCTTCGCCCGGCGTCCACTCCGCGGCCGGACCCGTCGTCGGGCCCGGCGGCTGATCGGCGACCTTCCGCAGGTCATTGCTGGAATCCGCCGGCACAGGTTTGCTGACCGCCATCGACGATGCCTCGCGGCTACTGCTGAGCGGTCTCCCCAAGGCGCAAAATCCGGCTTACCGTAGCAACTTCCGTTAACAAGCGCGATGACCCTTTTTAGCACATGATGCTCGTCACGGATCGTCTGCGGCAAAGTTGTGCGGGCCGTTCGCAGCAAAGATCGTTCTGAACAAGAGGGCAATCCCTACCACAGCGCGTGGCGCCAGCCGCCGGAGAGCGCGTTCAGCAGTCGGCTAGCGCGCGCGTAAAGTCTTCGATCAGATCTTCGGTAGCCTCGAGGCCCACGGAGAACCGGATCAGCCCCTCCGCGATTCCCGCGCGTGCGCGTTCCTCCGGCGTCATCCCGGAGTGCGACGTCGTTGCCGGCCGCGTGATCAGGCTTTCGACGCCGCCGAGGCTCGGCGCCGAGATCGGCAGCGTCACATGATCGATAAACCGCTCGGCGGCGGCCACGCCGCCTTCGATCTCGAAGCTCAGCATCCCGCCGAAGCCGTCGAGCAGTTCGCAGGCGCGCAGATGATCAGCGCTGCTTTCGAGTCCCGGGTAATTGACCCGCTGCACCTTGGGATGGACTTGGAGGAAGCGTGCGATCTTGAGCGCGCTCTCGTTTTGATAACGCACCCGCACGGCAAGCGTCTTCATCCCGCGATGGAGCAGGAAGCAGGCGTGCGGATCAAGCACGCCGCCGAGGTGGTTGAGCTTGTGCGCGACCTTTTCGACCAACTCCGCGCGTCCGATCACTGCGCCGGCCACGATGTCGGAATGGCCGTTCAAGTACTTGGTGCAGCTGTGCAGGGAGAGATCGAAGCCGGCCTCCGCCGGGCGGAAATTGACCGGGCTGGCGAAGGTGTTGTCGATGATCGACACGAGGCCGTGCGCGGCGGCGAACTCGACCACCGCGCGCAGGTCCGCCACCCCCATCAGCGGGTTGGAAACCGTCTCGACGTAGATTGCGCGCGTGCGCTCGGTGAGCTGTTCGCGCCACGACGCCGGGTCGCCGGGGTCGATGAAGTCGGCGCCGATCTGAAGCGCCGGCAGGTCGGCGGTCAGCAGGTCGTGAGTGCCGCCGTACAGACAATCCTGCGCGAGCAGCCGGTCGCCCGCGCCGAGCAGCGCGAGCAAGGTGGCGGAAATCGCCGCCATCCCGCTCCCCGTCACCAGCGCCGCCTGGGCATTCTCGAGCGCCGCCAGCTTGCGATGGAGCACGTCGTGATTCGGCGTGTTGCTCAGCCGGATGTAGCGGAGGTCGTGGTAATTCTGCTCGCCGCGATAGGCAAAGGTCGCTGACTGAAAAATCGGCATCGCGACCGCGCCGCCGATGAGCGGTTCGGGCTCGCCGGCATGAATCAGTTTGGTTTCGATCGCGCGGATAACCTTCGACATGGCGCACCTCCGCGGGCGGCAGTCCGATCCAAACGCAGTCCGGAAAAGATGCCCTGCTTTGGACGGGTTGGAGCGGGAATTTTAGCTCTTTTAGCACCATGGTTGGTGATTTCACACCGCGCGACCATCGCCTTTCGTGCCGCTTCGCGCGCGGCTAAGCTGAAGCTTCCGAACGCGGGGCTGCGTGGGCGTGAAAGAGTGGAGAGCGCGACGAAATTGAAGGCGATCGTTATCGGCGGCGGTATCATCGGATGTTCGGTGGCCTGGCGGCTCGCAGCCGAAGGCGTCGCTACCACGGTGCTCGAGCGCGGCCGCGTGGGCCAGGAAGCGTCGTGGGCGGCGGCCGGAATGATCGCGCCGCAAGCCGAGGCCGAAGGCCCCGGCGCATTCTTTGATTTTTGCATGAAAGCGCGCGACGTCTTCGAGGCGACCGTCGAGCGCCTCGTGCGTGACGGCAGCGTCGATCCCGAATACGACCCGGCAGGCATTCTCTACGTCGCGCTGGACGCGGACGAGCGCGCTCAACTTGAGCGCCGCGCGAAGTGGCAGCGCGGCGCCGGCGCGCCGCTCGAAGAGTTGAGCGGCGCCGAAGCGCGGCGGATCGAGCCGATGCTCTCGCCGGAGACAGTTTACGCGATCCACATGCCGACCAACCGGCGCACCGATAATCGCAAACTCACGCAGGCCTATGCCGCGGCCGCGCGCAAGGCGGGAGCTGAATTCGTCGAGGGCGCGCGGGTCGAGGCGCTGGCGCTTCGCGGCGCGCGCGCCGCCGGCGTGATCATGGACGACGGCTCGATTCGCGAGGCCGACGTCGTAGTCAACGCGGCCGGCTCGTGGGCGGGAGAGATTCGCGGGCTCGAGGCCGACCGGGTCAAACTGCATCCCGTGCGCGGGCAGATCGTATGCTTCGACGTCGCACCGGGCATGATCGGCCCCGCGCTCTTTTCGCTGCGCGGCTACCTGGTGCCGCGCCGCGACGGCCGCCTGCTTGCGGGCTCGACGATGGAGGAGGCCGGGTACAACAAGAGCGTCACCCTGGCCGGTATCGACAAGATCGCGCGCGGCGCGGCGGCAATCGCGCCCGCGCTTTGCGGTGCCGCCTTTCGCGAAGCGTGGGCCGGCCTGCGCCCCGCGACTCGCGACCTGTTGCCCGTGCTTGGCCCCTCGCCGAGCGTCGCCAACGTGCTGTGGGCTGCCGGCCACTTCCGCAGCGGCATCCTGCTCTCGGCGATTACCGGCGCGATAATCGCCGATCTGGTGATGGGCCGCAACCCCGGCGTGGAATTGAGCGCGTTTTCCGCCGCGCGCTTCAGGGAGCAATAGCGATGGCTCGAATTCTCGGCTTGATGCACGACCTGTTCTTTCGCTCCAAGGTGGACGCGGTCGCCCGCGCCGTGGGTCTCGACGTCGCCTATGCCGGCTCTCTGAATGAGGCCGGCGCGCGCTGTCAGGAAGAGGCGCCTGCGATGATCTTCGTCGATCTCGCCGACCCGCTTTTTCCGGCGGTCGAGACCGCCGGCGCGATGCGCGCCGCGGCGCCCGCCGCACGGCTGATTGGCTTCGCCTCGCACGTGGACCTCAAGGCGCTCGGCGCCGCGCGCGAGGCCGGGTTCGAGATGACGCTCTCGCGGAGCGACTTCACCGCCCGCCTGCCCGAGCTAATGAAGCCGTAAACTCCCGCCTGTCCTCCGGCCGCCTCTCTGTCATCCTGCTGGACGCGGCTAGCCGCAACTCGCGGAAGATTCGCGAGCGTTACCCGCAATTCCCTGCGAGCCGGCG
>DASXMQ010000010.1:0-8453 GCA_036495625.1 Binataceae bacterium (SeqCode) | reverse complement strand
GCCAGGAGCGGCGGCTCCCGGCCCTGCCGTACCGGACGCGTCCTGTTGCTGCCGCGGGCCGTTGTCATCAAGCGCGGAATCGTCGGGCGCCGAATCGTCGGAGTCGGAATCGCCCGCCGATGCGCCCTCGGCAGTCAGGGTGTCGGCAGTTCCAGCGCTCGCGTTCGAAGTATTATCCGCATTACCCGGGACGGCGATCGGAGCCTCGCCGGCGCCGGGGGTGATCGAACCCGAGCAGTCCTCGGCGCAACCATCGGACGGCGCCGAACCGTTCGGACCATACACGGACGGAACCTCTAGTACGCTATCGGCGCGTTCCCAGGAAGAACTCGATGAAGATCTCGATTTGGAGGAATCCGATTCGACGGCGTCCTGAGCGCGCGCAGCGCCGGTAGCCGCGCCGATGAGGGTCAGGGCGAACGCCACGATCACAATTGTGCCGCGCCGGCCCAGGACTACCAGCCCGCCTCGAACGATCACGCTCAGACATTTCGCCGCGCTCACGCAAATCTCTCCTGGGCTCTCGGCCAAGGCTATCATCCGCTCCGTAGAAGCGACAAGCCGTCGCAGGTCGCTTCGGCCTCTCTTAGCTCCAACCCGCGGCGGTCCGCGATCGGTTCCCGCATGCGATTTTCGCCGCGCGTGGGTTTTCAGATGATGCCCGCTCGGCTAAGATTCAGCGCCATGTCAGAACCCAAAGTAGCGTTGGTTACCGGAGCCGGACGGGGCATCGGGCGCGATATCGCTCAGCGCCTGGCCCGCGAAGGCTATGCTTGCGGACTCATCGCGCGCACCAAGTCGCAGCTCGAAGAGACCGCCGAACTGATCGTCAAGGCCGGCGGCAAGGCCCTGGTGACGCCGACCGACGTCGCCAAGCGCGATCAGGTGCTCGCGTCGGTCGAGGCGGTGGAGCGCGAGTTGGGGCCGATCTCGGTGCTCATCAACAACGCCGGCGCGTACCTGCGCAAGCGCTTCGAAGAGATCACCGAAGAGGACTTCGACTTTCAGCTCAAGGTCAACACCTACGGGCCGTTCTTCTGTACGCAGGCCGTGGTGGGCAAGATGGCGGCGCGCGGCCATGGGACCGTCATCTTCGTCCTCGGATCGGAGACGCGCGGCGGACCCGCGCTTTACTCGGCTTACACCGCCTCCAAGGTCGCGCAGCGCGCGATCGCGGAGTCGCTCGCCTACGAGTACATGCACCTCGGCATCCATTCGGCGACGCTCGACGTCGACGGCGCCGTGGACAGCCCGCGCGTGCGCGAAGCGGCGCCCGACGCCGACCCGTCGCACTTCGTGCCGCCTTCGGCGATTTGCGGCGAGATCGTGCATCTGATCAACCAGCCGAAAGGCGCGTGGACCTTTTCGATCGACATGCGGTCATACGTGCAATGGCGGCCGCGCGTGGCGGCGAAGAAAAAGACCTAGCAAGCGCGAGCGGGGCGCGGCGATTGGCGTACGCCGGCGCAGGCCCAAAGCGAATCGCGCGCGCCGCCCAGAGCGGCACGCGCGGCTGCATTTCGAGTGGCGCGCAACTATACTGGCGTAGCGCTTGAGATTTTGGCGCGCGCGGTCAATGACGCGCCGCGCGTGAGGCGTGATCGAAGCTCTTCGGGTCGGGGTGTGGCGCAGCCTGGTAGCGCACACGCTTGGGGTGCGTGTGGTCGCCGGTTCAAATCCGGCCACCCCGACCAAACCCTCCCGCTTGAGAGTTGTCGGCCGCAGCTACTTTCGAATCAAATTCCGAACGGCGCGGCCCGATAATTTAACCTGTTAACCCTCCGTTAACCGCACGATAACTCCAGCGGCGGCGAGATCGTGCTATTTCGCTGACGCAATCTCCTGGAGGAGAAACCTGAACTGGCGAGCCAGGAGCCCGGAGGGACAGAATTATGAAAAGCGTTTGTTCAAAACTACGCGCAGCAAGCAAGATTGTCGCGGGTTGCGCGGCCGTGATGCTGCTTTCGGCGTTACATCCCGCCCCCGCCCGTGCGGTGAGCGCTCCGTCGGCAGTTGCGCCTTATTCGGTCAGCACCTTCGCCATATCCGAAAGCGGTTATACCGCGCCCGATTCGATAACTTTTTCGCGCGACAATGTGTTCATCGGTTATGGCAATGGCGGCGCTCCGGATGGGTCAGGCGGCGCGATGAGCACGATCGTGAGATACAAAATGGACGGGACCGTCGTCCGCACCTATACCGTCGTCGGACATAACGACGGCCTGCGTTACAACACCACGACCGGCGATTTGTGGGCGGCGCAGAACGAAGACGGCAACTCGACGCTCATCATCATCAATCCTGCGACCGGCGGACAAAAGAAGTTCGTCCTCGGCACCGGGCCGCACGGCGGCGGCTACGACGATATCGATTTCGAGGGCAACGACGTTTACCTGAGCGCATCCAATCCCACCGCCGGAGTGGTCAACGAGCCCGGCATCGTGCGCTTCAAGTCGCATGACAAGAAAGTCAAGCTCATCGGCATCCTGAACGACAACGCCACTGCGACTAACGTGCTGACGGGCGACCCGGAAACGCTGGCGCTGACCGATCCCGATTCGATGATCGTCGATCCCTTCGGCGAGCTGCTGCTCGATTCGCAGGGCGATGGCGAACTGATCGTCGTGCAGCATCCGGGCCTTCCTTGCCAGCAAAATTTCGTCGTCCCGCTGACTTCCGCGGCGGGCGGCGACACGCCGGGCAATACGACGGCGGACGACACGGTCTTCGCCAATGCGGCACAGGGCACGCTGCTCGTGGCCGACAAGGACGCCGAAACGGTGTATGCGATAACCGCGCCGTATTTCTCGCCGGGCGCGGCATATACCGCCATCGTCGCGACCTCGACGCCGGGAGGCGCGACGGTTGCCGCATTTGTCGGGCAGACCAACCTCAGCAGCGGATTCGTGACCCCGATCGTCAACGGCTTGATGAACCCGGGCGGTATGGCGTTCATTCCGGCGAGCCATAATCCAAACCTGGTACCGGACGCCGTGGCCAATGCGGCGCAGGTATGTCCGTAAGCGGACGCGCATTTTCGCGGCACTCGCCCCAAGCGCGTTCTCCGGGCTCGATCCGGCAGAGCCGGCGGCGCCCGGAGAGCGCTCGATCCGACACCGAAGCACCCGGCCGCCTCTTGAGCGGCAATGACCTCGCAGGCGCGCGCGTGATACAAGTGGCGGGGCTCTGCTTCCATCGAGCCATCGCCAATGCGCTGCTCGAGCTGCAACCTAGATAATGCCGCGGGCAAAAAGTTCTGCATCCGCTGCGGCGCCGGCCTGAGTCCGCGCTGCCCGAAGTGCGGATCCGAAAACCCGCCCCAGGCGCGATTCTGCGGCGAGTGCGGAGCGGCGCTCGCCGCCGCGGCTTCTCCGCCCGCGCCCGCCGCCTCCGCCGCCAGTCAGACTCGGCCCGCGGTTTGCGTCGCGTCCGAGCGCGCCGCTACCCCGGAAGGGCTCGACGGCGAGCGCAAGACCGTCACCGCGCTCTTCGCCGACATCAAGGGTTCGACCGAGCTCGAACAGGATCTCGACCCCGAAGAGGCGCGCGCGATCGTCGATCCGGCGCTTAAGTTGATGATCGAAGCCGTACGCCGCTACGGCGGTTATGTCGTGCAGAGCACCGGCGACGGCATCTTTGCGCTCTTCGGCGCGCCGCTCGCCCACGAGGACCATCCGCAGCGGGCGCTATATGCGGCGTTGCGGATGCAGGAAGAGCTGCGGCGCTATGGTGACAAGCTGCTCGCGGCCGGCCGAGCGCCGCTCGAAATCCGCGTCGGCGTCAATTCCGGCGAAGTCGTGGTGCGGTCGATTTCAACCGGCGGCGGCAATGTCGAGTACACGCCGATCGGGCACACCACTAACCTCGCCGCGCGGATGCAGACCGTGGCGCCAAGCGGCTCGATCGCGATCACGGAACATACGCGGCGCCTGGTGGAAGGATATTTTGCGCTCAAGCCCCGCGGACCCACGCCCGTCAAGGGAGTGAGCGAGCCGGTCAATGTGTACCAGGTGACTGGACTCGGTCCACTGCGCTCGCGCCTGCAACGCTCGGCGGGACGCGGGCTTTCGAGCCTGGTCGGACGGGAGCATGAGCTGGAGGCTATCAAGCGGGCGGCGGCGCTCGCAGCCAAGCGGCATGGGCAAATCGTCGCGGCGGTGGCCGAGGCGGGCGTGGGCAAGTCGCGCCTCTTCCATGAATTCAAACCCAGGACCTCGCCGGACTGGATGATCCTTGAGGCGTACTCGGTTTCGCACGGCACGGCGAGCGCGTTTTTGCCGGTGATTGAGCTCCTCTCCAACTACTTCAAATTCACCGACGGCGACGACGAACGGAGCCGGCGGGAAAAAGTTGCGGGGCGGCTCGCGGTTCTGGACGCATCGCTCGAAAATGCCCGGCCCTACATACTTGCTCTGCTGGGCATAACGGATCGCATTTCCCTGCGCACTCATTGGGAAACAAGTCTCGACCGCTTGGATGAATACCTCAACGAAGCGCAGACCAAGGATCCTTTCGCGCAGATGGACGGGCAGGTGCGGCGCAGGCGCACGCTCGACGCAATCAAGCGCATTTTGCTCCGCGAATCCCTCAATCAGCCGCTGATGCTGATTTTCGAAGACCTGCACTGGATCGACGCCGAGACCCAGGGGCTGCTCGATCTGCTCGCCGACTCGATAGCTACATCCCGCATTCTGATACTTGTGAATTACCGCCCCGAGTATTCACACGCGTGGACCAACAAAAGCTACTACACTCAGTTGCGCCTCAACCCACTCAGCCCCGAGAGCGCCGGGCAATTGTTGACTATTCTGCTCGGGAACGATGCAAGTTTGACAGCGCTCAAAACGCTGATCGTGGAGAAGACGCAGGGTAATCCCTTCTTCATCGAAGAGATTGTGCAGGGGCTCTTCGAAGAAGGCACGCTGGCGCGCAACGGAACCACGAAGCTGACCCAGACCCTCGATACGCTCAGGATACCCGCGACCGTACAGGCGATGCTGGCGGCGCGTATCGATCGGCTGCCGCACGACGCCAAAGAGCTGCTGCAGACGCTGGCCGTCATCGGCCGCGAATTTCCGCTCGCGCTGATTCGCGCGCTGATCGCGAAATCCGCCAACGAACTCAACCGCCTGCTGAATGACCTGCAGCTGGGAGAGTTCATCTACGAGCAGCCCGCGGTGGGCGATACCGAATACGTCTTCAAGCACGCGCTCACGCAGGAGGTCGCCTACGGCTCCGTATTGATCGAACGGCGCAAGCAGCTGCACGAAGGCATCGGCGCGGCGCTCGAACGGCAGTTCGCGGCGAACCTCGACGATCACCTCGACGAGTTGGCGCATCACTACGGCCGCAGCAACGATCCGGCCAAAGCGTTCGAGTACATGGCGCGTGCGGCGGAGCACGCCGGGCGACGCTCCGCCTATTCGCAGATGATCGCCTATATCGATGCCGCCCTGGGATTGTTGGCCGTCCTCCCCGAGAGCGAGCAGCGCGATCTTGACGAGCTACGGGTGCGCATCACGCTCGGTCCCGCCCTGATGGCGATCAAGGGCTTCTCGTCGGAAGAAACGCGGCGCAGTTGCGAGCGGGCGTGCGAAATCGCGCGCCGGCGCGGCGCGGGTCCGGAGCTCTTCACGGCGCTGAATTTTCTTTGGGGTTTTCACTTCACACGCGGCGATGCGAAATCGGTGCTGGAAGTCTCGCGGGAGCTTAAAACTATCGCGCAGCAGGTGAACGAGCCCGGAATGCTGAAAGACGCATACCGCGCAATGGGCAGCGCTCTTACCTACACCGGCGACCTGCTCGGCGCCCGGCGCTATCTTGAAGAGGCGATTTCACTGAGCGGCGGCTCATCGCGGACCTGGGCCAGGCGGACGAACGCCGGTCCGGACGCCGAGATGCTCTGCTTGGTCGGTCTGAGCCAGGTGCTGCTGTTTCTCGGCTATCCGGATCAGGCGCTCGACAAGGCAAACCAGGCGCTCGCCGGGCTCGACGCCAAAACAGACCCCTTCAGCTTCGCGATGGCGCTGACGAATACCGCCGAAACCCACGATCGCCGGCGCGAGCCGGAGAAGGCACTGGCAATCCTGGATCGCGCGCTGACCCTTTGCGACGAACACGGTTATCCGTTCTGGACATCGGTAACAAAACGACTGTGGGCGTGGGCGTTCACGCTAAAAGGGCAGGTCAAACCGGGAGTAGAAATGATGGAAGAGGAGCTGAAGCGGTTCAGCGGAACCGACACCGGCATGGTTCGCTATCAAATTCTCCTCTACGCGGCCGAAGCCTGGCAGAAAATCGGCGAGTACGAGCGCGCCGCGGCAATTCTCGAAGAGTGGCAGAGTACTCGGGAAAAAATTGCGATCGTATTGAACGACGCTTTCTATCATCGCCTTCGCGGCGACCTGCTGCGCGAAACCGACGGCGACGATGCGGCGGAGGCGGAATATCGTAAATCGATTGCACTAGCCAGGGGAATGAACGACAGGTATCACGAGCTGCAGGCCGCACTGGCCCTCGCGCCGTTGCTGACCAGGTGCGGCCGCCGCGGCGAGGCGCGCGCGATGCTAGCCGAAATCTACGGCTGGTTTAGCGAGGGCTCTGACACCGCCGACTTGAAGGACGCTAAAGCTCTGCTCGACGAGCTGCGCAACTGAATCTGTCGCGGCGGGTCGTATAAATAAAGCGGGCAGCGGCCCGCGCTCCGTAAGGAGTGCGCGCCGCTGCCCTTGTTAGTACTTTCCGCGCGCGCCGTCGAACGCCTAGGCCGTCGCGGCCAGCGCCTCCGCATGCGCCACCGGTTCGGGCTTGCCCGAAGCGCCGAGCGGCACGGATCGCGGTTGGCGCTCGAACGGATCCTTCAGCCCGAGCATCCTGGCATGCTCGCGCATAGGCGGAATCACCTCTTCGGCGATCAACCGCATGCTGGTACGGCGCGCCTCGGTCGGGATCGGCCCGTCGTTCTGCCAGAACGCGAAGATTCCGGGCCGGAGCACGTCGAGAATGTGTTTAAGCTTGGGAATCACCGTCTTGGGCGTGCCGACGATGATCTGATTGTTCTTCTGCGCACTCTCGTATCCAGCGTAGATCGCCTTGCGCAGGCCCTCGACATCGACTTCGCCCTCTATCGATTGGAACAGCGCGGGTCCGTTGGGATTGTTCGGATCGGCGAACTGCCGCGCCATCCGCCGCGTCGCCTCTTTCGAGTTATATCCCGGCGGGAACATCCACTCGCCGCGCGCGAAATGCGTCAGTCCACCTCCGTAAAGATCCATCTTGCCCAGTTCCTGCGCCTTCTCCTCGGTCTCGGCGACAAAGACCTTCTGCAGGTAGCCGAAATTCTCGGTGCCCGCCTGGTATCCTTCCTTGGCCGCCGCCTGCGTGTACAGGTTCCACATCTCGACCGTCGGTTCGAGGTAGGTCGCGAGCGCCAGGTACGGATACTTGTGCTTGGCGCACCACAAAAGCGTCTCGGGGCTCACCAGCCCGGGAATCCAGATTGGCGGACGCGGCTTCTGGATCGGCAGCACCCATGGATTCACGAAGCGGTAGTGAAAGTGCTTGCCTTCCCATCGGAACGGACCCGGACGCGTCCACGCCGCGATCACGAGGTCGTGGGCCTCGTTGAAGTATTCGCGGTTGTACGCTGGGTTGGCGTTGTTGGCGAGCTGCTCGCTGCCTGCGCCGCGCACCCATCCGGTCACCAGCCGTCCGCCCGAGATCATATCGATCATCGCCAGCTCTTCGGCCAGGCGCAGCGGGTTGGCGACCACCGGCAGCGGATTGCCGAGGAGCACGATACGCACCTTCTTGGTGATGCGGGCGAGGATCGAGGCTTCCATGTCCATCACGGCGCCCATGCAAAAGGGCGTGCCGTGATGCTCGTTGAGCATCACCCCGTCAAAGCCAAGCTCCTCGGCGATCACCTTGTCGTCGAGATATTCGTTGAGGAGCTTCGCGCCTTTGGCCGGGTCGAAAAAGCGGTTGGGAACGCCGAAGAAGCTCTGGATCTTCAGGACCTCGTCTTCGGGAACGTCGAGGTACGGCCGTTCAGTGAAATACATTATGTGCATATCAAGCCCTCCGTCTCCGTCTTGTGAGCTCTACTGCCCGCTGCATTCCCTGACTGTATATCTACCTCAAGCGCGGGCGCGGCCATAATTGCGCGGCGCGCCGCCGCGACTTAATGCTATGCTCCCAAGGCCTCCATCGAGCCGATATATTCCGGCTTGCCCGTCGGACCGAGCGGCGTCGATCCGGGCGTGCGCTCAAAGGGGCCGGCGAGGCCCAGTTCCTTGCCGATCTCGCGCAGGCGCGGAATTACCTCCGTGCCGAGCAACCGCAGACAGGTCATCCGATCGCTGGCCGGAACTGGGCCGTCGAGCCAGAACGAAAAGATTCCCGGCCGCAGCACCGACAGCACCTTCCGGAGCTTGGGAATCACGGTCGTGGGC
>DASXMQ010000009.1:0-14577 GCA_036495625.1 Binataceae bacterium (SeqCode) | reverse complement strand
CTCCGCCGTCATCGGCTTGACGAACGCGCCAAAGCTGTACGCCACCGCGAACAGCGTGAACATCGAGAGAAAAGCGGCAAGAACGATCAGCCACGCCTGAGGCGAATCCGGCTCGGTCGGCAGAACACGGTCGAGTATCGGGATTCGCCGAGGCCGACCGGCGGGTTTATCCGCAATCTCCAGCCGTCGCGTGTCGGGTGTGGCGGTCACGGTTTACCAACCTGTCCGGCGGCGGCGTGGCACCGCGGCTGACGCATCCTATTCGCGCGCCCGGCCGGCGGCAACCGGGCGGAAGGCACCAATCGCATATACAACCCCGTCTCTGAAAATTCGTGAAACGCGCGTTGTCCGATCCGAGCCGGCGAATTGGCCTCGGGCGCAGAGCCATGTAATAAAGACGGTGCGCGCAACGAGCCACTGGCGTTTGTCTGCCCGCAGCCGCGCGCGATGGAGAAATACGCGACGATGCGACATGGAATTACGATTCCGCTCGAAACCTTTCAAAACGAGCACTTCACCGAACTCGTGCGCACCGCCGAGCGCGCCGGCTATGACGATTTCTGGTCGTTCGAGTCGTACGCGACCGACGCCTTCTCGCCGCTCGCGGCCGCGGCGATGATCGCGCCCAGGCAGCGGCTGGGCACCGCGATCGTGCCGGCGTTCACCCGGCCGCCGGCCTTGATCGCGATGTCGGCCGCGACGGTGCAGCAGCTTTCGGGCGGCCGGTTCATCCTTGGATTGGGAACCTCGTCGCCGGTGATCGTGCAGCAGTGGATGGGCGTGCCGTTCGAGCATCCGCTCACCCGGGTGCGCGAGACCGTCGCCGCGATTCGCGGTGCGTTCAGCCGCGAGAAGGTTACTCTCAAGGGCAAGACCGTACAGGTCAACGGCTTTCGCATGGCCGTCACGCTCGACCGGCCGCCGCCGATTTACCTCGGCGCCCAGGGCGAGAAGATGCTCCGGCTGGTGGGCGAAATCGCCGACGGGCTTATCACCAACTTCATCACGCCGTCGGCGTTGCCGGCGATGATCGCGCACGTGCGCGAGGGCCAGCGCGCGGCCGGCAAGGACCCGAGCGCGCCGCTCGACGTCGTCTGCCGGATCTTCGTCGCGGTTGACGATGACAACGACGCGCTGCGCAGCGAGCTGCGGCGCCATCTGACCGCCTACATGACCGTGCCGCAGTACAATAATTTTTTCCGTGAGATCGGCTTCGAGGCCGAAGCCACGACCGCGGCGAAGGCCTGGAACGCGGGCGATCGCAAGGCCGCGGTCGCCGCCGTGCCGGATCGGATGCTCGAGGAAATTTACGTTTTCGGAGGCATCGACCATTGCCGGGCGCGGCTGGCCGAGTTCGAAAAGGCGGGCGTGACCGCGACGGCGCTCGAACCCGAATCGTTTGCGCCCGACCCCAAGGAGCGGCGCGCGCGAATTCTGCGCGCGGTCGAGCGTCTCGCCATCCGCTAGGCGCGACGCCGGCCGATTCGGATCGGGATGACGATTTTCGCAGGGAGGATGCGATGAACGAGGTTAGGCCGGCCGCCGCCGGAGCGCGGCGCGCCGCCAATGCGGAACCGCGCGCGCCGCTCAGCCTTGGGCTCTTCATGCCCAACTGCAGCAACGCGTACTCGATCAGCACCTACAAGCCGGAGCCTGACGACTGGACATACGAAGCGAATGCCCGCATCGCCCACGCGGCCGAGGCTGCCGGCTTCGATTTTCTTTTTCCGGTAGCGAAGTGGAAGGGCTACGGCGGCAAGACCGACTACCTCGGCACCTCGCTCGAAACGATGACCTGGGCGGGTGCGCTGCTTGCGACCACCGAGCGCATCCAGGTCTTTTCCACCGTGCACGTGCCGATCTTCCATCCGCTGGTCGCGGCCAAGATGGGCGCGACGCTCGACCATATCGGGAAGGGGCGATGGGGCCTCAACGTGGTCAGCGGATGGAGCGAGCGCGAGTTCGGGATGATGGGAATCGAAGTGCTGCCGCATGGCGAACGCTACGCGCGCACCGCGGCCTACATCGAAATCGTCAAGGGGTTATGGACCTGCGAGCCGGGCGCGTTCGAGCACGAATCGAAATGGTACCGGATTCGCGGCGGATGGGTGATGCCGCAGCCCACGCGCAAACCGCATCCGCCCATCGCCAACGCCGGCGTCTCGGAGGACGCGCGCGAACTCGTCGCGCGCCTGTGCGATTGGGCCTTTATCTCACCGCCGTCGCTCGAAGACTGCGCGGGGCTGACCGCCGACATTCGATCGCGCGCCGCGCGCTACGGACGCGCCGTAAAGTGCTGCTGCTACCCGTTCGTGCTGTGGCGAGATACCGAACGCGAGGCCAATGACGAGCGCCGCCGCATCGTCGAACAGATGGATCGCGAGGCGACCGAGAACTGGGCGCATGGTCTGCTGCCGCAAAGCGGGTCCTTCGACAACTTCACGCTCGAGATGTTCGCGCTCGGCGGCGGCGCGTTGCCGCTGGTCGGCACGCGCGAGCAGGTTGCCGAGAGTCTCGACCGTCTCTATCGCTCGGGGATGGACGGGCTGCTGATGGTGTTTCTCGCGTACTACGAGGATACGCTGCGCTTCGAGCGCGAGATCATGCCGCTGTTGCGCCAGCTCGGAACGATCCGCTGAAGCGCGCCGATTAGGGCTTCGCCGGTCGCACCTTTACGACGGGGGCCGCGGCAAGCTCGCGCAGGACCGCGTCCGGCTCCGCGCCACCGGCAAGAACCATCAGGATCGAATCGACCCGATGCGTTCCGGCTGCCAGGTTTTCCCATCCGGTCATCAGGTAGCCGATTTGAAGCCCGCCGCCGGCGCATGACGAGGCTGCCTGCTCTGATTTGTCCGCCGCTACAGCGCCGTCGCAATAGTACAATCGGCGCCGGAGCGTTTCGAAATCGGGCGACGGCATGAAAGTCTGCAACACAAGCTTGCCGCGCCCTCTAAGGGCGAGCCATTTCATCTCAGGCTCGTCGCGGAGCTCTGCCGCCAGCGCCGCGCGCTTCGACTCGGGCGCAAGCACGCGCCACTCGTTCGCTCGCCATCCAAGCGCGAAGTCCTCGACGCCGACGAAATCGAGCCACGTGCGCATCTGAACGTCGTCGAAAAAAAGCCGCGGCAGCCAGGGAACTCGCGCGAGGAACGAATCCTCCGCGTAGTCGCGATAGAAAATCTCGTCGCTGAAAACGCGCGGCGATTCAATACCGAAGAGCAGCTTTACCGAGTGGCTCACGCGCCGGATTACCCGGACGGGGCCGCGATGCCACGCCATCACGCCGTTCGCCACGCCGCTCGCGTTGAGCCGCAACTTGAAGAGCTTCAGAATTCGCGCCGCGACCTGCACATGGGTGCCCTCGATGAGGCTCGAGGAAAAATTGCCGCGGCCGTTTCGGAGCGCCAGGCCGATCGGAAAATCACCGCGAAAGGTCATGCGGTAGCTCCCGCCGTCAACGGCGCCGCGCGCGGGTTCGTAGCTGACATACGAAACCGGGCTGAGGTGCGGCGATGGCACGGCCGCGAGATACGCATAGCGGAGCGTATGGGTCGCGGCGTCCTCCGCTTCGATTTGGAGCGCGTTTGCCGGAAGCTCGGCCGGCGGCGGCGATGCTCGCTCGCCCAGGTCGGAGAGCATCATCGCTATTTCATCGTCGCGGTCGAGAATGCCGGGGCTATCGTCGCTGAGCGGCTCGGGGCCTTCTGTCAACGCGTAGCGCCCGTCGGGCAGGACTTCATCGACCTGGAACGGAATCGGCGCAAGATGTCCGCCGCGGAGCGCGAGCGCCTCGAGATGGCTCTCCGGGCTGCCGAGAAGCTGCGGGATTGCCGCACCCTTGAGCACGATCGCGCGCCACGCTGGCTCGACATGGTCGCCTTGGGCGGGAGCGACTCCGCGAACCGCGCACGCCGCCGCGAGCGCGAGCGCGATGGCCGCCCGCATGAAGATGCGGGCGTCGAGCAATCTGCGCGAGAACGCGAGAAGGCGCGTCATGACGCATTTTCCATCGAAAGCGCGATGCGCCGAAAGCCGCATCCACCAAGGCCCGCGCCACGCCGATAAGGTCGCAAGTGCGGGCTTACCGGGGTATGCTCTGCTTTCGGTTGAGAGCGCGCTGTCGAATACGCGGGGGCGCTGGCCACGATGAGCACACGCAAGACGGTCCCGGTCGAGAACACCGCGCAGGCCTTCCTCGAAATGCTCGACGCGCTCGGCGTGCGCTATCTGATCGGTAACGCCGGCACTGATTTCGCCTCGATCATCGACGCCTTCTCCAAGCGCACCGTCGATGGCAAGCCTGCGCCGCGCGCGATGATGGTCGCGCACGAATGCTGCGCCGTCAGCATGGCGCACGGCTACTACCTGGCGACTGGCGAACCTGCGGTCGCGATGGTCCATACCACGCCGGGCACCGCCAACGCACTCGGCGCCCTGATGAACGCGTATCGCTCCAACGTGCCGCTCGTGCTGTGCGCCGGACGTACGCCGCTAACCGAAGCCGGGATGCCCGGCAGCCGCGACACGCTGATCCATTGGGGGCAGGAATCCTTCGACCAGGGCTCGATCGTGCGCGAGTTTGTGAAGTGGGACTATGAGCTGCGCAATTTCGATCAGCTCGAGGCCGTGATGCGCCGCGCGTTCGCGGTCGCGATGGCGGAGCCGCGCGGGCCGGTCTATCTGAGCCTGCCGCGCGAGGTGCTGGCCGCGGCGCAGCGCGAATTCGGCTACTCGCCGAAGGGACTCGCGGCGCCGGTAATGCCGCCGGCGCCGTCGCCCGCTGCGCTCGCCGCGATGGCGCAGATGATCGCGGAGGCGAAGCATCCGCTGATTGTGACGCGGATGCTCGGGCGCAATCCGGCGGCGGTTGCGAGCCTGGTCGCGCTGGCCGAGTCGTTCGCGCTGCCGGTGGTTGAGCATCCGAACCCCGCGTACGTAAACTTTCCCAATAACCATCCCCTGCATCTCGGCTACGATCCCGCGCCCTACCTCGACGACACGGATCTCATCGTGGTGATCGATACCGACGTCCCGTGGATTCCGCATCTGCGCGCTCCTGGCGCCGAGACCAGGGTCATCCATCTGGGCGTCAACCCGATTTACGATCGCTACCCGATATGGGGCTTCCCTTCCGATTTAGCGGTGCAGGCCGATTCGGCCGTGGCGATTCCGATGCTGACCGAGGCGCTCGCGCCGATGCGCTCGGCGTATAAAGGCGCCATCGAACGGCGCGCGGCGAGAATCGCCGGACAGCATCGCGATCTCGCCGCGGCGACGCAGGCGGAAATCGAAGCCGCCAGTAGGAATCCTCACGTCACGCTGGAGTGGCTCGCGCACTGCCTCGATCGCGCGCGCGACGAGCAAACGGTGTTCGTCAACGAGTACGATATGAGTCTCCGCCATATCATGCTTGACCGTCCCGGCATGCAGTTCGGCCATTCCACGGCTGGGCATCTCGGATGGGGCGTCGGTGCGGCGCTCGGAATCAAACTGGGCGCGCCGGACAAGACGGTGGTCGCGGTGGTCGGCGACGGCAGCTACATCTTCAGCGTGCCGAGCGCATGCCATCTCGCTTCGGCCACGCTGGGATTGCCGACCCTGACGATCATCGCGAACAACGGCGGATGGGGCGCGGTGCATCGTTCGGTCGAGGGCGTGCATCCGGAAGGATGGTCGATGCGCACGGGAGAGATGCCGTTCGTGCGGTTCGGGATGCAACCGGCGTACGAGATGTTTGCGCAGGCGTGCGGCGGTTACGGCGAGGCGGTGAGCGACCCCAAGGAATTGCCAGCGGCGCTTGGGCGCGCGCTCCGCACGGTGCGCGAGGAGCGGCGCCAGGCAGTGCTCAACGTCATCTGCCGCCCGCTCTGATACAAGGGGCTCGCAATGGAGGCCGCGTGAGGAGCCAGGGAGAGAAGCCATGACGAGCAGGCTCCTCGGTTACCGCCGCATCGCAAGCGGAGTCGATCCGCCCTACGACCACGCGGCATACACGAGCACGCACAAGCGCGTCCCGAAAAACCCGCCGATTCGTATCGCACATACGCTCTCCGAGATAACTGGGCCGCGGCTCGGCGCCGAGATGGTTAGCGCCGGTGACGCTGATCTGACGCATTTCGCCGGCGGCGAGGCGCTCGGCGAGCGCATCGTGGTGACCGGCCGCGTGCTCGACGAGGATGGCCGCCCGGTTCCCGGCGCGCTGCTCGAAATCTGGCAGGCGAACTCGGCAGGCCGCTACGCACACGACGTCGATCGGCACGACGCGCCGCTCGACCCGCATTTTTCCGGCGTCGGCCGCATGACGACCGGCGCCGACGGCGCCTATCATTTTGCGACGATCAAACCGGCCGCTTATCCGTGGAAGAATCACTACAACGCGTGGCGTCCGCAGCATATTCATTTCAGCCTCTTCGGACCCGGCTTCGCGACCCGGCTGATCACGCAGATGTATTTTCCGGGCGACCCACTGCTCAAGCTCGATCCGATCTTCCAGAGCGTGCCCGACCCGGCGGCGCGCGAGCGTCTGGTCTGCGCGTTCGATATCGAGACGACCATCCCAGAGCGCGCGCTCGGCTATCGTTTCGATATCGTGCTGCGCGGCCGCGACTCCACCCCGTTCGAGAGCGGCAGGAGCAGTGGCGCGCGATGAGCCGTCTCACGCCCTCGCAAACCATCGGACCGTTTTTCCATGGCGCGCTGCTGCACGAGGGATGGGACGATCTCGCGGCGCGCGGCGCCGCCGGCGAGCGTCTCGCAATCGAAGGACGCGTGCTCGACGGCAACGGCGCGCCGGTCGGCGACGCGATGATCGAGATATGGCAAGCCAACGCCGCCGGCCGCTACGACCATCCCGAAGATCGCGAAGAGTACGGCCAGGAGAACAGACCGATAGATCCCAACTTCCACGGCTTCGGCCGGGTGCCCACGGATTCGGAAGGGCGGTTTCGCCTGCGCACGGTAAAACCGGGGGCGGTGCCGGGAGAAGGCGGGGCGATGCAGGCGCCGCATATCAACGTGTCGGTGTTCGCGCGCGGGCTCCTGAAGCGGCTCGCTGCCCGCATCTATTTCCCAGACGAGCCGCTCAACGAGAGCGATCCGCTGCTGAGCGCGCTTCCCGCAAAGCGCCGGGCGACGCTGATTGCGCGCGCGGCCGGCGCTGGCGCAGCCGAGCGCGTGCTTCATTTCGATATCGTATTGCAGGGCGCCGACGAGACCGTCTTTCTTGATGTATAAAAGACGAGACCATTTTGCTCGCCGCGTTGGAACGATGCGCTCGCAGTTGCGCGGACGGAACCGATGAGCGTGCATCCGGCGGATTCGGAAATCTACGGCGCGCTCTGGGGCACAGCCGAGATGCGCGCGCTTTTTTCCGACGCGGCCGAGCTTCAGGCGATGCTCGACGTTGAGGCTGCGCTGGCGCGCGCCGAGGCGAAGGTGGGCCTCGTCCCGCAGCACGTCGCCGACGCGATCACAAAAGCGGCCCGAGTCGAAAACCTGCGGCTCGAACGAATC
The DNA here is from genome assembly GCA_036495625.1 of Binataceae bacterium (SeqCode). Taxonomy (GTDB): domain Bacteria; phylum Desulfobacterota; class Binatia; order Binatales; family Binataceae; genus JAKAVN01. The sequence goes on along the minus strand of DASXMQ010000009.1, from coordinate 7,065 downwards.
GCCGAAGGCGTGCGCGAGACCGGCGTGCCGGTGCCTGCGCTGGTGGACGAACTTGGCCGCGCCGCAGGGGACGAGGCCGCGCGCCATATCCATCTGGGGGCGACCACGCAGGACATTCTCGACACCGCCCTGATGCTCCGGATGCGAAGCGGGCTCGAGTATCTGCGGCGCGACCTCGTCGCGCTCGCGCACGCGCTGGCGAGACGCGCGAGCGAGTTTCGCGACACGCCGATGGCGGGCCGGACGCATCTGCAGCAGGCGGTGCCGATAACCTTCGGTTTCAAGTGCGCGGTATGGGCCTCGCCGTTTCCGGCTCATCTCGAACGGCTCGAACAGGCTGCGCGCCGCGCGCTGGTGGTGCAGTTCGGCGGCGCCGCGGGAACGCTTGCTCCGCTCGGCGAGCATGGCCTCGCGGTCGCGGGAGCGCTCGCGCACGAACTCGGCCTTGGCATGCCGGATTTACCTTGGCACGCCGCGCGCGATCGGGTCGCGGAAATAGTCGCCTTGCTGGGTCTCATCTGCGGCAGCCTCTCCAAGTTCGCGCTCGACGTGGCGCTTTTGATGCAAACGGAAGTGGGTGAGGTCTTCGAGCCGCATGCGAGGGGCCGCGGCGGTTCGAGCACGATGCCGCAAAAGCGCAATCCCGTCGCCGCCGAATACGTAATCGCCGCGGCGCGCGGCGTGCATGCGCTCGCGCCTGTGGCGCTGAACGCGATGGTGCAGGACCACGAGCGCGCGGCCGGTCCATGGCAGAGCGAGGCGCTGGCGGTCCCGCAATGTTTCGTGCTGTGCGCGGGCGCGGTCGCGCACGCGCGCACGATCGCCGAGGGCATGACGATCGACGCCGCGCGGATGCGCCGCAACCTGAAGCTTGGCGGCGGGCTGATCATGGCGGAGGCGGTCGCGAGCGGGCTTGTGCCGGCGATGGGCCGCGCGGCGGCCCATCGGGCGCTAAAGCGCGTCTCGGATCGCGCGCTTGCCGAGGGCAAAACGCTGGCGCAGGCGCTTTGCGATGACGCCGAGGTACGCTCCCATCTCGGTCCCGAACAGATCGACCGCCTCACCGATCCTGCCGCGTACCTCGGCTCGGCCGGCGCCTTTGTCGATCGCGTGGTCGCGCGAATAGCGGGACTGGACTGACCCGACGCGGCTGTCAGGCCGTCGCCGCGTGCGTCGGCGGACGCTTTGCCGCCCACGGACGCGCCTGCTCGAGCTGCGCCGCGAGCCGCAGCAGGGTCGCTTCATCGCCAAAGCGCCCGGCGATCTGAACTCCGATCGGAAGGCCGTTGGCGCTCCAATGGAGCGGCAGCGAGATAGCCGGCTGCCCGGTCGTGTTGAAGAGCGGAGTGAACGGCACGTATGAGAAAACCTGGTGCGTCCATTCCTTCGCGGTCATGCCCCTGCGGTCCTGGTTCACTTCCCCGAGCGGCACGGGCGGGCGCGCGATCGTCGGCGTCACTAGCGCGTCCACTTTTTCGAAAAATGCGCCGACCTGCCGCGACACCATATTGCCGTGCGCCATCGCGTTGATCAGATCCGCGGCTGAGTAGCGCTTGCCATCCTCATAGCAGGCGAGCGTCACCGCCTCGAGGTTGTCGGGCCCCGGTTTGCGGCCGCTCACGGCCGCGGCAAAGTCGATCGAGGCGACGGCGAACGCGGTCCAAATGACGTGTGCGCTGTCGAGAAACGCATTCCAATCGACCCGCGGGCGGTCTTCGATCAGCGTATGCCCGAGGCTTTCGAGGAGCCGCACGGTTTCGTGCACGGCCTTTTCGCATTCGGAGTCAACCTTGGCTCCTGAAGCCGGCGTCGCCGTCCACGCGATACGCAGGCGGCCGGGCGGCGTCGCGATCTCCTCGCGGTAGAGCCGCGCCGGAGGCACGGGATGGCCCGGCGCGCCGACATCGGGGCCGGCCACCGCGTCGAGCATCGCAGCCGCATCGCGCACGCTGCGGGTCAACACGAATTCGCAGGCGAGGCCGCAGAGCGGATCGCCATAGTCGGGGCCCGTTGGGACGCGGTCGCGCGAGGGCTTCAGCCCGACCAGGCCGTTGCAGGAGGCGGGGATGCGAATCGATCCGCCGCCGTCGTTGGCGTGGGCGACCGGCACGATGCCGGCGGCAACCGTCGCTCCCGATCCGCCGCTCGAGCCGCCGGCACTGCGTCCGAGGTCCCACGGATTGTGCACCGGGCCGAAAGCGCGCGGCTCGGTGGTGGGGTTGTAACCGAACTCGGGCGTTTGCGTGGTGCCAACGAGCACCAGGCCGGCGCGGCGAAACCGCGCCATCAATTCGGTGTCAGCGTCGGCCACGAAACCCTGCGCCAGTTTCGAGCCCATCTCGCAACGCACGCCCTTGGCGTGCAGAACGATCTCCTTGATCAGGAACGGTACGCCGGTGAAGGGGCCGGCGGGGAGGCCCGCGCGAATCGCGGCCGAGCTTTCCGCTGGAAGCGTGCCCAGCACGGCGTTGAGCTTGGGGTTTATTTTGGCGATCGCCTCGAGCGCGGCGGCGGCGAGCTCGTCGGGTGTCACCTCCTTGCGGGCCACCAGCTGAGCCAGACCAAGTCCGTCGTATGAAGCATAGTCGCTAAGCGAAATCATCGTCGGTCCTCCTGGAAAAAATGTCGCTCTTCAAGCCGCGCTACCACACCTCGCGGCGTGGCGGCAAATGCCGCGACGAGCGAAAAAGCGGATCGGGAGAGCCCCCTGTTGCGGGAGCGCGAGGCGCAAGATAAGCAAGTCTGCGGCGGCAGCGCGATCATCCGGCTGAAATTCCGATGTAACGCTGCCGCAACGCCGACTCGGGTACGATCGCCGGGCGGCTTATAGTAAAATCACGTCACTGTCCGGTTTGCGGGACGATACGCCGCAGCAAGGGCGGGGAGGAACTAGATGGGGCCGATTGGAGACGCAATTTTCCTGACCAAGGGCGTGGGACGGCATAGCGAGAAGCTGACTTCGTTCGAGCTTGCGCTGCGCGACGCCCGCATAGCGGAATTCAATCTGGTACGGGTCAGTTCGATTTTTCCTCCCGGATGCAGGGTTATTCCGGTGCAGGAAGGACTCAAACATCTGAAGCCCGGACAGATCGTGTACGCGGTGATGTACGACAACGCCACCAACGAACCGCATCGCCTGGTCGCCGCCTCGGTCGGCCTCGCGATACCCGCGGACAAGGACCAGTACGGCTATCTCTCCGAGCACAAGAGTTTCGGCGAGACCGACCAGAAAGCTGGCGACTACGCCGAAGATCTGGCGGCCACGATGCTCGCGACCATCCTCGGCGTCGATTTCGATCCCAACGCGAGCTACGACGAACGTAAGGACATCTGGAAACTTTCGGACAAGATCGTCACGACCCGCAACGTGACGCAATCGGCGATCGGCGATCGCGACGGGCTTTGGACCTCAGTAGTCGCGGCCGCGGTGTTCGTGAGTTTGCCCAAGACCAGGTAGCCGCCGGTCCGGGACGAACGCAGCTCTGGGGGCGTGGATTCCCGTCAGACCAGGGCGGGCGCCGGCGCCGTCAACGAGCCCGCCTGTCCGCCCTCGACCGTGATGGCGCGAGCCTGCAAAAAACAGGCTTGATCCTCGGGCGACCGTGCGCGCAGACTTGGATTGTCGGTCAAATACGCCCAGGAGATCGCAAGATGGCAACCAAGGTTTCCGCGGTCCTGGAGATGAAGGGGCACAACGTCGTTACGGTCGCGCCGCGCGACACCGTCGCCATGCTGGTGAAGGTACTCAGCGAGAATCGCATCGGCGCCGCCCCCGTGGTCAATGAAGACGGCCGCCTGGTCGGGATCGTCTCCGAGCGCGACGTCATCCGCGGCATTGCCCGGCATGCCGAAGCGGTGACGGCGATGCCGGTCGAGCGCCTGATGACGACCGAGGTCCGGACCTGCTCGCCCGACGACGCGATCGTCGAACTGATGGAAGTGATGACGCTCAGGCGGATTCGCCACCTGCCGGTGGTTCGCAGAGGAGCGCTCGAGGGGATCGTCAGTATCGGCGACGTGGTGAAGCAGCGACTGCAGGAAGCGCAGTCGGAACTCGACGACCTGCGGAGCTATATTTCTTCGGCCTCGTAGCCGCCGGCCGCGCGCGCACTCACGCGCCGGCGAAGCCTGGAATCGTTCTCGAGTGTCCACCGATTCCCGGGGGCAGATTTATCACCTGTCCGATGGTCAGATGGTTCACGTCGGTCAGTTGCGGATTGGCCTTGATCAGTTCGCTGATTCCGGCGTTCGAGCTGTAGTAGCGGATCGCAATTTTCTCCAGCGTATCGCCATTCTGGACAATAATTTGGCTTCCCTGCAGTACCGGAGCTGCGGACGCTCCGGGCTGCTTCTGCACTGCTGCCTGGCCGGGCGCTGCCGGAGCGGGCGCAACGGCGGCTGGCGCCGTCGCCGGAGCGGCAACGCTGCTCGCCGGGGCCGCGGGCGGCGCAGCCGCATTGAGTGACGCTCGCAGTTCGGGACGAGTCGTGCGCGAGGCGGAATTTGCCGGATCCGCAGGGGCCGCAGTTTGCGCCAGCGCAGCTGCCCTGACCGGCCCCGCCGGCGCGGCCGCGCGCGCCACCTGCTTTGCGGGCTCGCTGGCCGAGGCGGCCTGGTTTACCGGCCCGGAGTGCGGGCGCAGGAAGCTCAACAGCAATAGCGCCGCCAGCGCGCCGCCCACATAGAGCGCGGGCATCTTCAAACGCCCCAGGCTGAAGCCCGGCCGTTCGATCTTCAACGAATCGTAGTAGGCGGTGGCGACCTTGTTCGCGGTCTTGGAGGAAACTTTTCTTTCTCCCGCCATGTACGCCGTATGCATAGCGGTATGGCAGAGCATGTTGACCTTGCGCGGGATTCCGTCGCTGCGCCGGAGCAGACGCTTGAGCGCGCCGCGCTCGAAGACCTGAGCGCAGCTGGTCCCCTGGGCGCTCAGCTTGCATTCGACGTATTTGATCGCCTGCACCGGCGTGAGCGGAGTCAGGACGCCGCGCGAGGAGATTCGCTGATTGAGCTGGCGCAGTTCCGGCTTCTTCAGCCGCTCGGCGAGTTCCGGATGGCCAACCAGGATGAGCTGCAGGCTGCGGTCGGCGCGATTCGAGAGCAACCGCAGCTCCTCCAGCACGTCGTCGCTGAGAAGCTGGGATTCATCGACGATAATCGCGATCCGCTCTTCCTTGCCGCGCAGTTTGAGCAGCTTGTCCAGCGTTTCGAGATAATCGACCTTGCTCGAGCCCGTTGTGTAGAGGTTCATCTGGGTCAGCACGACCCGCATCAATTCGATGAACGAGAGCTTGGGGTCTTCGACCAGCGCGACCCGGATGCGCTTGTAATCGCGCTGGAGCAGCGAATAGATGAGCGTCGTTTTACCGGTACCGGCTTCGCCAGTGAGCATGGTCAGGCCGGTAAGCTCGCCGGTCAGGCCCGACTCGAGCGTGGCGAGCCCCGCGATATGGGTGGGACTCAGGTAAACCGCGCTGCTGGGCGACGCAGGCTGGAACGGCGGAGCCGCCATGCGAAAATGATGATAATATTCCATGATTTACCAGCGCTTCTCAGGCTCCTCCGTCGTTATCGTCGGCGTGACAGTTTCCCAAAAATCCTCCCAGCCGCGTGGTCGCGTTTCACGCCGCGGCGCGACCACTGCGCACCACTGTTGCTAGCCTCCTGGGCGTGAATATGCCTCTCGGCCGGCAATCAGATGTGCAACCTTCGCGCCATCGGCTGCAAAAAAGCTTACGCGGCCAATCTTATTCAGTGTGTACCTATGCGAATCGGGCGCGCGGAGATGCTGTTGCGCATCCGCAACGCGCCGCACGAAGCAATAGCGAAAACTTGTACGAGATTATCAGGGGCGATCGGACGGCTGACGCGGCGTGTCGCACGAGCAGCGCGACGCGCCGATGCGGTCTCCACGTGCCGCCGCCCCATCGCGTTCCATGAGCTCGCCCTTGGCCATGAGTACCGCCGGCGAGAAACCGCGCGCGGCGAGCGCCTTCGCGGCGGCGCGGACAAAGTCATTTTGGGACGCCGTCGCCGCGCGCATCCGCGCCTCCTGCATCTTCTGCACATCGCAAAGCGCTCGCGCATCGACCCACATTCCGGCTTCGGTAACGACGCGGCTGCGCAAATCGCATCCCGAGGTATCGAGGCCAAGCAGGCGGCGCAGAAGCAGGTGTCCCACCGCGGGCCTGAAGTGCATCACGTCCCTGAAAAGCCCGGGCGTGGGCGCCAACGCGTGGTAGCCGGAGAAATCCCAATACGGCCCGACCGCCAGCAGTTCGCGCTTCCATCGCAGGAACGTCGGCCATTGTCCCGATTGCCGGATCACCTCGAGCACGTAGCCGCTTATCGGCGGGACGAACACGATGACCTCGACTCCGCGCCGGCGCGCGAGCGCGACAGCGGCGGCGAGGTCGTTGAGCTTGCGTTGCGAGAGCCTGTAGCCCGTGTAGTCCGGGACGTCGCCGATAAGCTGAAGCTGGATCTTCGCGGCGCCCATTGTATCGAGGCCGCCGCGGCCGGGCGCGGCGAGTCTTGCGCACACTTCGGCCTGTGGCCACGGGACCGGCCGCGTCCATGCGGCGCGCAACGCATTGCGGCCGTGCCATGCGCGGTTGAACTCGCGCCGGCCGGCGTCGAGCGCTTCGAGATTAAGCAGCGTCTCGCTGAACATGATCCACGGATCGCCGCGCAGCCGCGCCATCGTCTCGCGGTCCGGCGTCCGGCTCTCATCGAAAGAGAAAAAATCGACGCCCCACACGATGCGTTTGAGCTTTGGGCTGCCGAGCGCCACGCGCACCACCTCGACCGCCTCCTCGGCGTCCACGCCCTGGAGCGCGCCATTGAGCACGCCGTCGCGGTATCCCTGCTCGATCGCCATGCCGACGCGCACGCGCGAACTGCCTACGAGCAAAGTCTCCGGCTGCATCGTGCGCACCAGGTAAGGCGTGATCATCCGCGGGTCGCTGTCGGCGCGGAAGATCGGATCGATTAAGGCTGTTCGCCACGCGCCGTACGGATTTGTCAGGTAGTTGACGATGATCGCCGCCGCACAAAAGACGGCGA
>DASXMQ010000008.1:0-1641 GCA_036495625.1 Binataceae bacterium (SeqCode) | reverse complement strand
GCATTGATCACGATCGGCACGCCGGCTTTTGCCGCGGCGTCGCGCGCTGCGTTAAGCCGCTCGAGCGCCTGTGCGGTTTCGTACAGTTCGCCGCGGCGTTCGATCTCGCCGTCCTCGAGATTGATCCCCACCGCGCCCGCTTCGATCACCATGCGGACGGTTTCGGCGACTTCGGCGGGCGTTCGGCCGAAGCCGGATTCGGTATCGGCGCTGACGGGGGCGTCCACGGCGCGTGCGATCCGCGCGATGGCGCCGACGAATTCAGCGCGCGGCGCGGACTCGCCGTCGGCATAGCCGATCGAATGGGACAATGTGGCGCTGCTGGTGGCGATCGCGCGCGCCCCGGCTTCTTCGACCGCGCGGGCGCTCATCGCGTCCCACGCGTTGACCAGCACCAGGATGCGCGAGCGGTCGTGCATCCGGCGCAACGCTTCGGCCTTTTGCCGCTGCAGATTCACATCCATCGTTGGTTACCTCTTGGGCTCAGGCTTGGTGCTTAGCGCAGAGTTGCCTCGATGGAAAGCGCCGGATCCTGGCGCAAGGGTGCTCGAGCCCACGATGCGTCTTTACGTAAAAACCCCGGAGACGCTGTGGAATGAAATTTTTCCCTGGGCTGTTCGACGAAAAATCCCGAGAAAGACATTAGCGCGCGGCCGGGTGGTCAGCGGAAGTCGTGCGAAGGGGGCAGGGCGGCTCCCAAGCGCAACTCCTTGAACCGGCGCGCGCGGATCGCGACCACTCCGTCCTGCTTTTGCAGCACGCCCTCGACCATCAGGATCGCCGCATTATGCAGTAGTGCGCGATTGGCCTGAAACAGGTCTGGAACGACGATCGCATTGGAGATTCCGGTTTCGTCTTCCAGGGTGAGAAAGAAAAACCCCTTGGCCGTACCGGGGCGTTGGCGCACGATCACCACGCCGGCCGTTTTTACCAACGCGCCGTGAGCGGACTGATGAAGCTCCGCTGCCGCGCACACGCCGCTTGAGCGCAACTTTTCGCGCATATGCGCTATCAGATGAGGACCGATAGTCAGTCCAGTCGCGGCGTAGTCGGCGCGGGTCTCCGACACCGGATCCATCGCGGCCAGCGGCACCGCGCCAGTCGCCGGTTCGACGCCAGCAAAGAGCCCGCGCGGATCGCGCTCGACCGCCGCCGCCTGCCATAGCGCCGTCCGCCGGTCCATCCCGAATGCCGCAAAGGCTCCGGCGTAGGCGAGCGCGTCGAGTTCGCGGCGATTGGGCGCGGTGCGCGCGGTGAAGTCGGCGATCGAGGCGAACGGACGAAGTGCGCGCTCGCGCTCGATTCGCGCGCCGGTTTCCGCGCGCAGACCCGCGACGTAGCCGAGGCCCAGGCACAGAACGAGCGGCGCCCGTTCATCCCGCCCCTTTTCTCCTGAAGTGGCGCCCGGTTTGAGCTCCGATCGCTCCAGCGTGCAGCGCCAATCCGAGCGGGTCGCGTCGATCGGCGCCATCGCCACGCCGTGGCGCTCGGCATCCTTGACCAAGGTGGAAGGATGGTAGAAGCCGAGCGGATAGCAGTTGAGCATCGCGGCGAAAAACGCTGCCGGGTGATGGCATTTGAGCCAGGCCGAGGCGTACGCGATTAGCGCGAAGCTGGCGGCGTGCGATTCGGGAAAGCCAT
>DASXMQ010000007.1:0-7103 GCA_036495625.1 Binataceae bacterium (SeqCode) | reverse complement strand
CCACGCTGCTGGCCATAGCGGCGCTGGCCCTGGGATGCGCCGCGCTGGCCTCATGGCCGGCGCTCGCGCAGGACGACGATTGGACCGTCGTGACACCCCAGGACGAGCCGCGTCCGGCGCATCAGAACCATCCCTCGAAGGCGGCGCCGACCGCCCCCGCCGCCCCCGCTGCCAACGACGATTCGCAGGCGGCTCAACAAGCCCCGTCGGCGGCCGACGGCGCCCATAAGGTCTGCGGCGAGCTCGCGCGGCCGGCGGTCGAGCCCTACAAGAGCGTCGTCGCCGATATCGACCGCCAGTGGGGCGTGAACGCTCCGGTTTACGAATCGATGCAGGCCTCGTCGCCGCATGTCTCGCGCGGCGGATGCATTTTCTACAACCCGATCTTCATGGAGGTGTTCCTGCGCGGCGAGACCGACGAGCACGGCGAACCCGACAAGACCTCGATGCTCTACGCGATCATGGCGCACGAACTCGGCCATATCGAACATCACGACTACGAGCGCAAAGCCTCGAGTGTCGAGAAGGAACTCGAGGCCGATCGGTTCTCAGGTTACACGCTCGAACGGATGGGCATCCCGCGCGCCAACATCACGCCCTTCTATAGCCTCGGCGGCGACGAATTCAGCGGAGTTCACGACCACGGCTTCTCCAACGAGCGGATCGCGGCGTTCAACCAGGGCTGGAAGGCGGCGGAGTGGAACCGTCCGGAGAGCGGCGGGAACGCGGGGGGCGGCGGCGCATCCACCGACGATTCGAGCACGGCCGACGATTCGGCCGCCGCGGCTGCGGTCCCGTAGCGAGGCCGCCGCGCGCGCGGAAAGATCGGGGTCCTTCGACTGCGCTCGCAGACTCGCTCCGCTCAGGATGACCGAAGAAGGGAGCTATGGCCTAGCGGCGCTGTCAACTTGATGTGGAGGCCATCCCGAAAGCTCGTGCGGGCATTGCCTTCTTCAGCGAGCGCACGCTCAACTTTTGGATCAAGGTGCGCGCATTCGTTCGTGAGGCCGGACTCGCTAAGGCGACTGCGCTGTATAAATACCTACGGATGATTCTCAGTCAGCAGGAGTTTCGGCCTAAACTTTCTTGCGCCGCTTCGAGAGGTAATCCACCAGCATGTACTCGCCCAGATGATCGGGGCGCGTGTAGAGCGCGCGGCCGCGATTTATCTGGGTCATCTTTTCGACGAAGGCGCGCAGGCTCGGCGAGTCGTCGAGCATGAAGGTGTTAATCGTGATGCCCTTGCGGGTGACGCGCTCGACCTCCTTGAGCGTCTCCTGCGCCGCGCGCAGGCTGATGCCGCCGAACGAAAGCGGCCATTCGCAATACAGGCGCTTGTTGAGAAAATAGGCGGTCGGCTGGCCGTCGGTGATCACGATGATGTGCTGATTGCGCGAGGGATGGCGTCCGAGCAGGTCGGAGGCCAGGCGCAGCCCGTCCTGCAGGTTGGTGAACGGGTCGCCCATGTTCCATGAGGCCTCGGGCAGGTCCTTCAGCTTCAATTCGACCGCGCGGGTGAAGAAGCCGACGATGGAAAAAAAATCGCGCGGAAATTTCGTCCGGATGAGCGTCTCCATCGCCATCGCGACCTTCTTGGCTGCCGCGAAGCGCCCTTCCCAACTCATCGACCACGACATGTCCAGGCACAGCACCGTGGACGACGAACTCGCGTAGTCGCTTTCGTAAACCTCGAAGTCGCCGGGCTCGAGCTTGAGCGGCACGCCGGGCCGCCGCGCGAGCGCGTGCCTGAGCGTCGCGACCAGGTTCAGGTTGAGCGGATCGCCGAAGGCGTAGCTCTTGGTCTGGTCGGGGCGGATCTCGACGATCCCGCGATGGTCGGTCTGATGGGATCCGGCGCGGTCCTTGAGCAGGCCCTGGTAGATGTCGCGCAGCGCCAGCTGGCCGATCCGGCGCACGCCCTTGGGCGAGAGCGCCAGGTGCTCGCCCTTCTGCACCATGTAGCCGCCCTCTTCGAGCAGCAGCATCACCTGGCGAAGGTTCTGGAAATCCTCGTCGGCCTGCTGCCCGAGCATCTCGCGCAGATCGTCGGCCGAGATCTTGTCGAAGTTGCTCGACATCAGGTCCTGCTCGAGCTGCTTCATCCGCTCCATCTCGCGCATCAGCTCGAGCGCCTCGCGATAGCTGAGGCTCTTGGGGCCGTGGAACAGATGCTGGTTGCGCTCGCGAAAGTTTTCGAGGTCGCGGATGTTCTCGTACTCCTTGAGCAGCTCCTCGAAATCGGCGCGCGCCCCGGCGTCCTCGAATTCATGACTCTCGAGCTTGCGAATCGCCTCCGAGAGCCGGCGCGGGATGCGTTGCAGTTCGCGCAGCTTCTGCTCGAACCGGCCGTCGGGCTGCTCGGCGTTCATCCGCTCGAGCGTGCCGCGCTCGCGACCGACGATGTCCTGCAGGCGCTGCTCGACGTCTTCCAGCGCCTCCTTGAGATTGAAGTCGCGGTAGCGTTGGCGCATCTCCTGGCGCAGCTGTTCGAGAAACTCCTCCAATCCCGCCACGCGCATGCCGTCGAAGTCCATTCCCTGGCGCGACATCCAGTCCATCGCCTGGCGCACGTCGTCGGTGTAGGAGAGAAACTCGGCCAGCTTCTCGAACACCTTGTCGGCGTCGAGCCTGAGCTTCTGGCTGCCGTCCCACGCGGTGTAGCGGATTTCGATCATCGGCGTCGTCCGCGCTCGCCACGGGCCTCAGGCGTGATAGGCGAAGCGCCCGCCGCGGCGCTCCTTGTTGAGCTTCTGATGAAGATGCAGGCCCTCGAACACGAGTTCGGTCGCCGCGGCCATCAGGCCCGGCGTCTCGAAAGAGCCCAGTTGCTCGACCGCCTCGCGCAGGCCCGGCACCTCGCGCAGCGCCTCGAGGTACTCGGAAGCCGGCGACCGGTCGGAGACCTCGACGCCCCATCCGCCCTCGAAGTACGCGCTCACGCGGCGCAGATCGTCGACCTTGAAGTAGCGGTCGAAGGTCTTGAGCACGGCGCGGTTGATGAGCCGTTCGATCAGGTCCTCTTCCTTCTTGTCCTCGCCAACGTATTCGAGCTCGATCTTGCCCGCGGTCGAGGCGTAGAGCGACGGCAGATCGGAAAGCCGCGGCACGATCTCATTATCGCCCAGGCGCACGGCGCGCTTCTCGGCGTTGGAGATCACAGATTCGAAGTTGTTGATCGAGACCCGCACCGAGACCCCCGAGGTCTGGTTGATCTCGTTGCAGGCGCGCGCCTCGAAAGTCAGCTGGGCGAGCACCTCCTTGATGAAGGACGGGATGCGCAGCGCCATCCCGTCGCTCGCCGGATAGCCGCACTCCTGGTCCATGATCGCGATTTCATGCTCGAGCGTGCGCGGGTAGTGGGTGCGAATCTGGACGTCGAAGCGGTCCTTCAGCGGCGTAATGATCCGGCCGCGCGAAGTGTAATCCTCCGGGTTGGCGCTCGCGACGAACACCAGGTCGAGCGGCAGCCGCACGCGATAGCCCTTGATCTGGACGTCCTTCTCTTCCATCAGGTTGAACAGTCCGACCTGCACCTTCTCGGTCAAATCGGGCAGCTCGTTGATCGCGAAGATGCCGCGGTTGGTGCGCGGGATGAGGCCGTAATGGATGGTCTCCTCGTCGGCGAGGTAGCGGCCCTCGGCGACCTTGATCGGATCGATCTCGCCGATCAGGTCCGCCACCGAGACGTCGGGCGTGGCGAGCTTCTCGGCGTAGCGCCGCTCGCGCCCGATCCATTCGATCTCGAGCGCTTCGCCGAAATCGGCCGCGCGGCGGCGGCAGGCGCCGCAGATTGGACGGTACGGATCGTCGTTGATCTCGCAGCCCTTGACCGCAGCCACGTGCTCGTCGAGAAGCTCAACGAGCAGGCGGATAAGCCGCGACTTGGCCTGTCCGCGCTCGCCGAGAAAGATCATGTGATGGCCCGCGAGCACGCCGTTTTCGATCTCCGGCAGCACGCTCTCGTCGTAGCCGATGATGCCGGGGAGAATCCGCTCGCCCGCGCGCAGGCGGCCGATCAGATTGCGCCGCATCTCGAGCCGGACCGGCACCGCCGCGACGCCCGCCGTGCGCAACTCGCCCAGCGTGCGGATTTTCAGCAAGTCTTGCTTCATTCAAAAATCCAGTCGGGAAATCCCGTTCCGCTTTTAGGATATGGCAGTGCCGACCGTCTTGAAAAGCGGCGCGAGCAAATCGAAGGTCGCCTCGAGATGCTCCGAGATCACGCGCGTCGCCCCCAGCACCGGCATGAAATTGACGTCGCCGGCCCATCGCGGCACCACGTGCCAATGCATGTGATCGGCAAAGCCCGCGCCGGCGCATCGCCCGATGTTCGCGCCCAGGTTGAACCCCTCGCATCCGTAGGCGCGGCGCAAACGCTCGACTGCCACGGCCTGCAACTCGGCGAGCGCGGCGCGCTCGGCGCGCTCGAGGAGGTCGGGCGAAGCGAGGTGGCGGCGCGGCGCGATCATCAGGTGGCCGTTGTTGTAGGGGTAGCGATTGAGCATCACGAGCGCGAGCGGTCCCGCGTACAACACCAGCCGGCGGCGGCGCTCGGCGGCGCCGGGCGCACCGAAGCAGAAGATGCATCCGCGGCCCGGCTTGCCGGCAGTGCGCAGGTAGGTCCCCCGCCAGGGCGCCCACAGCCGCAGCGGCTCGCCGTCGGCCGGCCGCGCCAAGGCGCGCTTACGCGGAGCGCGCCTGGGCGTCCTGCTCGGCGCCATTGAGGCCCGCGCGCAGTTCCTTGCCGGTACGGAAGAACGGGACGCGCTTGGCCTCCACGGCGACCAGGTCGCCGGTGCGCGGATTGCGCCCCTGGCGCGCGCGGCGTTGCTTGACGCCGAAGCTGCCGAAGCCGCGAATCTCGATTCGTCCGCCGTGGGCCAGCACGCTCGCCATCTCCTCGAACATCGCGTTGACGATGGTCTCGGCCTGGCGATGCGAGAATTTCTGATGCCTTGCCAGCAATTCGTCGATAACGCCGCGCTTGGTCATCGGACTTACTGCTCCCGCCCGTAGTGGTGCCCGCTACGCTCCGACCGATTGAAACCCGGCCCCCTTCATGCGGCCGTCATGCTCCTGGCGTGCGTGCGCGCGACGCCGCGCACACGCGATCCGCGCCGCGCTCCGGCCGGGCGGTCAGCGGTCGCGCCGCTGTCCGCGCGGCGCCCCGCGCCCGCCCTCTTCACGGTCGAGCCGCAGCTCTTCGTTCAGGATATCTTCCATCGAGAAGCGCGCCGCCTCGTGCTCGCGCTTGAGATAGGCTTGCATCTCTTCGCGCTCCTCGTGCTGCTTGATCGCCTTGACCGAAAGCCCGATCCGGCGCTCGCGGCTGTCAACCTGGACCACGATCGCCTCGACCTCGTCGCCGACCTTGAACAGCGAGGAAGGCTTATCCACGCGCTCGTTGCTGAGCTGCGAGATGTGGATGAGCCCCTCGATCCCTTCCTCGAGTTCGACGAACACGCCGAAGTCCGCGACCGAGCTCACCTTGCCATGCACCCGCGTGTTGAGCGGATAGCGCTGCGCCACGGTGGACCACGGATCGGGCGTGAGCTGCTTGAGGCCGAGGCTCACGCGCTCGTTCTCGACGTCGATGCCGAGCACGGTCGCTTCGACCTCGTCGCCCTTCTTGTACACCTCCGAGGGATGGCGCACCTTCTTGGTCCACGAAAGATCCGAGATGTGCACGAGGCCGTCGATCCCGGGTTCGATTTCGACGAACACGCCGAAGTCGGTGATCGATTTGACCTTGCCCTTGACCATACTGCCGATCGGATGCTTCTGGGCGAGCTCTTCCCACGGATTGGGTTCGGTCTGCTTGAGCCCGAGCGAGATGCGCCGGTTGGCTTCATCGACCCCGAGCACCTGCACCTCGACCAGGTCGCCCTGGTTGACGACCTTGGACGGATGTACGGCGCGTTTGCTCCAGCTCATTTCCGAGACGTGGATCAATCCCTCGACGCCCTTTTCGAGCTCGACGAAAGCGCCGTAGTCGGTGACGCTCACGACCTTGCCCTTGAGGCGTGCGCCGACCGGATAGTTCTCGGCCGAATGCGCCCACGGGTCGGGCATGATCTGCTTCATCCCGAGCGAGACGCGCTCGCGCGCCGGATCGTACTTGAGCACGACCACCTTGACCTTGTCGCCGACCTTGACCGCTTCCGACGGATGCTGCAGGCGGCCCCACGACATGTCGGTGATGTGCAGCAGGCCGTCGAGGCCGCCGAGATCGACGAAGGCGCCGTAGTCGGTGATGTTCTTGACCACGCCTTCGAGGATGACGCCCTCTTCGAGCACCTTGAGGGTCTGCTCCTTGAGCTCGGTGCGCTCGCGCTCGATCACGGCGCGGCGCGAGACCACGACGTTGCCGCGCGCGCGGTTGAACTTGAGCAGCTGGAAGCGCCCGCGCTGGCCGACGTAGCGGTCGAGGTTGCGCGCCGGACGGATATCGACGTGCGATCCAGGCAGAAACGCCGGCACCCCGATATCGACCTGGAGGCCGCCCTTGACCTTGCCGAGGATCACGCCCTCGACCGGGACTTCGTTCTGGAAGGCGCGCTCGAGCTCGCGCCAGACCTTGAACTTCTCGGCCTTGGCGTGCGAGAGCATCACCGTGCCGTTCTCGGTCTCGGTGCCCTCGAAATAGACGTCAACCTCGTCGCCTTCCTTGACCACGGGGCTGCCCTCGTGGTCGAGGAACTCGGCGAGCGGCACCTGGCCCTCGCACTTGTAGTTGATGTCGATGATGACGCTGTCGCGCGTGATCAGAAGAACCGTTCCGGTGAGGACATCGCCGGGGCGGGGAGCCCGAAGGCTCTGTTCCATCAGCGACTCGAAGTCATTATCTCCTCCATGCACCTTGTCAGACAACTCTTTCTCCATTTAGTGGGACCTTCCTCGGGATTCGAGGCTACAGCAATGCATACCGCCCAGCCTCCTGCGTTTCAAGCCCTAAGCCGCGCCGCCGCGCGCACTGACGCGCTGAGCCATCAGCGCCACAATTTCTTCGACGCTCATCCGGCTCGCGTCGATCGCGACCGCGTCGGGCGCGGCCTTAAGCGGCGCCAGTTCGCGCCCGCGGTCGCGCCGGTCGCGCTCGCGCA
>DASXMQ010000006.1:0-2738 GCA_036495625.1 Binataceae bacterium (SeqCode) | reverse complement strand
TGCGCCGACGCCACAGCCGAGCCGCAAACGGCCGCCGCGAACGATCGCATCACCCGCGAGCTTGGCCCGGTCGAGATCCTGATTTACAACGGCGGCCGCCGCCCGATAGGCCGCCTGCTCGAAACGTCGCCCGAGGTCTTCGAACAAACCTGGCGGCTGCATACCTTCGGCGCATTCCTGTGGGCCCGTCAGGTTGCGCCCGCGATGCTCTCGCGCAAGAGCGGCGCTATGCTGTTCACCGGCGCGACCGCGGGTATCCGGCCGTGGCCCAACTCCGCGGCGTTTGCCCCGGCGAAGTTCGCGCTCCGCGGACTTTGCCAGGTGATGGCCCGCGACTTCCATCCGCAGGGCGTGCACGTTGCCTACGTCAACGTCGATGGCGGTATCGACATGCCTTTGCTCCGGCAGATGCGCCCGCAGGCACGGGACGAGGACTTCCTGAAACCGTCGGCGATCGCGGATGCGTTCTGGTACCTGGCGCATCAGGATCGCAGCGCCTGGAGCCACGAACTCGACGTCAGGCCGTTCACCGAGAAGTTCTAACTGCAGGGCCGAAAAATCCGTCATGGCGCACGATTTGACTTTATGGGGAGCGGGTACGTCGCGGACGATGCGCGCGCACTGGATGCTGCTCGAGCTCGGACTCGAGTACGATTCCCATCCGATCCAGGCGCGGAGCGGCGAGACCCTCAGCGAGGAATTCCTGCGGATAAATCCGCGGCACAAAATTCCGGTGCTTCGCCACGGATCGTTTGTTTTGACCGAGAGCGCCGCGATCATCCAGTATCTCAGCGATACCTTTGCCGATTCGGCGCGGCTTTATGTTCCGCGGGACGCCCGCCAGCGCGCGGCGCTCGGCGAATGGTGCTACTTCATCGCGACCGAACTCGACGCGGCCGGGCTCTATATCATGCGCCGTCACGACGCATTGAAAAGCACCTACGGCGACGCGCCCGTCGCCGTCGAATCGGCAAGCCAGTACTTTCAGCATAATCTCGAGGCGATGGCCGCGTGCATCAAGGACGGTGAATATCTGTTCGGCGAGCGCTTCAGTGCGGCGGATATTCTGCTGATGACGTGCCTCGATTGGGCCGCCTCGTGCAGCGTCTCGGTTTCCGAGAGGTTCTCGCGCTACCGCCATCGCACCGCCGCCCGCCCGGCCTATCAAGCGGCGCGTGCGCGCAACTTTGCCGCGCAATAACCCGGACGCGGCCGCCGGAGGTCGAACGAAATGCCAGGACCCTTCGAAGGTGTTCGCGTGCTCGACTTCACGTCGATGGTCGCAGGTCCGGTCGCGACTATGATGCTGGCCGACCAGGGCGCCGAAGTGATCAAGGTCGAACCGCCGCGCGGCGATCTCATGCGCTACCTCGGCCAGAGCCGCAATGGATCGTCGGCCTCCTTTCTCTGCTGCAACCGGAACAAACGCTCGCTGGCGATCGATCTGAAGACCGCCGAAGGTCTCGAGATCGTCAGGAAGTTGATCGCCACCGCCGACGTGCTGGTGCACAACTTTCGCCCCGGCGCGGCGGAGCGCATCGGGCTTGGAGAAAGCGCGGTGCGCGAAATCCGGGAGAACATCGTGTACGTGTCGATCAACGGCTTTGGCGAGAACGGTCCGTACGCGGAACAGCGCGCTTACGATCCGGTGATCCAGGCGCTCGCCGGCCTCGCGGAAATCCAGCGCGATCGCGACACCGGCCGTCCGCGGATGGTGCGCACGATTATCGCCGACTACACCACGGCGTTGACCTCCGCCCAGGCGATCGGCGCGGCGCTCTTCGCGCGCGCGCAGTCCGGACAAGGTCAGCACGTGCGGATCGCGATGCTCGACGCAATGATCGCCTATCTGTGGCCCGAGGCGATGGCGACGCTGACTTTCGTCGGCAACGAGATCGACCCCTCCGCAGCCGACCAGGGCCCCGACCTGGTGTTCGCCGCGCAGGACAGGTATCTCACCGCGGCGGCGCTCTCGGACGACGAATGGGCCGGCATGTGCCGTGCGCTCAAGCGCGAGGACCTGATCGGCGATCCGCGCTTCAGGACGGCGCGCGACCGCTCCATCCATGCCGTCGAGCGGCGGGAGATCGTCTCGGCCGAGCTGGAAAAATGGACCGCGCACGAGATCCTGCCGCGCCTGCTCGCCAACGACGTCCCGTCCGCCCCCGTGCTCAGCCGCTTTGACCTGCTTCAGGATCAGCAGGTGCGCGAAAACCGCATCCTCGAGGAGTTCCAGAGCGAAGCGTTCGGAAGGGTGCGGATGCCGCGGCCGGCGGCGCGCTTCGATCGGACTCCGGCCAGCGTGCGCGCGATGGCGCCGCGGCTCGGCGCGGACGGCGCCGCGATCCTGCGCGAACTGGGATACGGCGAAGCCGAGGTCGCGCGCCTCGAGCGCGAGCGCACGGTCCGCCACCCGCCGGGCGATGCATCCGCGGGATAGTTCAGAAAACGCCGCCCATGGAGGAAGACTCTCGTGCCCGAGACCAGGCCTGGGGCAGTCGTAACCGGAGTGGGTCCCGGAACCGGCTCGGCGATCGCGCGGCGCTTCGCGCGCGGCGGCTACGCGGTCGCGATGCTCGCGCGCAACCGGGAGCGGCTTAATGCGCTCGAGCGGGAGATCGCTGGCGCGCGCGCCTATCAATGCGACGTCAGCGACGAGGCCCAGCTTGACGCGGCGCTCGCCGCGGTCCGCGCGGAGTTGGGGACGCCAAAGGTGCTGATCCACAACGCGGTCGGTG
>DASXMQ010000005.1:0-31596 GCA_036495625.1 Binataceae bacterium (SeqCode) | reverse complement strand
TGCAACCCGCGCAGATGTCGAAGACGCGCTCGATTTCCTGGTCGAGTTTCGCGCGCTCCCAGTACCTGGGTTCGTTCGGATTATACGAAAGCGCGTCGGTCGGTTGGGACTTGATGCGTTCCATTTACATTAAACGCTTCTTAGGCGGCAGATCGAGAATCGCGGCGTCAAACAGTTTCGGATCCGCGGCGGTTTGCGCCTGACGAACGCCGGCCCGCCGGACGCTGGTCTGCGACCGGCGGGCCGCAATTACGGCAAATCGCGATAACCTGCGGCGAAGCGCCGCGCGCCGTGCGCGCTCCGCCCGCTCATGGCTCCGGCGCTGCTATAGCGTGGTCGTGGCCTTCTGAAAGCGGCCGGCGTGCGATTTCTCGGCCTTGGCCAAGGTCTCGAACCAGTCAGCAATCTCGGTAAAGCCCTCTTCGCGAGCGGTCTTCGCCATCCCCGGATACATGTTGGTGTACTCGTAGGTCTCGCCGTGAACGGCCGATTTCAGATTGAGCATGGTGTCGCCGATCGGCTGGTCGGTGGCGGGATCGCCCACCTGCTTGAGGTAGTCGAGATGTCCATGGGCGTGCCCGGTCTCGCCCTCGGCGGTGTCGCGGAAGAGCCCCGCGATTTCCGGCTGGCCTTCGACGTCGGCAACCTTGGCGAAGTACAGGTAGCGCCGATTGGCCTGACTCTCGCCGGCAAAGGCGTCCTTGAGGTTGGTATGCGTCTTGGTGCCCTTAAGATCCTTCATTGCTGATATCTCCTGAACGCGCGTGTTGTTAATGGCGGGCGGCGTGATTGGCGCGGCGTCGCCGCCGCGGCTTGAATCGACACGATTCTGGTTCGCCCTACCGGATGATAATTATTATCATCCGGTTCGAGCGAGCGTCAAGCCGCGAAGCGGACGAGCGCTATGGCTGTAGCGCGCGGAAGCGAAGGGAGGCGCGATCGGCATTGCCGCGCATCCGATCACGCAGCGCGCGCGAGGTCCGCCGCGGCGGTCTGCGCGGCGGTCGGCAAAATTGGGGCGAGGGCAACTTTCTATCGCGACGCGATCGCGCGCGGCGGGCCCGCCGGCGCGGGACTCAACTCGCGCTCGAGCGCCTCGGTATCGGCGGCGGAGAGACTGAAGTAGCGCGCCTCCGGATGATGAAAAACCATCGCGCTCACCGAGCTCTCCGGGTCCATCATGAAGCCCTCGGTCAGTTTGAGGCCGATCCCGTGTTTATCGACCTCGAGCAGGCGGAAGAGCTTTTCCTGATCCTCAAGGCGCGGGCAGGCCGGGTATCCAAACGAGAAGCGCTTGCCGTGATAGTGCGCCTGATGCAGTTCCCTCATCGTGATTCCCGGCGGATCGGCGAAGCCCCACATCTGTCGGATCTTCTGATGCAGCAGCTCGGCGAAAGCCTCCGCCCCTTCGAGCGCGAGGATTTGCAGGATATGCGAGCGCAGGTATTCGCCGCGCTCCTTCCATTCGTCGGCGAGCGCGCGCACGCCCGTGCCGATCATGGTCACGAACATGCAGAGGTAGTCGGTCTTGCCCGATGAGCGCGGCGCCACATAGTCGGCGAGGCAGAGCCCCGGCTCGTCGCTCTGGCGGCCGAAGATCAGGCTTTCGAGCACCGTCTTGCCGTCGGAGGAAAAGATCGTCACGGTGCGATCGCCGTCGGAGCGCGCAGGGAAGAATCGATAGATCGCGCTTGCCCCGATATCCGCGCGCGCGAGCATCACCTCTTCCACCGACGCCACCGCCGCGCTCAATTCCCTGGCCCGCTCATCGCCCGCGGCGAGCGCCGCTGCGTAATCGCGCAACCCCAGATGGCGCGTATAGAGCATCACCGGGTTGATGTAGCGGAAGACCTCGGTCAGGTCGTAGGCGCGCAAGACGTGCGGCTTCAAATCCGGCGGCAGCGGAATCTCGACGTCCTGGCGCACGCTGGACGGGCGCCGGCCGGCGCGCGGCGCGGGCGCCGCCGGCTTGGCCGCGCTCGCGAGCAGTTTCTCCGTTTCGGCGTCGAAGCGCTTGCGCAGCGCGGCGCGCCGCTCCTCGTCCATCAGTTGATTGGCCAGGTCCAGCCCTTCCATCGCGTCGTTGGCGTACGCGACCAGTCCTTCATACTCGGGCGCGATCTTCATCCGCGTGAAGCGCGCCGATAGCGCGGCCCCGCCGACCAGCATCGGGCACCGGATGCCCGCGCTCTTCAAGTCCTGCGCCGTCGCCACCATCATCTGCGCCGACTTGACCAGAAGTCCGGAGAGCCCGATGGCGTCGGGGCGATGCTCGCTGCAGGCCTTGATCAGCTCTTCGGGCGGCACCTTGATGCCGAGGTTGACCACCCGGTAGCCGTTGTTGCTCAGGATGATATCGACCAGGTTCTTGCCGATGTCATGGACGTCGCCCTTGACGGTGGCGAGCACGATCGTGCCGCGGCTCGCGCTTTCGGCCTTCTCCATATGCGGCTCGAGATGCGCCACCGCGGCCTTCATCGCCTCGGCCGACTGCAGCACCTCGGCCACGATCATCTGATTGGCGTTGAACAGCCGTCCGACCTCGTCCATCCCTTTCATCAGCGGGCCGTTGATGATCTCGAGCGCCGAGCGCGCGCCAAGCGCCTCGTCGAGGTCCTCGAGGAGCCCTTCCTTGGAGCCTTCCAGGATGTAGAGTCCGAGCCGCTCGTCCAGCGGCAGCGCGCGGCGCTGCTCGACGTTGGCCTTGGCCTTGCGCGCGCTGAAGTAGCCGGCGAAGGCCGCGATCGGATCTTCGCCGCGCCACCAGATCAGATCCTCGGCCAGGCGCCGCTCCTCCTCGGGCACCGCATGATAGCGCTCGAGCTTCTCGGAGTTGACGATCGCGAGGTCCAGCCCGGCCTGCACGCAGTGGTAGAGCATCACCGAATTCAGCACCTCGCGTCCCGCCTCGGGCAAGCCGAAGGAGACATTGGAGATGCCGAGCACGGTCTTGCAGCGCGGGAGCGCGGCCTTGATGAGCGCGATGCCCTCGATGGTCTCGACGGCGGAACCGATATAGTTGCGGTCGCCGGTGCCGGCGGGGAACACCAGCGGATCGAAAATGATGTCCTCGGGTTCGACGCCGTAGCGTTCGGTCAGGAGTCGGAACGAGCGTTCGGCGATCGCGAGCTTGCGCGCGCGCGTGATCGCCTGCGCTTGCTGCTTGTCCTCGTCGATGCAGCCGACCACCAACGCCGCGCCGTAGCGGCGCGCGATCGGCACCACGCGCTGAAACCGCTCTTCGCCGTCCTCGAGGTTGACCGAATTGATGATCGACTTGCCCGGGGCGCGCTTGAGCGCCTCTTCGAGCGCGGCCGCGTCGGTCGTATCGATCATCAGCGGAACCTTGACTTTTTTGACCTCGATTTCGAGAAACCCGGTCAGATCCGCGATCTCGTTGCGGTCCGGGTCCTGCAGGCAGACATCGAGCACGTGGGCGCCGCGGCGCACCTGCAGGCGGCCGACCTCGGCCGCCTCCTCAAACTTGCCCCCGGCGATCAGCCGCTTGAACTTGCGGCTGCCCAGCACGTTCGTGCGCTCGCCCACGATTACCGGGCGCGTGTTCTCGTCGATCACCAGCGCCTCGATTCCCGAGACCACCGAACGGCGGAGATTCGACGGCTTGCGCGGCCTCTTGCCCTCGGCCATGCGCACGAGCGCCCGAATATGCTCGGGCGTGGTCCCGCAACATCCGCCGATCAGATTGACCCATCCGGCGTCCACGAAGCGCTCGAGTTTGCGCGCGAGCGAGTCGGGCGACTCGTTGTAGCGGCCCTCCTCGTCGGGCAGGCCCGCATTGGGCACGCAGGCGACGTCGAAGCGGCAGATTTCCGAGAGGGTGCGCAGGTGATCGGTCATGAAGTCGGGGCCAGTTGCGCAGTTGAGGCCCATCCAAATGAGCGCTCGATTGGCGAGCGAGGTGTAAAAGGCCTCGATGTCCTGCCCGGCCAGCAGCGTGCCCATCGTCTCGATCGTGCCCGAGACCGCAAGCGCAACCTCGACGCCGGTCTTTGCGAACGCGCGCTCGATTCCGATAAGCCCGGCCTTGCAGTTGAGCGTGTCCTGCACCGTCTCGAGCAGCAGCAGATCGACGCCGCCTTCGATCAAACCCTCGGCCTGTTCCTGGTAGGTGTCCGCGAGCTGGTCGAAGGTGATTCCGCCGGTGACCGAGATCGCCTTGGTCGTAGGTCCCATCGAGCCCGCCACGAAGCGCGGCCGCCGGGGCGTGCTGGCGGCGTCGGCCGCGGTGCGCGCGATCGACGCGGCCAGGCGATTGATTTCGCGCGCACGCTCGGCGAGTCCGTACTCGGCCAGTACGACCGAGGTCGCGCCGAAGGTGTTGGTCTCGATAATGTCGGCGCCGGCGTCGAGAAAGCTCTCGTGCAGCTCGCGGATCTTGTCGGGACGCGTACGCACCAGGTTTTCGTTGCAACCCTCGAGTTGCGGGCCGCCGAAGTCGGCGGCCGACAGATGCATGTTCTGGATGGAGGTGCCGGCGGCGCCGTCGACGATGACGATCCGCGCGGCCATCAAGTCGCGCAAAAGCCCGATTCGGTGTGCGGTGCTTTTCATGATTGGTGGAGCAGGCCCGATGGGCGCTGTGTTAAGCCTATCCGAGCGAAGCGTGACGGGCAATTTCGGCCGCAACGACGCGCGATCGTTTTGTATTTAGGCCTTGACTGCTGTAACGGATCGGTTTGCGGTCCAGTTTCTTCCGATGATGACGCGCTGAGACAAGGAGAAACGACGATGATCACGGCCTGGCTTTCGATCCTGGACGCGATACTTGCCGTGCTGCTCGTGGGAATCGGCGTCGGCGGCGCCCATCTGGGGCTGGTTCCGCCGATGACCGGCTTTCTCGCTTTTCTGCTGAGCTTTGCGGTCGGGGTGCTGGCGCTGCTTTTCGGTCTAATCGGCTTGATCCGCACCGCCGCGCCCGAACGCCGGCCCGGCCGGCCCAAAGCCGTTGCCGGTCTCGTGCTCGGCCTGCTGGTTGCCGTCCCGGTAGGCCTGACGATGTGGCGCTGGATGTCGATGCCGTATCCCGAGATCAACGACATCACCACCGACTACGACAACCCGCCGGAGTTCGTTAAGCCGCCGGATATGGCGGCGGACTCGATGAAGTACGATCGCGCCAAGTTCCAACCCATGCAGAGCAAGGAATATCCGAAGCTCGATCCGCTGCCGCTCGACGAGAAGCCCGACGACGCGTTCGCCAAGGTGAAAGCCGCGGCCAACACGTACCCGGGATGGGTAATCGTCTTCGTCGATCCGGCTACGCGCACGGTCGAAGGCGTCGAGCCTTCGTACCTCTTCCGCTTTCGCGACGATTTCGTGATCCAGGTGCGTCCGGGCTCCGATCCCAACAGTAGCCTGGTCGAGATGCGCTCGCGCTCACGCGACGGGACGGGCGACTTCGGCGTCAACTACAACCGGATCCGCGGGTTCTTCGCGATGCTGAAGCCGGGCGCGGGCGGTGCCGCGGCACCGGCGTCGGCATCGTAGCGATCGCCGCTGACGGGGCCGCCACCGCGAAGCGGAGGCGGTCCCGTCAGCGGGCGTGGCTATCGCGGGGCGCGTCCCGCGGATGGACTCCGCCCTGCCGAGTGGGCGAAGTGCGGCCGCCGGCCCGTCGTCCGATACTCGCGCTTGAGCCCTTACGGCCGCAGCGCCCGCATCAGGCGGCGCACCGCAGCCTCGCGCGGTTCGTTGACCGGGTTGACGAACACGATCGCTGTGCCAACCCCCGGCGCGCATAGCTCGGCTAGCCGCTCGCGCATCCGATCCTCCGATCCCACCAGCAGCGTCGCGTCGATCATCGCGTCGCTCACCGCGGCGAGCGCGGCGGCGGCGTCGCCGCGCGCCCCGAGTATCGCCGCAATCTCGCGCTCGAAACCGGCCTTGGCCATCATGTTGCCGTAAAACCGCAGCGCGCCGTAACGCGAGAGCAGCGTGCGCGCCGGTCGGCGCGCCGCTTCGAGGTCGTCGGCGATAAAGGCGGTCGCGAAGAGCACCGGCTCGACCGCGGCCGGCTCGCGCCCGGCCGCGCGCGCCCCTTCGGCGATTTCGCCGAGCGCCTCGCGCACCCGCGCCGGCGGAAAGAAATTGAAAATCACGCCGTCGGCGATCTCGCCCGCCATCCGCACCATCGGGCGCGACACTCCCGCAAGGTAGAGCGGCAGCTTGCCGCTGATCTTCGGCCCGGTGCCGCCGCCCTCGAGCATCTTGCGCAGCGTCGCCACCGTCTCGCGCATCTTCGCCATCGGCTGGCCCATCTCGATCCCGAGGCGCGAGTTGCCCTCGCCGTGGCCGGTGCCGAGGCCCAGGATGAAACGTCCGCCGGTAAGCTGATGGACGGTTGCGGCCTCGTTAGCGAGCAGCGCGGGATGGCGCAGATAGATGTTGGTGATCGCGGTGCCGAGCCCGATGCGCCGCGTCTGCATCCCCAGCGCGAGCGAACAGGCGAGCGAGTCGTTATTCGCCTCGGTCATGAAGACCGCGGCATAGCCCATCTCTTCCGCTTCCCTGGTCCACTCGACGACCTTTTCGAGCGGACCGTCCGGCATTATTGAAAAAGCAAGGGCGACCTTGGTTTTCTGCATCTTGTCGGCCTCGATTCAGATAATTCAACGTAGTCAAATCTAAAATCAGTCGGCGAGTTGCGCCCAGGTCGGCGCGTGATCGCTCGCCTTTTCCCAGCCGCGAACCGCGCGATCGACGCCGGCGGCGACGAGCCGCGGCGCAAGGGAAGGACTGAGCAGAAGATGATCGATGCGCAGCCCGCGATCGTTCCCGAAATGATTTCGAAAGTAATCCCAGAAAGTGTAGATACGCTCCTCGGGATGCATCTTGCGCAGCGCGTCGGTCCAGCCGCGCGCGAGCAGCCGGGCAAAGGCCTCCCGCGATTCGGGCCGGAACAAAGCGTCATCGACCCAGCGCTCCGGCGCGAAGACGTCGATCTCGGTGGGAATCACATTGTAGTCGCCGGCCAGAACAACCGGCGAATTCTGGGCGAGGAGCGTCTCGGCGTGGCTCTCGAGCCGGCGGAGCCATCCGAGCTTGTAATCGAACTTCGGCCCGGGCGCGGGATTGCCATTGGGGAGATAAAGGCATCCGACCAGCACACCCCCGGCCTGTCCCTCGATCCAGCCTTCGATATAGCGGCTATGCAGATCGTCCGCATCGCCCGGCAAGACGCGGCGAACCTCGACTGGATCGGCGCCGCGCGCAAGGATCGCGACACCATTGAAGCTCTTCTGGCCATGCCAGATGACGCCGTAGCCCGCCTCGCGAATCGCGGCCTCGGGAAACCGGTCGTGCGGGCTCTTCAGTTCCTGAAGGCATGCGACGTCGGGCCTGGTTTCGGCGAGCCAGCGCAGAAGGTTCGACAGGCGCGCGGTAATGCCGTTCACGTTGAAAGAGGCGATCTTCAATAGTCCGTATTTCCTCCCATAATTATCCTCTCTCCGGCGGCTGCGATCGCAAAGCCCCCGCGCGCTTCGCCGCCCGCGATCGTTAGCCGCAACGCCGGTCGCCGCGCAACCGGCTTGACCGCGCTCGCCGCCCGGCGCGATAAGAGAACGGACGATGGCCGGTAAGTCGGCCGATTGGTCCGCTTGAGCTTTCAAGATGGAGAGTTTCGATTTCATAGTCGTGGGCTGCGGCATCGCGGGTGCATCGGCCGGATATGAACTGGCGGCGCATGGGCGAGTCCTGGTGCTCGAGCGCGAGAGCCAGCCCGGCTATCATACGACCGGCCGCTCGGCGGCGCTCTTCGTCCAGACCCACGGTCCCGCGGTGATTCGCGCGCTAAGCCGCGGCGCGAAAAACTTTTTTCTCGACCCGCCCGCCGGCTTCACGGAACATCCGCTGCTGACCGAGCGCGGGATGCTGCTGATCGGGCGCGGCGACCAGTCCGATCTGCTCGAAAAGAGCTTTGCGCAGTCCTCGCGGCACATCGCCGGCGTGCGCCGACTCGACGCGAAAGCGGCGTGCGGGCTCGTGCCGCTGCTGAGAGAAGATTACCTGGCCGGCGCCGTGCTCGATCCCGAAGCGATGGACATGGACGTGCACGCGATCCACTGGGGCTTCATCCGCGGGATGCGCGCGCGCGGCGGCCGACTCATCACCGGTGCCGAGTTGATTGGTCTCTCGCGCGAGGGCGGCGAGTGGAGCGTGCGGACCGCGGCCGGGAACTTCGCCGCGCCGGTCGTCGTCAATGCGGCCGGCGCATGGTGCGACGTGGTTGGCGCGATGGCCGGCGCGGCGCCCATCGGTCTCGTCCCCAAGCGGCGCACGGCATTTATTTTCGATCCGCCGCCCGGCGCGGAGATCGCGAAATGGCCCTCGGTGATCGACGTCGGCGAAGAATTCTACTTCAAGCCCGACGCGGGCAAGTTCCTCGGCTCGCCGGCCGACCAGACGCCGATGGGACCGTGCGACGCGCAGCCCGACGACTTCGACGTCGCGGTGGCGGTGGACCGGATTCAGCGCGCGGCGCGAATTCCGGTAACGCATATCAACCGCAAGTGGGCGGGCCTCCGCTCTTTCGTCGCCGACGGATGCCCGGTCGTCGGTTATGACCCGCGCGTCGCGGGATTCTTCTGGCTGGCCGGCCAGGGCGGGTACGGAATCGAGACCTCGCCGTCGATGGGGCGGCTTTGCGCGAGCCTCGCGCTTAAACGCGGCCTGCCCTCCGATCTGGCCGCGCAGGGCGTGACCGAAGCCGCCGTCTCGCCGGCACGAATCACGCGCGGCGGGCTGTCGACATGAGCACCGATCGGTGGGACGTCGTCATTCGCGGTGCGCGGATCTTCGACGGCACGGGCGCCGCGCCGTTTCATGCCAGCGTTGCCGTGCGCGGAGATCGAATCGCGGCGATGGGCGAGGTCGAGGGCGCGGCGGCGCTCGAGATCGACGCGCGCGGCCTTGCGCTCGCGCCCGGCTTCATCGACGTTCACAGCCATGACGACTTCGCGGTGCTGGCCACGCCCGCGATGGACTTCAAGCTGATGCAGGGCGTCACCACGGAAGTGGTCGGCAACTGCGGGATGGGTGCGGCTCCGTACCCGGCAGTGCGCGAGTACTTTGGCGTCTTCTTCGGCGACGCGGCGCTGCCCGGATGGGAGGGCTATCGCGGCTACCTCAAAATTGTCGAAGAAGCGCCGCCAAGCCTCAACGTCGCGGTGCTCGCCGGGCACAACACGATCCGCGCCGCCGCGATGGGGATGGCGCGGCGCGCGCCGACGCGCGACGAGCAGCGCACGATGCGCGAAATGGTGCGCGAAGCACTCGAAGCGGGCGCCGTCGGCTTTTCCACCGGGCTCATCTATGAGCCGGGCCGGCACGCGGCGACCGAAGAAGTTATCGAACTCGCGCGCGAGGTCGCCGCGGCCGGCGCAGTTTACGCCACGCACATGCGCAACGAGGCCTCGGGCCTGCTCGACGCCGCGCGCGAGGCAATTCGGATCGGCCGCGAATCCGGCGTGCGCGTCCAGATCTCGCATCACAAGGCCGCTGGAAGAAGAAACTGGGGCCGCGTGCGCGAGTCGATCGAACTTATCGAACAGGCGCGCGCCGAAGGCCTCGACGTGACCGCGGACCAATATCCGTACACTTCGGGCAGCACGCTGCTCGCGGCGGTGCTGCACAACAACGTCTTCAGCGCGCAGGGCGATGGCGGCGGAATCCCGCGGATTGAGCCCGAATGCGTGCTGATCGCCTCTGCGCCGCTTCATCCGGAATACGAGGGCCGCACGATCGCGGAAATCGCCGCGCAACTCGGTCTCGCGCCCGAAGATGCCGCGCGCAAGGTCGATGCCGACGAGCGGCATAACGCGATCGCGATCCTCGACATGATGGACGAGGGCGACGTGCGGACCGTGATGCGCCATCCGACGACCATGATCGGGTCCGACGGGATTCCGCTGGGCGGCAAGCCTCATCCGCGCCTTTACGGAACATTCCCGCGCGTGCTCGGCCGCTACGCGCGCGAGTTGGGCCTGCTCACGATGGAAGATGCGGTGCATCGGATGACCGGGATGCCAGCGCGGAAATTCGGCCTCGCCTGCCGCGGCGTGCTGCGCGCCGGCGCCTTTGCCGATCTGGTGATCTTCGACCCGGCGACGGTAATCGACACCGGGAGTTTCGGCGATCCCAAGCGCTATCCGGACGGCATCGCGCACGTCTTCGTCAACGGCGTAGCGGTGGTCGCAAACGGCCGCCACACCAACGCCCGCCCCGGGCGCGCGCTGCGCCGCTCCTAGCGCGGATCGGAGGGCGCCAATCGCGAGAAAACGGTGTCGCGCGGGCCGGCCGCTCCGGCTAAGATGCTGGTTCGGGCTCGGCAGCCCGTCGCCGATAGAGCCGCGATGATCGCGATAGTTGACTACAAGGCCGGAAACCTCACCAGCGTCGCGCGAGCGCTCGAGCATCTTGGCCATCCGTGTGAGATTACCGATCGCCCCGAGCGCGTGCGCGCTGCCGACCGTGCGATCCTGCCCGGCGTCGGCGCCGCGGGCGCCACGATGGAGAACCTGCGCGCGCTCGGGCTCGACCAGGTGCTGCGTGAGGATATCGTCCGCGCTGGCAAGCCCTTCCTCGGCATCTGCATCGGAATCCAGGTGCTGCTCGACCGCAGCGAGGAGGACGAGGCGCGCTGTCTCGGTATCGTTGCGGGCCGCGTGGTGCGATTTCCCGCGGCAGTGGACGGCCGTCCGCTCAAGGTGCCGCAAATCGGATGGAACCGCGTGCGCCAGACGCGGCTGCATCCGGTCTTCGGCGGCGTTCCCGACAACACCCACTTCTATTTCGTCAACTCCTACTATCCGGTTCCCAGTGATCCGGCGGTGGTGATCGCGACCAGCGATCACGGAGTTCCGTTTTGCGCGGCGATCGCGCGCGACAACGTCATCGCCACCCAATTCCACCTTGAAAAGAGCGGCGCCGCGGGGCTGCGTCTGCTCGACAACTTCTGCCGCCTGAAGATCTGACGCCGTGATCGCCAAACGCATCATCCCCTGCCTCGACGTACGCGCTGGCAAGGTCACCAAGGGCATCCGCTTCTTCGAAAACGCCGACGTCGGCGATCCGGTCGCTATGGCGCGTTACTACTACGAGCAGGGCGCCGATGAGCTGGTCTTCTATGACATCACGGCCTCCAACGAACAGCGCGGGATCATGATCGACGTGGTGCGCGCGGTCGCGCGCGAAATCTTCATCCCCTTCAGCGTCGGCGGCGGCCTGCGCACGCTCGACGACATGCGCGCGGTGCTGCTGGCGGGCGCGGAGAAGGTCTCTATCGATTCGGGCGCGGTCCGCGATCCGAGCCTGATCGCCCAGGGTGCGCGCGCCTTCGGCAGCCAGTGCATTGTGCTCTCGATGCAGGTCCAGCGCACCGGCAAGGCCGGATTGCCGTCGGGCCACGAGGTCATAATCGACGGCGGCCGCACGCCGACCGGGCGCGACGCCTTCGCGTGGGCGCGCGAGGGCGAACGCCTGGGCGCCGGCGAGCTTTGCATCAACTCGATCGACGCCGACGGCACCAAGGCCGGCTACGATGTGGAAATAACCCGGATGATCGCGGATGGGGTGTGAATTCCGGTGATTGCCTCGGGCGGCGCGGGCGAGCCGCGCCATCTGCTCGAGGCCTTTACCGCGGGCGGCGCCGACGCCGCGATCGTCGCCTCGATCGTCCATTACGGCGAGTGTACGATTCCCGATCTCAAGCGCTACTTGCGCGCGGGCGGAGTCGAGATTCGCGACGCGATCCACCTGGAGGAGAGGAGCGGCACGTGAAAATCGCGATGGTAGTGTCGGAGTTCAACTTTGACGTGACCTCCGCGATGGAGGAGCGGGCGCGGCGCCATGCCGCCTTCCTCGGCGTCGAGGTCAGCCACGTGGTCCACGTCCCCGGCGTTTTCGACATGGGCCCGGCGATCAAGAAGCTGCTGCGCCGCAAGGACGTCGACGCGGTGGTGATCATCGGCACTGTGATCAAGGGCGACACCGGGCACGACGAGATCGTGGCCCACGCCGCCGCGCGCGCCGCCGCCGACCTGGCGCTGCAGTTCGACAAGCCCGTCGCGCTGGGGCTGACCGGGCCGGGGATGACCCGCGAGCAGGCGCTCGACCGTATCGACAACGCGCGCAACGCGGTCGACGCGGCGGTGCGGATGGTGCGGACGCTCAAGGAAATCGGCGAATAGCGCTGTGTGCGGCGGTCGAACGCCTTCCGGCGCCGAAGGCATTCGGGGCTGCGTTTGCGGCCATCAGACCGCGCTCTCAACAGGGCGCTGTTAAAAGATCGTTCCGGACGGCGTTGAGACGCCATAGATTATTTTCTTATACTTCGGTCCGTGGCGGGGATGCTGGACGATGCGGCGGTAAAGCGTGCGCACACGTTTTCGACGCGTGCGGCGGCGCGCATTCTTGCCATCTCGCCCGACCGGATTCGCTACTGGGTAAGGCGCTCGCTGGTGCGGCCCTTCAAGGGCGGCCGCCAGATGCGTTTTGGCTTCGACGATCTGCTGGTGATGCGGCTCGCCAAAGAGTTGCTCCCGACGCGCCATCATCTCGACCCGGTGCGCCGATGCCTCGAGCGGGTGCGCGGGATGTTCGGGCCGGCCAGGCCGGTTACCTCGCTCAGGCTCGCCAACTGTGACGGCCAGATCGTGGTACGCGACGGCAACGTGATGGTCGAGGCGATGAGCGGGCAGATTCTGCTCAACTTCGAGGCGCCGCCGCCGCCCGGCAAGGTCGAGGAACGCTTTGGTCCCGCCCGCGTGCGAGAGCGCTTCGAGGAAGCGCGCAAACTGGCCGAGAGCGACCCGCTGCGCGCCCTCACGCTCTATAGCGAACTTCTGGGCCGCGAGCCGGGAAACTACGAGGCGCATATCGACCTTGCCGATCTGCTCGAGCGCGAAGGCGACCTCTCCGGCGCGCTGCGTGCGTTGCTCGGCGCGGCGGCGATCGCTCCGACCAACGGCGATGTCCATATCCGGCTGGGGTTGCTCTATCGGCGCCGCGAGGACCAGCAGAATGCGCTCGGGAGCTTCCTGCGCGCGACCGAATGCGATCCGCTCTCGCTCGCGGCGCATCGCAACCTGGCCGAGTTGTACGAAGCGATGGGCCGCAAGCGCGAGGCGCTGCGCCATCTCGGCATGGTCCATCGCCTGACCCGCAATTAGCACCTGACCCGCAATTAGCCCTTTCCGCAGGGCCAGCGCCGCCGCGCTCCGCGGCCCGCATTTGAACTGATCCGCGCCCCGGCGATAAACTTGCGGATGATGCCCGACAAGACTTTGAAGCAAATCGACGTGTTGCGCCACGAACTCAAGGCGCTGCGCTACATCCTGGACAACTTCCACGCCGGCAAACTTCCGCCCACGGCCCTGCCGCCTCGCGACGATTTTCTCTCGGCGCAGGCGCACGCGATCTACGACGCGATTCTGAAGGCTCCGAGCCGCGACGCGGCCGAGGCGGAAATCGCCGCGCTGCGCCTGGACGAGGTGGACGTCGCGTCGTTCCTGCGCCTAAGCGGCGACCATTACTATACCTATCCCGCGCTGGTGCATGAGCGCGCCGAAGCGCTGCGCGCCGGGCGCCTCAGGATCGAAACGGCTTGAGCGCGCTCGCGGCAAAGGAATTGCACCTGCTGCTCGACGCCTCGGGTGCGCTGATCGTTTACCAGGAAGAGGGCACGCACTGGGCCGGCGTGCTCGGATTTTCCAGCGAAGCGCGCGCGCGGGAGTTCGTGGCCGCAAGCCATCTCGACGCCGCCGAGACCGCTGCGATCGATCCTGCCGACCGGGCGCAGGTCGCCTCGCTGATCGAGGCGGTCAAGCGGCGCGCGGTGCGCTACCTGCTGCTCGATCTCGACTGGCGCACCGGCGAATGCGTGCAGGTCGAATTCGACGGGGATTGCTTCGGCTCCTCGAGCGAGCGCCGCTTCACGCCGCACCAGCATCAGGATTGACCGCGGCCCGCGGGCGGCGCGGATGGCAAAACCAATGAGCGCGGCGAGCCCTGAAAGCGTCACCATCGAAGACCTCGAGGGCGCGCGCGCGCGCCTTGCGGGAATCGTCAAACCGACCCCGCTCATCCGCAGCGAGACGCTTTCGCGGATGACCGGCGCGGAGGTTTACCTCAAGCCCGAGAACCTGCAGAAGACCGGATCATTCAAGATTCGCGGCGCGTACAACCGGGTCGCGGCGCTGGCGCCCGCCGAGGCCGCGCGCGGCGCGGTCGCGGCGTCGGCCGGCAATCACGGCCAGGCGCTCGCCTGGGCGGCTTCACGCGCGGGCGTGCGCGCGACGATCGTGATGCCGACGACAGCCGCGATCGCCAAGATCGACGCCACGCGCAGCTACGGCCAGACCGTCGAGCTCGCCGGCATCGACTACCTCGAGGCCCGCCGCTCGGCCGAAGAGATCTGCGCGCGCACGGGCGCGCTGTTCGTTGACGCCTACGACGATCCGTTCGTGATCGCGGGCCAGGGCACGGTCGGCCTCGAGATCGCAGACGAACTCGCGCCCGACTTCGTGCTGGTGCCGGTGGGCGGCGGCGGCCTCCTCGCCGGGATAGCGATCGCGCTGGCCGCGCGCGCGCCGCGTGCGAAGCTTATCGGCGTGGAGGCGGCGGGCAGCCCGCAACTCAGCCTAAGCCTCGCGAGCGGCGCGCCGTGCACCGTGCCGACGGCGGTTGACACCATCGCCGACGGCCTCGGCACCGGACGCGTCGGGCGGCTGCCGTTCGAGATCGTGCGTAATCGGCTCGACCGTGTCGTAACGGTGGACGACTTCGAGATCGGCGAGGCGGTGCTGCTGATGCTCGAGCGCATGAAGCTTTTGGCCGAGGGCGCGGGCGCGGCGGCGCTCGCTGGGGCGCTCAAGCTCGGCGCGGCGCTGGCCGGGCGGAGCGTGGCGATCGTGGCAAGCGGCGGCAATATCGACGTCAATCTCCTCGATCGGATCATCGGGCACGGGCTGGCCAAGGAGGGGCGGCTGATGCGGCTCACGGTCGAGATGCGCGATCGGCCGGGCGAGCTGCAACGGTTGCTCGCGGTAATCACGGAGCAGGGCGCCAACGTGCGTGCGATCCAGCACGACCGCACGCGGCGCGACGTCCGGATTGGCGGCGCGCGTGTGACGCTGGAGCTCGAAACGCGCGGCCACGCCCATATCGAGCGCATCCGCGAAGCGCTCGCCGCAAGCGGCCACATTATGCTGGCCGAAAGCTGAGATGGACACGATCATCGACGCGCACTGCCATCTCGCCGACCCGCGGCTCTATCCCGATCTGGACGGCGCGCTCGCGCGCGCGGCCGCCGCGGCGGTCGGAACGATTGTCGCGGTCGGCGCGATCGAGACGATCGAAACCGACCGGCTGACGGTCGAGATCGCCGAGCGCCATCCGCGGATCTTCGCCGCCATCGGAGTCCATCCGCACAACGCCGCCGATTGCGACGAGGCGCGCATCGCCGCGCTCGCTGCGCTCGCCGGCTCGGCGAAAGTGGTCGCGATCGGCGAGACGGGGCTCGATTTTCACTACATGCACTCGTCTGTCGACGCGCAGGAGCGAGCGTTCAGACGGCATCTGGAACTCGCCCGCGCGCTCGATCGTCCGGTGATGATTCATTGCCGCAACGCCGAGCGCCGGCTTTGCGAGATCGTGCGCGAGACCGGACTGCCGCCCGCCGGAGGGATGATCCATTGCTTCACCGGCGACGCCGGCGCGGCGCGGGAGTTCGTCGAGCTCGGCTTTTACGTGTCGTTTTCGGGAATTCTTACGTTCAGGAAGGCCGACGAGCTGCGCGCGGCGGCTAAAGTGGTGCCGGAGGACCGCCTGCTGATCGAGACCGACGCGCCCTATCTCGCGCCCGAGCCGTATCGCGGAAAGCCCAACGAGCCTGCGTACGTTCGCCGCACGTTCGAGGCAATGGCGGCGCTGCGCGGCGCCGATCCGCCGGCGCTCGCCGCGCGCATTTGCGCGAACGCCGCCCGCCTGTTCAGATTGCGCGCGCCAGAGTAAAGGCTTTGTCATCCTGAGCGAGCGCTGCGCGAGTCGAAGGATCCCGGATCCTTCCGAGCGAACGAGCGGCGCTAGCCCAGCGGATGGCCGCCGAAGGCCCACGGATGAATCGCGACCAACACGGCCGTCAGCGCCGAGCCGATCACGACCGCCAACAGAGGCAAGTCCTCGCGCGGATGGCATCGCTGGCGCCCGCTCAGCAGCGCCGCGGCGGGCATGAAGGAAGTCTCCTCGACGAACTTGCGGTAGCGCTCGCCCATCGAGCGCAGCTTGCGGCGGTCCTGATGGAGACCGCCGAAGATACCGAGTGCGGGAAAGGTGCCGAAAAAAATCACGTCGCCCGCCCATCCGTTCATCAGCATATGCGCGAAGCCGAAGATCGCGAACGCGACGAAGCCCGGATGGCGCGTCAGCTTGAGGATCCCGCGCGGCGTCGGATTGTCCGGCGCGCCGAGCGCCACCGGGTTGGGTGTGATCAGCGACGCGACCCACATGATGAGCGCGACCAGCATCAGCAGCCACACCAGCCATCGCACCGGCGCGACGCCGCGCAAATACCAGAGAATCGGACCCGCGTGCTTGTGATGGCCGAACGCGACGACCAGCGGGATGAAGGTGCCGAGCGCGACCAGCGAATAGATCCCGCGGAAGGGCTGCTCGCCCGCCGCTCCGACGATCGCGCCGCGCACGGCGTCCGCGGACAGGATGAAATGTCCTGCCAGGAACAGCACGGCCCATAGCGCTATCAGCCCGACGGCTCCCATCGTGTCCTCCCGGTAAGAGAACGGCGGCGCGCCGGTCCGCGCGGCTACCGTCAACTCTAGTCGGGCCGCCCGCCGCCGGCATAGAGGGACGGGCCCGCCCCCGGGCGTCCCGACAGCCGATTCACGCCTGACCGGCTGCGGGGTTATAACCTTCGTCATGGAAGCCACGGCAAAGAAACTCAATCTGCCGCCGCCTTTCGAGGAGGCGGTCAGCCGCCACGAGCGCGAGATCATGCGTTTCCTGCTGCGGATGACGCATGACCAGAACGACGCGCTCGATCTTTTCCAGGAAACGTGGCTCCGCGCCTACCGCGCCTATCCGCAACTCGATTCCGAAGAGGGCCTGCGACCGTGGCTGTATCGGATTGCCACTAATCTCTGCCGCAACCGCGTTCGCGACAACATGCGGCGCGCACGAGTGATCGCCAATGGCGACGATCCCACGGACGGCGACCATCGAGCTGCCGCTTCGGCGCCCGGCGGCGGCGGACACGAAGGAATGATCCATCTCAGGCGCGCGATCGCGGGACTTCCGAACAAGCAGGGTCAGGCGCTGGTGATGCGCAAGTTCGCGGGCCTCGAATACGAGGAAATCGGCGCGGTGCTCGAGTGCTCGGCCGATAGCGCGCGCGCGAGCGTTTACCAGGCGCTCAAAAAGCTCAAGGCAATCCGGTAGATGCGCAGGCCGCGGATAGCCAGGACGGTGAAGATCATGAATCAGACGGTCAAGGACGAGATACTGATGCGCGAAATGCTCGGCGACGACGGGCCGCTCGGGGCGGACAGCGCGCCCGACGACGCCGCGGTCGATGCCGCGCTGCGGGCGGTGCGTCCGAAGCTCGCGCGCACGCTCGGCCGCGCGCGCCGGCCGCTTGCGCGCGTCGGCGTGATCGATTCTCCCGTCGGCCGCCTCCTGGTGGCCGAGAGTGCGCGCGGCCTTCTCGCAGTGCAGTTCCTCGACGTGGCCGAGGCGCCCGACTCGCTCGCGACGATGCGGGAGAGCTTCGACGTGGTCGAAGACTCCGACACCGCGGCGCGCATCGGGCGCGAGATCGGCCGCTATCTGAAGGGCGACCTGCACGCGCTCGACCGTCCGGTCGATCTCAGCCTGGTACGGAGCGATTTTCAGCGGCGCGCGCTGATGCGGCTGCGCCGGGCGGTGCCGCCCGGCGCGGTTATCACGTACCAGGCACTTGCGGCGGCAGTTGGTGCGCCGTCGGGCCAGCGCGCGATCGGCAACACGATGGCCACCAATCCGGTGCCGCTCTATGTTCCGTGCCATCGCGTGATCCGTTCCGACGGCACAATCGGCAACTATGGCGGCGGCGTGCCGCGGAAGATCAAATTGCTGCGGGCCGAGGGCTTCAGCGTGGCGCGCGACCATCGGCTGCCGGCGGGCAGCGTGATGGGGCATCTGGTAACGCACATCTTCTGCCGTCCGCAGTGCCACGCGGCGATGCGCGCGGATCCCGCGAAATCGGTGATCTTTTCGAATTCGCGCCGCGCGCAGAGCGCCGGACTGCGCGCGTGCAAGCTTTGCCGTCCGGCCTGAGCGGTCTGGCGCGGGGCGCGAAGCGCAAAGCGCGCTCGCGGAAATCAAAATGCAAGCGGCGCGGCGTCCCGCCGGGCCGCCGCGCCGCTTGCGCTTACTGGTCTTGCTTAGGCGAACCTATTCGGTCTGCTGCTGCTGCTGAAGCTGCTGGATCTGCAGACGCTGGCTCTGGATCTCCTGCTGCTGGTTCTGAATCTGCCCCTGCTGCTGCGCCGTCGCGGACTGCTGATTCTGAAGCGAATTCCCGACCACGTAGCCGGTGCCCGCGCCGAGCGCGCCGCCTATGGCCGCGCCGGCCAGCGGATGTCCGACCGCCGCGCCGACGATCGCGCCCGCGCCGCCGCCGAGCACGCCGCCGCCGAGCGTTCCTTCGGTCGTCGTTGACATCCCCTGGGGACCGCATCCTGCGAGCGCGACAGCCGCGAGTACCGCAGCCGCCAGCGCCACTGCGCGAAAATTATTCCGCTTGATCATACAAACGCTCCGCCCCATCCACGCCGCATCGCCGTCGCGGCACCGTTCACTCGGTTTCCTGTTGTTGCTTCAGCTGCTGGATCTGCTGGCGCTGCTGCTCGAGTTCCTGCTGCTGCTGCTGAATCTGGCCCTGGGTCTGCGCCTGCTGGTTTTCGTTGTTCTGCATCGAGTTGCCTACGGCAAAGCCGCCAATACCGCCGATCGCGCCGCCGATCGCCGCGCCTGCGCCGGGCGCACCTACTGCGGCCCCAATAATCGCGCCGGTTGCAGCGCCCAGTCCGCCGCCCACCAGCGTTCCCTTCTCGCGCGTGGACAATGGCTCGCCTGAGCATCCGGCTACCAGAAGAGCCGCCGCCACCGCCACCAGAATCGTCGAGACTACGCCTTTGCGCATCGTTTACCCCCTCCTTCTACGTTAAAGCAGTCTCCCTGGTTTCAGAGCCTGACCTGATGATTTTGCTCGATCCACTCGATCCACGCCAGTGAGTCCCGCCCGTTTTGGAGCCAGCAGCTTTCATGCCAGAGTACCGGCGTTAAATATTCTACCCGCTTCGCGACCGCTTTGCTCGCATGCCCGCGTTCCGGTTGCCGTGATGCAACCCTATGGGAGCATGGCGAAGATTCGGGCGGGTGCTCCTGTTCCCTTCGCGATCTTCATCGGAATGCAGAAGATAGTTGCGCCGCTGAACGGAAGTTTATCCGCGTTGGCAAGATTTTCAAATCCGATCCGGTTTGCGCCGAGCCACATCCGATGGACCGGAAAATCCCGCGAATTCCCGGGATCGAGACTCGCCGTGTCGATCGCCAGCGCCATTACGTTCCGATCGGTGAGTAGAAATTTCACGGCTTCGGGCGAGAAACCGGGAAAGTGGAGATGGGTCACGTCGCCCGGCTTGTCGCTGCCAAGGTAGTGCTTCTTGTCGGGCCAGTAGCGGCCCCATCCCGAACGCGCCACGACGATCGCGCCCGAAGGAACTTGGCCGTGGGTCCTTTCGTAGGCGTGTATGTCCTCGAGGCTGAGCGTGGCGTCGGGATAGTTCTCGGAGCGGGCGGAAAAATCGATAACCGCCGCTGGTCCGACGAAGTAGCTCATTGGCACCTGTTCTACCGACATCCCGTTGCGGTTGAAATGCAGCGGCGCGTCCATATGCGTGCCGCCGTGTTCGGCCGCGGCAAACCTGGCCGAGGCGTAAAAATAGCCGCCCGGCTGCATCCCGAACAGCTCGAACTTGTGTTCGAATCCGCCTTCGGTGGGCCAGTAGATGGTCGAGGCGTCGAAGCTGTAGGTCAGGTCGATGATTTTACCCGGGTCGCTGAGCGCGCCTGTGATTTTCGCCGGGTTGAAGAAGTCGGCCTGGGCCCGCACGCGCGGGGCCGTCGAAGCGAGCAGCGCCCAGAAAAACGCCGCCGCGAGAGCCGCGCCGGCCGCGATCGCGCCAATCACACGGGGCAGCTTCCATATTGTCTTGCGCCTCATCTTGCGCCTCATCTCGCGCGCATCATCGCTGCGCGTTTCTTGCTTGCGCGTCGAGTGCGTCTCGGGTTGGCTCGTGATGCGTCACCATCCGATCGCTTGCGCCGGCATCAGCGCGGCGATTTGACCGCGCGGATCGGCGCCCGCCTTGAGCTGTCCGCGCCGCTGGTCGCACGATACCGCGAGCACGTTGCCGTCGCACCACGGCGGACGCGTCTCGAGCTTGTGGCCGCGCGCGGCAAGCTCGGCGCGCACACTCTCATCGATGCGGTCCTCGATGCGCACGAGGCCGGGTGCCGCGTCGTGCGGAAAAAACGACGATGGCGCATGCATGCACGAGTAGCGCGGCGCCTCGATGGCCTCCTGCAGGTCCATCGCGAACTCCGCGAGATTGAGAAAGAACTGCAACGTCCATTGGTCCTGCTGGTCGCCGCCCTGGGTGCCAAAGGCGATCCATCGGCCGTCGCGCGTCGCCGCCATCGACGGCGTCAGCGTTGTACGCGGGCGCTTGTGCGGCGCAAGGGCATTGGGATGGCGCTCGTCGAGATAGAAGGTCTGCAGGCGCGTGCCGAGCGGGAAGCCGAGCGCTTCGACCACGGGCGAGCTGCGCAGCCACGCGCCGCTCGGCGTGATCGCGATCAGATTGCCGTGGCGGTCGGCGGCGTCGACGTGCGTCGTGCCGGCGCCCCACGAACGCGCCTTCAACGGCGCCGCGGCTTCGGCGCGCATCGCGCGCGGATCGCCCGGCCGCAATTCCATCGAAGCGCGACGCGGATCGATGAGCGTACGGCGCAGCGCCGAGTAGTCCTCGGAGAACAACGCGCCAAGCGGTACGTCGACGAATTCGGGATCGGCGTAGTAGGCCTCGCGGTCGGCGAAGGCGAGCTTGGCGGCCTCGATGAGCGTGTGCAGGTAGGCGGTCGAGTTATGCCCCATGGCAGCGAGGTCGAAACCCTCGAGCAGCGCGAGCTGCTGCAGGAAGACCGGCCCCTGCGACCACGGCCCGCACTTGAAGACGGTTGAGCCGCGATAGGTGCGGCTCGCCGGCTCCTCGATCCGGGTGGTGAAGGTTGCAAGGTCCTCGAGCGCCAGCAGTCCGCCATGTGCCTCGGAGTGCGCGACGATCTCGCGCGCGATGTCACCGCGGTAGAAGCGCTCGACCGCGGCGCGCAGGCCGGCCTCGCGGCCGCCGTTGCGAGCGCCGGCTTCGGCGTCCAGCAGGCGGCGGAAGAAATGCGCCAGCGCCGGATTCCTGATCAGGTCGCCGGAGCGCGGCAGCTTGTCGCCGGGCATATAGACGCGCGCGGTGGAGGGCCATCGCGTCTGAAAGACCTCGGCATTGGCGCGGATAGAGCCCATCCCAAGGCCGGGGACATCGAGCGAGTTGTCGTCGCCGCAAAGCCCCGGATGCATCGCGAAACCGTCCGCGCAGAGCGCGAAGGCCGGACCCGCGACCTCGGCGAGGGTCATGGTGCCGAAGTTCTCCAGCGCGCAGGCCATCGCGCCGAAGGCTGCGGGCACGCCGGCGGCGAGCAATCCTTCTCCGGGGACGAGATCCAGCCCAAGTGCCCGATAGTGGGAAATCGTCGCACGCTCGGGCGCCATCGTATTGCCGTTGATCGCGACCACCCGGTCGGCCGATCCCGTCCTGATCAGCATCGGCGCCTCGCCGCCGATGGTATGCATATGGGGATTTACCACCCCTTCGACGAGCGTCGCTGCTACGGCGGCGTCGATCGCATTGCCGCCGCGGTCGAAAATACGGGCGGCGGCGGCGGCGGAAAGATAGTGCTCAGTGGAAGCGACGGCCTCGCGGCCGATGATCAAGGGATATAGCGTTGACATGGCATTTATAACGAGTATCTTGGACCCTGGGCATTTGTTAACGATAAACGGTGCTAGTAGTAACTAAATGATGCTGCGGCGCAGAGATTTTCATCCCATACCGGTTTACCCCAAATCAGTCCGACCCTGTACCTGACGCGATTCTCGCCGCAAATCAAGAGCGCGTAACTTCGCATTCAAACCTGGCTAATAACCAGAGGCTAGGAATTCGAGGCAAAGGCCCGAGTTGTTTGGCTTTTCCAACGGAAGTTGTATCGAGAATCGAAGCGACTTCCGGAGCGTCTAATTTAATAGGCGCGATCATTGCTACCGTATAAAGGAAGATGGTTTCTCCAAAGGGCGGAGCGGAGGAGCTTGGCGGGCGGAGGACAGTGATGAACATGGAAACTATGAATTTTGAGGCGGTGGTTGGGCGGCGTTGTCGTTTGCTCAAGCCTGTGCGGGACCATGAAGGATTGAGCAGATTTACAGAAAAACCTCGCATTTTGCGCTCGGTGGACAATCTCGGGCGTCGGATGTTCCTGGTGCAGTTTGACGATGGCGCAACCACCTTCCTGTTTCCCGACGAAGTGACGGTCGAGTAGGAGCGCTGCCTGATTCGCGGGCGACCGCGTAATTCGCGGTCACCAGGGACGGGTTCGCATATTGCCAGTCGTCGCCGACGAGGCGACGATGGCAGGCCCAAAAACGCGGCTCAGGTTGATTCCGCGCCGGCCAGGAAATCGCGGGCGCGAAGCAGCGCGACGATCGACTTCGCATCGATGAGCTCGCCGCTCACGATCATTGCCAGCGCCCGGTCCAGGGCGATCGGCGTGGCGCTGATTACTTCGTCGTGGTCGAGCTCGCCCGGCGCGGCCTCGAGTTCGCGCGCCAGGTAAAGTTCGATCCGCTCGTCGCAAAAGCTCGGGATCGTCACGATTGCGCCGATATGATCCCATCGGCGCGCGGCCAATCCGGCCTCCTCGCTAAGTTCACGCTCGGCGCAGGCGCGCGCGGTTTCGCCCCCGCGGCGGCATCCTGCCGGAATCTCCCACAGCCAGCCGCCCATCGCGTGCCGCCACTGCCGGAGCAGGGTTACACGGCGATGCTCGTCGAGAGTGACGATCGCGCTCGCGCCCGGATGGCGGATTACCGCGAGGTCGAGCGTCACGCCGTTGGGCAATTCGGCTTTTTCGACGCCCAGATCGACGACGCCGAGCTTCATCACTTCCCGCCTTTCTATAGCCATGCGCCAGCATCGCGGTCCTCCCCGGTGGAGGCAAGGTCTGCCCCGAGGCAAGCCGCGGCCGCACCGACGCCCGCGAGGTAATTGCCCGCGCGCGCGGGAGGGGCCAATATTTGAGCCGGGAACGCGAGGCGCGGGAAGCGATGGCCAAGATCGTAGTCGCCAAGACTGGAAATGCCAAAACCGTTACGAAGATCGTAATTCCTATCTATTTCGACTACGCTTCGACGCTCTGTTACGTCGCCTGGCGCATCGTCAGCCGGCTCGAAGGCGAGCTCGGATTTGTCGCGCTGTGGAAGGGCGTGCCGATCGCGCTGCGCAACTACCGCATGCGTCCCGGACTGCCGCTCGGCGCGCTCGAACTCGCCAGGATTCGCAACGTCGCCGCCGAGACCGGCATCGCGGTCGAGCCGCCCGCGCGATGGCTCGACTCGGACAAGGCGCTGCAGG
Source organism: Binataceae bacterium (SeqCode) (assembly GCA_036495625.1). GTDB lineage: Bacteria > Desulfobacterota > Binatia > Binatales > Binataceae > JAKAVN01. The sequence goes on along the minus strand of DASXMQ010000005.1, from coordinate 7,780 downwards.
GCTCGGAATTGGCGCGCGAAGCCGGCGTCTTCGCCGCCTATCACGATGCGGTCTTTCGCGCCGCGTTCGAGGTGCGCGCCGATATCGGAGATCCGGATCGGCTGAGCGCGATCGCGGCCGAGGCCGGCCTTGAACGCGCGCGCTTTCGCGACGAAATCGATCGCGGACGGATGGCCGCGCGGATTGCCGCGAACAAGGCCGAAGCCGACCGTTTTTCGGCGCTCGGCTATCCGAGTTTCATCCTCGGCGATTTTCCGCTCACCGGGATCCAGCCGATCGAGTCGATGCGGCTGCTGCTGGCGCGTTTCATCGAGCGCCGCGCCGCGGAGCCGCAGGCGTGAGCGCCGCGCCGAAGCCGAGCGCTTCGCCACCCGCCGGCACCGTAGGATCGCGGCCGCCGCTCAAATGGGCGGGGGGCAAGCGATGGCTGGTGCCGCACGTCGCTCCGCTATGGCGGCGGTTCAGCGATCGAAGGTTGATCGAGCCGTTTTGCGGCGGGATAGCCATCGCGCTCGCTCTGATGCCGGCGCGCGCGCACCTCGGCGACATCAACCCGCACGTGGTGAACTTTTATCGATGGCTGAAGCGCGGGTTCAAGGTAAAAATCGCGATGCGCAACGAGGCCGCGCTTTTTTACCGTCATCGCGAGCGCTTCAATCGCCTTGTCGCGGACGGCGCCGGCAGCAGCGCGGAGGCGGCCGCGCTTTTCTACTATCTGAATCGGACCGGTTACAACGGGCTTTGCCGCTTCAACCGCAAGGGCGAGTTCAACGTACCGTTCGGCCGCTACCGCCGGATAAACTATCTTGCCGACTTCTCCGCCTACCGGACGGCGTTCAGGCAATGGAATTTCAGCGCCGGCGATTTCGAAAAGCTGGCGCTCGAGGACGGCGATTTCATCTATGCCGATCCGCCGTACGACGTCGAATTCACCCAGTACTCAAAAGAGCAGTTTGGCTGGGCCGAGCAGGTGCGGCTGGCCGAATTCCTCGCGCGCCATCGCGGACCCGTACTGCTGTCAAACCAGGCGACGGCGCGGATTCTCCAGCTCTATCGCCGGTTGGGTTTTTCCATCCGGCGCCTCAAGGCCCCGCGGATGATCAGCTGCACGGGCGATCGCGCACCGGCGAGCGAAGTCCTCGCAACGCGGGGATTCTGACCCGCCAACGCCGCCGCCGCCGACATGGCCGCCCCGCCCGCCCCTTGCCCTCTGCGGCTTTTTCCACGGCGCATGTGGGGCCGGCGGGCTAGCGGGACAGAAACACGGGGCACGGCGCGTTGCGCAGGACGTACTCGGTGGTCGAGCCCAGCACCATTTCGATTATCCGGCTGTGGCCGTAAGCGCCGATGAACAGCAGGTCGGTCTCGCTCTGCTTGAGATAGCGCACGATCTCCTCGTGCGCATGGCCGCCGAGCTGCTCGAACGTTGCGCCGACGCGGTAGGGTTCAAGGTAGTGGCGCGCCTCGCCGATCACCCGCTCGCCCATCTTCGGGTCGCGCGCGACGGTTATTACCGTGAGCGGCGCGCCGAGTTCGGTGGCGAACTCCGCCGCCGCGCGCATCGCCTTGGACGCCCGCTCGCTGCCATCGTAGGCGAGAGTCAGGCGCTTGATTTCGCGCAGACGCTTGGGCGAGACGAACAGCGGCCGCGGGCTCTTGCGCGCGACGCTCTCGGCGGTCGAGCCCAAAAGTCCGGTCGAGAAGCGTTCGTGGACGCCGCGATGGCCGATCATCACGAGGTCGGCGGCCTTGGCCCGCTCGCAAATCTGGTTCGCCACCACGCCCATGTCGATCAGCGGCTCGGCCGCGATCTTTTCGCGCTCGGCGGTCGCGCAGAAGTCCTCCACCACGGCCCGTCCCCGCAGCGTCAGCACCTCGCGCATCTTCGAGGAGAAGTCGAGGTAGGGTTCTAGTCCGAGCGAGCCTGAGATATCATGGAAGAAAGAACCCTCGATCGAAACGATGTCGACCACGTGCAGTCCGACAAGACTGGCGCCCAAGCGGCGTGCCAGCGCGAAGGCGTAAGCCTGGGCCACGCGGGAGTGTTCGGAGGTGTCGATGCCGACCAGGATGCGCTTGATCATCGGCCTCACCCTAAGCGTACAACCCGGCGATATCATGCGTATTCGGCTCTAACAAGAGGTATCTGGAGATGGCTGAGTTAAGAGGCGGCGCGCGGATCGCATCGATGGTCGAAGAGCTGGCGGCGGCGGCGGAACGCGTCGGATTGCAGGTCAGGCGCGAGCGCCTGCTGCGCGAGGTCGGCTATCGCGCGCGCGGCGGCGCCTGTCGGCTCCGCGAGAAGGACCTCGTCATCATCGATTCCTCGCAGCCGCCGGCCGAACAGCTCGAGGTGTTGCTCGACGCGCTGCGCACGCGCGACCTCGAAACGCTTTACCTGTCGCCCGCCGCGCGCCGGTTGCTGCAAACCCGGTCGGACGAGCCCGACAGGCCCGAGCGGGCCGACAAGGGCGGCGCGGCCGAGCCAGGCTGAGTCGCATCGTCGCCCCATGCCGCGCCCGGAGGAAGGAATCTCCCGCAAGGCCGCCAGCAGTCCGAAGCTCGGCGAGGTCGAGCGGCGGATGGCGGAGTTCCACGGGCGGCTGAAGGAGCGCGGACTAAAATCGACCGGCCAGCGCGACGACATCGCGCGCGTCTTCTTCGGGCTGGGGCGTCATATCAGCGCCGAGGAGCTTTACGCCGAGGTCAAGAAGGTCAATCCGCACGTCGGCTACGCCACCATCTACCGCACGCTGCGCCTGCTCAAGGAATGCGACCTGCTCTATGAGCGCCACTTCGACGAAGGCCAGGCGCGCTATGAGGTTGCCGGCGACCATCATCACGACCATTTCATCTGCGAGCGCTGCGGGCGCATCATCGAATTCGAGAACGCGGCGATCGAAGAACTCCAGCAGACGGTCGCGCGCGAGCTCGGCGTCATGCTGACCCATCACAAGATGGAGCTTTACGGGCTTTGCTCCGAATGTCGGGCGCGTCCCGCCCGCTGAAGCCTCCTGCCCCGCGAACTTCCTTGGACACGGCGGCGCGCGGCTCTGTATGATGGCGCGGGGGACGCGACCAGGAGCGTTTCACTGACAAGCAACGCGCACACTCCGGATTCGCACGGCCGGATCCAAGCCGGACCTGAGAAGGATTGGATATGACACAGCAGCAGCCGCAGATGCTCGAGGGTTTCCACGTGCTCGACTTCACCCACTACGTGGCGGGCCCGACCTGCACGCGCATCCTGGGCGAACTCGGCGCGGACGTTATCAAGGTCGAGCGCTCGCTCGAGGGCGATCACGTGCGCGCGCTCGGGATCGTGAAGGACGGCATGAGCAGCTACTACTTCCAGCACAATCATTGCAAACGCAGCCTGGCGGTGGACCTGCGCAAGCCGCGCGGCAGGGAAGTGCTGCTCGCGATGATCCCGAAGATCGACGTGGTGGTGGAAAATTTCGCGCCCGGCGTAATCGCCGACATGGGCTTCGGCTACGAGGCGCTCAAGAAAATCAACCCGCGCCTCGTGATGTGCTCGATCTCGGCCGCCGGACAGAGCGGGCCGCTCAGCCGCCGGCCCGGTTACGACTATATCGGCTCGGCGCTCGCCGGCGTCACCGACCAGCTCGGCGAGCCCGACCGCGCGCCGATCGTGCCCTCGATGGCGATCGGCGACATTTCGACCGGCGTGGCGGCCGCGATGGCGGTCGGCTTCGCGCTGCTTTCGCGCGAGCGCACCGGCAAAGGGCAGTATATCGACGCCTCGCTGATGGACACCTACTTTCACATGCACGAGTTGTTCGTCCCCGTGCTGTCGCTGCGGCCCGGCCGCTACCATCCCAGGCGCAACGGCTCGATGCATCCGGCGGGCAGTCCGTGCGGCGTTTACAAGGCCAACGGCGGCCATATCATGCTGATCGCGCAGCAGCACGAGATGCCGCGATTGCTGCGCGCGATGGGCCAGCCGGACCTGATGAAGGACGAGCGCTTTTCATCCAACGGGCGCAGGGTCAAAAACAACGCCGCGCTCCGCGAGATTATCGAAGCATGGCTCGCGACCTTCCCCGACCGCGACTCCGCTATCGCTGCCCTCGACCGCGAGCGCGTGCCCTGCGCGCCCGTGCTCAAGCTGGAAGAGGCGATGGAGCATCCGCACATGCGCGGCCGCAAGACCGTGCGGCGCGTGCGCCACGAGACGCTCGGCGAGCTGGATATCCCCGGGATGCCGGTCAAATTCTCGGACTGGCCCGACCGCATCGACGTCAAGGCGTCGCGCGTGGGCGAAGACAACGCCGCCGTGCTGCGCCAGATGCTGGAGCTTTCCGACGGCGAGCTTGCCGCCCTCTATGACGAGGGCGTGCTGCTGCGCGGCGGCCCCGCCGACGAAACCAAGGTGGCTGCCGGCAACGTGGTGATCGAACCCCATTGCGACTGAAACGCGGCAGGCACACGGCGCGTCTCGCGCTTGCGCAAGGATGGCGCGCACGAACGGGTAAAGGGGGCCGATGAAGCACGCCGGGCCCAAGGCGCTCGAAGCGATTGAACCGCTGCTCGAAGAACTCCGGACGATCCCCGGCCTGACCGAGCGCAAACGCGGCATCTTCTATCGCGGCGCCATCGCCTTTCTGCATTTCCACGAGGACCCTGCCGGGACGTTTGCCGATCTGCGCCGCGGTGCGGACTTCGAGCGCTACGCTGTGAATACCCGTAGTGAAATCGCCGGGCTGATGCGCGCGGCCAGAGCCGAGGCTCGCAGGCCCGGCACCGCACGGCGGCGTGAAGCCCACCCCTAGTCCTTTCGCTATTTCTTGGGCGAATGAACGACCGCGTTTGCGGGCTGAGGAACTTGTCCCCGTCGTCGAGTGTTTAGTCGATGCGGAGGGCTACTTGCGCACAATCATGGGCATCTCATCCGAAAATTGCCCATTCTAGTTTGCTTTAATCGTGTTAAAGGATTAGACCGAGCTAGTTCGAGGATAAGTTCGAGTAATCCAAGACGTTAGTTTCAGCCTTGGTTTGACGGGGGTCGCAGTGACTTCTGGCAAGGCGGATCGAGCGTTTGTCAAAACGGGAGTGAGTGCTCTGAGGCGCTACTCAGGGCTGCTCGCCGCTCTCGCGGCCGTACTCTTCATCGCGGTCGTGGCCGTGTCTCGGATTAGCCAAAACCACCTTTTTGCACGCTCCTCCTTCCCCGCGCTCATCGACATTTCCACCGATCCCTCCATGAGCGTGATTAGCGCGATGGTCGAGCGCGGCGATTTGTGGGGAGCGAGCGCGCGGGTTGGCAGCTCATATCGATTCGACAGACCGGCGGGTCTCGCGGCGCTGCGGTCCTTTTCCGTGCTCGTGCTGCGCCGCGGCCTTTATGAGTCCGATCCCTACGAGCGCTGCTATGCGATCAGCGCGCTTGCCGCCGCGGGCGACCGCGACGAGATTGGGCGTCTGGTCGAGATTTTTCAGGGCACCCGCAAGCCCGCCCTCAGGATGGCCGTGGCGGATGGACTGGGAGATGTGGGCGACGCGGACGCCGTGGAAGCTCTGGGCCGGCTCTATATCTCGACCGCACCCGCGTACCGGCGAATCGTCGTGGACGGGGCCGCCGAAGCTCACGACCCTGGCGCGAGCGAATTGCTGAGCCGCGCCCTGGAAGCACCGGATCGAACGACGCGCATCGCCGCCGCTCGGGGACTGGGTCAGCTCGGGAACCGCGCCGCGATTCCCGTTCTTAGACGATTCGCAGCCGCCGCGCGGGATTCCTTCGAAAGAGCCGTCGCGGCATACGCGCTGTTGCGCCTGGGTGACGGCTCGGCGGTTGAAATCGCCGAACCGATCCTGGGCGGCCGGGTCGACGATGACGGGCGCGCGATGGCGGCGGTCGCGCTCGGCCGGGCCGGCGATCCGCGCGTGGCCGGGCTGCTGCGGGCGGCGCTAAACGATCGCAATATCGATGTGAGAATCGGCGCGGCGGCGGCGCTCACCCATTACGGCGATCCCGCCGGCGCCGCCTACCTCAAGGCCGCGATCCGGGACGACGATTCGATCACCCGCCTCCATGTGGCTCAACTTCTCGACGAAGTGGAATTCCGCAGCGCGCGCGACGTGGTGCTCGCGGCGGTCGCTTCGCCGGACCCCGAGTTGTTGCTGATGGGCATTCGCGCGGTGGGCTTGTCGGGCAGCGCCGACGAGGTCGGATTGCTCGTGCGGACCGCGGATGGGACCGAGGATCCGATGGCGCGGGCCGAGGTGGCATGGGCATTGGGCAGAATCGGCGCAGATCTTTCGGTTGCGCCGCTCATCGCGATGGTCGCGGAGCTCGACCATAGCGTGCGCTACACGGCGGCGGACGCGCTGGATCGCACGGCGATGCGGCTGCTGGAGGGCAAATCGCCGGGCGGGGCATGAATCAGGGAACAACGCGTGAGTTGGGGGCAAGCGTGCAGATGGGGATCGGAAGTCAGGAGGGGTTTATGGAGGGCTGAGAATTTCCAAACGCATCACGAGGGAGGACAGCGAAAGGGTTATGTGGATCAAACCGAAGATGACTGAGGCGGCGGGAAGCAGGTGCATTGCGCTGGCAGGGCTGTTGGTTATTGCCGGTGCCTTGCTTTGCGCGCGTCCCGCCATGGCGCAGGACGTAAAGAGCTACACCAGGGCCACCTTCGACCAGTGGCTGACCAAGTACAAGGACGCAAAGCCCGACTTCAAAGTCGGCGAGGTGCTGACCGCAAAAGATCTCGAGCGCATGCGGCCGTTCATCTTTCCCGGCTACCTCGAACAGCTGAACTTCCCCGAGTTCAAGGCGCCGATCGCGGCTCCCGTGGACCATACTCCCCGCCAGGACTACATGTCCTGCACGGAGAAGTACCAGTCGCAGGTCAAATTGCTCCCCGACCACACCGTGGGCAACTACGTATGCGGACAGCCGTTTCCCAATGCCTCGATCAAGGAGGGCGATGCGGACGCCGGATGGAAGGCGGTCTGGAACTACGAGTATCGATGGCAGAGCTTCGGATTCTCGTGCATGGCTCCCGCCACGTGGGACCGCTCGGGCGGCTCGCACGACATTCCCACCTGGGAGCTGCCTCCGACCGACTGGATGAACAGCGCAGGGTGGACCGAGTCCGGCGTGAATCCGAAATTGCCGTCGGCCGAAGTGATGAAGATGATCTACGGCGGCGGCGGGAACTTTCAGCGCACCCTGGACGCCTTCTATCGGAAGGTTTTTTATACCCACCTTGCGATGCTGGAGAACCACACGCTGCCGGTGCCTAACGCCGCGGCGTTCGAGTTCAAGGAGTTCACGGGCTTCTACTCGCCGTTTGATATCCGCGGCACCGCGTTCATCATCTACCGCTACGCCGACCCGCATCGCGAAGACGACGGCTGGGCATATATCCCGAACCTGCGCCGGGTGCGCCGTATTTCGGCCGAGGTTAAGTCGGACTCGCTGCTGGGCACTGACCATACGCTGGAGGATTTCTACAGCTTCTCCGGCCGCGAGCTGGAGTGGCACTGGCGCTTCCTCGGATGGAAGGATCAGCTGGCGGTTGTCGATTCCGTGCACGCATACACCTATCTCTACGGCCCCAACGGAATCATCCCGAACGACACGTGGACGATGCGGCGCTTCGCGATCGAAGAGCGCACGCCGCTCAGCGAGCGTCATCCGTACAAGAGTGTCGTCGAGGATTGGGATGCGCAGAACTACGACGCGTGGCTGATGGAAGCCTTCGACCACAAGGACAAACTCTGGAAGGTCTGGGAATTCCAGAAGAAGTGG
>DASXMQ010000004.1:0-7571 GCA_036495625.1 Binataceae bacterium (SeqCode) | reverse complement strand
GATCCCGCACGAACTGCCGCGCCTGCGCGAGTTCTACGGCCGCGTCGATCGGATCACCGCGTCGCTGGGGGAGACGGGAGCCTAGGCGATTTCGATCACCGCTCCGTGCAGGCAGCGGCTGAAGAGCGCGCCGGTCGAGTCGAGCGCCACGTCGTAGAGCGAGGGGCCGCGGCTGGGCACGAACATCTGATGGCCTTCGTCGAGGAACGCGTATATCACACACAGGCCGAAGGCAAAGTAGGGGCGCTCGCGCAGCGGCCCGCTGACGAGCAGCCAGAACAGGATCGCGTAGTTGACGAAGTGCGCGGCCTTGCGCACCAGGTCATGCCCGAGCGCGATAGTCGCCGCGCTGGCGCCGGGCATCAAATAGCGCAGGATCGGATCGATGATTTTCGAGGTGTTCTCAGCCGAGAAGTACGACGTCGAGAAGCAGAAAATGACTAGTGCCCAGACCGCGACCGGCAACCATTTGGTCAACGGTCCTTCGACTGGTTTTGCGATTGAACTCTCCGCGAGCGCGCCGCTCATGCATCACTTCCTGTCGTTACGAAACATTACGGCCTGATTAGTTCGGCCACGCCAGCGGGAGGATTCTCTCCCGCGCACTTCTCTCGCCTGTTTCCTTTGCGTCGCCGTTCAAGGGTAGCATGGGCTAAAGACCCTTCAAACTCCGCGACCTCGCAGAGGCAACCTTGGTGCCTGGAAAGCAAGACAAAATTTAGCCACGGATCTGGCGATTCAGGAAAGGAATTAACGTCTATGAGCCGGACTTGGACCATCGCCGAGACACATCCCGTTCCGCCGTGCACGATCGTAATCTTCGGCGCCTCGGGCGACCTTGCCGCGCGCAAGCTGCTGCCCGCGCTCTACAATCTCGAGCATTGCGGCCAGAACGCGGTCCCGCCCAAGAGCGCGGTTCTGGGCTTCGCGCGCCGCGAGATGTCGCTCGAGGCGTTTCGGAGCAAGGCGCGCGAGGCGGCCGAGCGCTACTCGCGCCTCAAGATCGACGACGCCTGCTGGCAGCGCTTCGTGCGCAACCTGGACTATCTCTCGGGGATGGACCTTCCCGACGGGTTCACGCGTCTCAAGCGCCGCCTGGAGGAAATCGAAAAGGAGCGCGGGCTCCCGCCCAACCGCGTCTACTATCTCTCGATGCCGCCCGAAGCGATCAACGAGACGGTCGAAAAACTCCACGAGGCCGGCCTGATCGCGCCGCCCGAGTCGCCCTATTTCAGCCGCATCGTGGTCGAGAAGCCGATCGGCCACGACCTGCATAGCGCCCTGCAGATCATCAGCTCGATGCGCCGGTTTTTCGACGAGAACCAGATCTTCCGCATCGACCATTACCTCGGCAAGGAGACGGTGCAGAACCTGATGGTGCTGCGCTTCGCCAACAGCATCTTCGAGGAAATCTGGAATAACCGCCGCGTCGATCACGTCCAGATAACCGTCTCCGAGGAGGAGGGGCTGGGCACGCGCGCGATGTACTACGACGGCGCCGGTGCGCTCCGCGACATGGTGCAGAACCATATGCTGCAGGTGATGTCGCTCACCGGGATGGAACCGCCGGTGTCGCTCGCCGCCGACGCGGTCCGCGACGCGAAGGTCAACGTCATCCGTTCGCTGCGGCCCTACGAGCCCGAAGACGTCCGCAAGCTGGTCGTGCGTGGCCAGTACGCCGCGGGCGAGATGGGCGGCAAACGCGTTCCCGGCTACCTCCAGGAGGAGGGCATCCGCGACACTTCGCGCACCGAGACGTTCGTCGCGATGAAAGCGCTGGTGGACAACTGGCGATGGGCGGGAGTGCCGTTCTATCTGCGTACGGGCAAACGGCTGCCGCGGCGCGCCAGCACCATCTTCGTCCAGTTCAAGCGCGTGCCCGATATTCTGTTCAACCGCGGGGTTTCGCTGTCGCCCGACGTGCTTGCGATCCGAATCCAGCCCGATGAGGGCTTTTCACTCGAGGTGCTGGCCAAGCGGCCCGGCCTGGATATTTCGATTCAGCCGGTGCGGATGGATCTTTCGTATGCGGCGGAGTTCGGCAACGATTCGCCCGACGCCTACGAGCGTCTGCTGCTCGACGTGATGGCGGGCGACCATACGTTGTTTCTCGGTGCGCGGTTCGTCCAGCGATCGTGGGAATTCGTGCAGGGGATTCTCGATAGGTGGCAGGAGGACTCGGGAATTCCGCTCGAGCCTTATGCGGCCGGGACCTGGGGCCCCAAGGCGGCCGAGGATCTGATACGCGCCGACGGCCGCGAGTGGTACGAGCCCTAGGAGCGGCTCTCGAAGTGCTGTCAATTTGGTCGAAATTTCAGGAGCTTAGCGCGGCTTATTGAAAGTGAAAGTGTCGCGTCAGGTTCAACAGAGCTTTTTTCGCGCGCAGTTATAGACAGACCCTCAACAGGGTTATCACCAGCCCTGCGGCGATGCTGAAATAGTGTGACCCGGCGGCGCGATGCGTCGGACTAGGCGTGCTGATGCATATGCATCGGGCACTGCGCGCCGTGGCTGCCGCCCTTGCAGCACGCCTGCGACTGACAGCAAGCTTGCTTGCTCTGGCAGCAGGCGGGAGTATCGGCGATACGGCTGGCAAGCACATAGCCGCTCGTTCCCAAAACGCCAACCAACATCATCGCGGCCAATCCTTTAAGCGATATCAGTTTCATTGCCGGCTTCCTTTCCAGGTGGGTTTCGCTTGTGACCTTCCGCCTTCCCGCGCTGCCAATTATAGACTCGCGTCAGACTTACGGCAAAGGCACCGCGTCCGGGCGCCGGTCGCCGCCCCTGTGGCGCTTAAGGCTGAGCGTGCGCTAACGTAATCCTTTGAATGAGGGCTCGTACACCTGAACGAGGGTTCGTACACCCTAATCGACAGTGCCATTGATGCCGCGCCGTTGCCGGCTTGCGCGGCGCGATTCAGCAAGGAGATGAACGATGGCCAACGCACAGAGCGTCTATATCCTCGGTGGCGGACAGAGCGACTTCGCGCGCAACTGGAACAAAGAGGGCAAGCATTTCACCGAGGTGATGCGCGAGACGGTTGCCGGCGCGATGGAGCGGGCGCGAATCGAGCCGCGCGATATCCAGACCGCGCACGTCGGCAACTTCGCCGCCGAGCTCTACGGCAAGCAAGGCCAGCTGAACGCCTTTTTTCTTGAGATCGACCCGCAATTCTCGGGATTGCCGACCTCTCGTCACGAGGCCGCCTGCGCCTCCGGTTCGATCGCGATTCTCGCCGCTTCGGCCGATCTCGAGGCGGGTCATTACGACGTCGCCGCGGTGGTCGGTCTGGAGCAGATGAAAACGGTGGATTCGGCGACCGGCGGCGACTTTCTCGGCACCGCGGGATGGTACGAGCGCGAGTGCAAGGGCGTTGCCTATCCCTTCCCGGCGCTGTTTGGGCGTCTCGGCGATGAATACGACCGGCGCTACGGGCTGAAGGACGAGTACCTGGCGCGCATCTCGTCGATCAATTTCGCCAACGCGCGGCACAACCCTCTCGCGCAGACCCGCGGCTGGCCCAACGCCGAGACTGACGCGCAGCAGGCGAAGAAATTCGAGCAGCCGATCGCGGGCCGCATCAGGGTGCGCGACTGCTCGCAGGTGACCGACGGCATCGCCGTGCTGTTCCTGGCCTCGGAGAAATTCGCCGCCGAGTACGCGAAGCGGCGCAATCTCAAGCTCGACGATCTTCCGCGCATCCTCGGCTGGGGCCACCACACGGCGCGGATCGAGTTCGACAAGAAAGTCGCCGAAAGCCGCGAGGACCTCTACGTGCTGCCGCATACGCGCGAGGCGATCGTCGACGCCTTTCGCCGCGCCGGCCTCTCCGGCGTCGCGGAGGTCTCGGGGATCGAGACGCACGATTGCTTCACGACCTCAGAGTACATGGCGATCGACCATTTCGGCATCACCAAACCCGGGGAGTCGTGGAAGGCGATCGAGGAAGGCGCGATCGAGATGGGCGGCAGGATCCCGATCAACCCGAGCGGCGGACTTATCGGCGTGGGCCACCCAGTCGGCGGCACCGGCGTGCGCCAGATGCACGATTGCTGGCGCCAGGTGAGCGGCGCGGCGGGCGACTACCAGGTCGAAGGCGCCGAACGCTTCGCGATGCTGAATATCGGCGGCAGCGGCACCACCAGCTGCGCCTTCGTGGTGGGCAAACACTAGCGCGCAATGCGGAGGGCGGGCTGAAAATGCCGGGTTCGCTGCCGAGCTTCTCGCGCGTCGATCAGCACGGCTGGACGTTTTCGTTTCCCGACCATCCGGCGCTGCTCTGCTTCGTCAAGGAGGATTGCCCGACCTGCGGGATGACAATGCCGCTTATCGAGGCGGCGTCGGTCGCGTTTCAGGGCGAGCTCGACGTGCTCGCGATCGGGCAGGACGCGACGGGCAACGCGCGGCTGCTGGAGCGGCACAAGCTTAACGTGCCGATGATCGACGACTCGGACCTCAAACTCTCCTACGCCTTCAACGTCGAGATCGTTCCGACCGTTGTTCTCGTCGACGCCGGCGGCGCTCAACTTCGCCGTTTCGAAGGCTTCGGCAAATCAGATTGGCAAAGCGTGATCTCCGAGGCTGCGCACCTCGCGGGCGGCCCAGAACCTCAGATCGATTGGAGCGCGTACCCGCAGTCGCGCCCCGGATGCGGCTCGAAGTCGGTCGAGCCCGGCGTCGCCAAGCGGCTAGCCGCCGAAGCCTCGGGCTCGCCTCTGCGCGCGCGGCAGATCGAGCTGGGCGCCGACGAAGACCCGTTCGAATTCATGTTCGAGCGCGGCCTCACCGACGGTTTGCCGGTGGTTCCGTCGACGCCCGAGCGCGTGATGCGGATGCTCGCAGGGACGCGGCGCTATCCCCAGGAAGTGATCGCGACCGTGCCGCCGAACCTCGCGCCGCTCACGATCGAGAAGGTCGCGGCCAACGCCGTGATGGCCGGATGCCGGCCCGAGTATCTGCCGGTCGTGATCGCGGTGCTCGAAGCGGTCTGCACCGACGAGTTCAATATTCACGGCGTGATGGCGACGACGGCTGGCGCCACGCCGACGATCGTCGTCAACGGCCCGATCCGCCATAGGCTCGGGATGAACATGAAAATCGGCGTGCTCGGCTCGGGCGATCGCGCCAACGCGACGATCGGACGCGCGGTCAAGCTCGCGCTGCGCAACGTCGGCGGCGCGCGCCCCGGCGAGATCGAACGCACGGCGCTCGGCGGACCCGGCAAGTACACCGCCTGCTATCCCGAATGGGAGGAGCGGAGCCCATGGGAGCCGCTCCACGTCGAACGCGGGTTTCGCCGTGAGGACAGCGTGGTCACGGTCTTCGGACTCGAGCCGGGGCCGCGGCTGATTGTCGATCAGCTCTCGCGCACCGCCCACGCCCTTGCCGGGAGCCTCGGGATGGCGCTCGAGAGCTGCTGGCATCCCAAGCTCCATGCCTACGGCGAAATCCTGCTGGTCATCTCGCCCGAGCACGCCGACACCATCGCGCGCGACGGCTGGAGCAAGGCCCAGGTGCGCAATCGGATCCAGGAGGCGAGCGCGCGGCCGATCCGCGAGCTTTTGCCCGACGCCAGCGCGGGCGAGGGGATGGCGCTGCGGCACTTCGGTCTCGTCAACCCCACGGCCGAACAGCTGGAACAGCGGATCCCCAAGTTCCGCAAGGCCGAGAATATCAATATCATCGTGGCCGGCGGTGAAGCGGGAAAGTTTTCGAGCGCGTTCGGCGGATGGTTCAGCGGGCCGATGGGCTCGATAAGCGTGAGCCGGAAAATCGAGGAGGTGCCATGACTCGAATCGTTGACCCGACCGATGAACGCGTGCCGCTAAGCCGCACGCTCGCGCCGCGTCCGCGGGAGTTGCGCGGCGTCGCGGCGCTGCTCGATATCGCCAAGCCGCGTGGCGACGTCCTGCTCGACCGGATCGAGCAGCGGCTGGCCGAACGCGCGCCCGGCCTTGCGCTCAAGCGTTATCGCAAACCGACCTTCGCCAAACCGGCGCCCGACGACTTGCGCCGCAGGATCGCCGAGGAGAGCGACTTCGTTATCGAAGCGCTCGCCGATTGAGGGTCGTGTACAACGTGCAGTGTGCACGATTCCGTCTGGTTTGAAGTGAACGGCAAGCCTTCCGTGGTGGTGGCGTCGTCAACGTTCGTCGATGCGGCCGAGGCGCAGGCGCGCGCGCTCGGATTGCCGGAGGTGCGGCGCATCTTCGTGCCGCATCCAATCCAGGACGCGACCGACGACGAAATGCGAGCCAAGGCCGACGCGATCGTCGATCGGCTGATCGAAGCGCTGACGAGCTAGCGCGCCGCGGCGGGCAGGGGGTGCGGCTATGGCGCGCGCGCCCGGGTAGAATCCGAAGATGTCGAGGAGCAAGCCGCAGCTATTCGATACGGCCGATCCCGAATCGAACCTGCCGCCGGCGCTGGAGGCCGAGTGGGCGCCAGAGGGCGCGCCGCTCCCGCCGGCGCCTAATCTGCGGCCGTTGCTTGTCCCGCGGCCTCATCGAATCATCGTCAAGGCGGTCAACTGGCTCGGCGACCTGGTGATGAGCGGGCCGGCTCTGCATGCGGTTCACGACGCGTTTCCCGGTGCCCATCTCGCCGTGCTCGTGCGCAGCGAACTCGCCAGCTTCTTCGACGGCGCGATGTGGGTCAACGAGGTCATTCCGTATCGGGTGCGCGGCGGACTGACCGCGCTTGGCGACCAGCTTTCGATAATCAGGCGGATTCGCGCCGGCCACTTCGATCTCGCGGTGGTTTTTCCAAACAGCTTCCGTTCGGCGATGTGGATGGCGATGGCCGGAGTGATGCGGCGCGCCGGCTACGAGGGCCACCGCCGGGGGTTCATGCTGACGCACAAGGTCGCGCCGCGCGCCGACGTCGAGAACGCCCACGAGGTCCATCACTGGCTCACGATGGTCGCCGAGACGATTGGCGCGAAGGGCGACGCCGAGGCCTACCATCTGGACGTCAACCAGCAGAGCCGCGAGCGGATGCGCGCGTGGCTCGCCAACCGCCGCCTGCGACCGGAGTACCGGTTGATCGCGCTTGCGCCGATGGCGGCCTACGGGCCGGCCAAGGAATGGCCGGTCGAGCGCTACGCCGCGCTGATCGATCTTCTGGCCGAGCGGCATGGCGCGGAATGCGTGCTGGTGGGCGGGATCGACGATCGCCCCCGGTGCCTGGAGATCGCGCAACGGTGCAAAAACGCCGTGCTCATCGCCGCCGCCGAGACCACGGTGGGCGAACTCGTGGCGCTGCTCTCCCTGTGCCACGGCTTCGTCGGCAACGACTCCGGATGCATGCATCTGGCGGGCGCGTTGGGCGTGCCGACCGTGGCGATCTTCGGCTCGACCAATCCGCGGCGCACCGGCCCGCTGGGCGCGCATTGCACCGTCATCTATCGCGGTATCGAGTGCAGTCCGTGTCTCGCGCGCACCTGCCGGTTCGGACACTACAACTGCCTGCGCGACATCGCGGCCGAGGAGGCGGCGTTCGCGCTCGAGGCGTACGAGGTTTTCGCCTGACCGCGTCGCCGCGTCCCTGATGATCCGAGCAAGCATCGG
>DASXMQ010000003.1:0-8356 GCA_036495625.1 Binataceae bacterium (SeqCode) | reverse complement strand
CGCTTCCTGCAGCGACGATTATGACTGAGCATCGCATCAAGGTTCGGCGCGCCGCGGCGTCCCTTTCGGGCCCGCGGCGGTATCGAGCGTAGCGATCGGCATGCGGCAGAGCAAAGAGCGGGCCGGTCACGAGGATCGCGGCAAACGGCGGCGGAAAATAAAAAGGGGGGTCGGAATTGCTTCCGATCCCCCAGGGATTTCTTCGCGTCAGGCGCGTCCCAACTCTAGTTTGCGAACATCACCTTCAGCTCTTCCATGATCTTTTCTTCAGGATGAGCCTTCGCGATTGAGAGTTCCTTCACCAGCAGGCTGCGCGCCGTGTCGAGCATCTTGCGCTCGCCGAACGACAATTCCTTGTCGCCCTTGAGCACCAGCAGGTCGCGCAAAACCTTGGCGATTTCGAGCGGCGATCCGGTTTTGATCTTTTCCGTGTACTCGCGGTAGCGTCGGTTCCAGGTCTGGGTGTCCGCCTCGACCTTGCGCGTGCGCAGGATCCGATAGATCTTGTCGACCACATCCTTGCCGATCACGCGCCGCAATCCGACCTGCGTCACGTTCTCGGTCGGGATCATGATGGTCATTTTCTCGGTGCCCAGGATCTTGAGCATGTAAAATCGGCGCTCCGTCCCGGAGATGACACGGCTCTGGATGTCCTCGATGACCGCGACTCCATGTGCCGGATATACAACTTTCTCACCCTTCTTGAACGGCAGATTCGTCATTCTTCGCTTACCCGATGCTCCAGCCGTGGATTTCGGACCAGTTAGTGACCAGGGTTCACTGCTGTCCGATTTAGCGCTGGCGTAACAAGATAATTATGGCACAAAGAGTAGGGTTTTGTAACCCCGGGCAAAAAGCCGCCAAAATACGGCGGAAATGTTGTTCTATTGACGATTTAGTGCAGGATGTCGCCAAGCGGAAGTTCCATCACGATCGCGTCTTCGCCGGGTCCGTAGTAATTCGATCTCAAACGCCGTTCCGCGAAACGCAGCTTCCGATAAAGGCTTCTAGCAGCCACGTTCGAACGACGCACCTCTAGCGTCACCAATCGAATTTGTTTCGCCTTTGCTTCGTTTATCGCCTCCGCCATCAGCGCCATCCCGACACCTCCGCGTCGCAGCTCCGGATGCACCGCCACGTTGAGGATGTGGCACTCGTCCGCGACGAGCCATCGGCAGAGAAATCCCGCAAGCCGGAGGTCCGCCTCGGTCGGCGCCGGCGCCGCGACCATGATGCGCGAGAACGGAAGCATCAACTCGCGCTTGAACGAATCGAAGCTCCACGGCTGCGCAAAGGCGAGCCGTTCGATCTCCAGTATCCGCGGCAGGTCGCGGACCGTGGCCTCTCTGACGCTCGTTGTCATCGGCCGCCTCGTCAAGCGGCTTTTTTGAGAACCACTATCTCGAGCACTTTGTCGCGCAGGCGCTGTTTGAACGACCCGACTGGCTGGCCGAACTCGATCCGTGTGAGAAAGTCGGAGGGAAACGACGCCGAGATGTAAGACAGCCGCCGCATCGCATCGCCGCGCACGCCGGCGCGCACCGCGAGCACGTTGCCGTGCAGCGTCACGGTATAGTCGTAGTCCGGCATCTCCTCGGGAAGCTTCCACAACTCCTTGAGCGAGGAGGCCGGTATTCGCCGGGGCATCTCGATACTCACGAGGTAGGCGTTGGCGTGCTCGACGACCTTGTACACGGTTCCGTAGCGGCGGTCGCGCTCGATCTTGTCGTCATGCATCGGATTGCGGTAGCCGTCGAACGCGACGTGGCGATCGGCGCAAGTCTCGGGCGCGCGCATTGAACTCGCATGCATCAGCGCGCCGAGCGACCTCAAAATGCTGCGCGGACCGCTGCGACGGCCGCCCCGGTGGCGCTCGGGTCCGCCCGGCTCGACCATGCTCAGCGCTTGTTCGAAGCTGCCGTCAATTTCGCCGGGAAAGTGCTTTTCTTCGAGCGGCCCGGGCAAGGCAGTTTCGCCGCCGCCGGGGATCGTGGTCATCATGAGCGGTCCGATGAGTGGTTTGGACTCGGGCGCCGCAACGGCCGGCGCCGAGACGGGACCGGCGTCGCCTGTCGCTTTTGTCGCCTCAGATCGGCTTTGTCCTTCAGCGATCTTATCCATCGGCACTGGCGCGAGCGAAACTGGCGAACCCGATGCTTACGCGGATGGCTGCGGCGTTCAAATCGACGATACCCAGCGCCAGTTTTGCATGTCAACCGCGGATCCACGTCAGATCTTGTGCGCAGACCTTTCAGCTTGTATTGGAAGAATGGTTCTGCAACGATTACGCGGACTCGGCATCCGCGCGGCGCCTGCGCGCGTCGCGGTGGTTTGCCTCATAATCATATCGAAACCGATTTTACCGGTTTAGCCAGGAGGAGTTTCGGATGAAGAACTTGATGATCGGAATGCTGGCGCTCAGCGGACTGTTAATCGCCGGATGCAGTTACCAGACTCAGATCGACCAGGCGACCTCGCAGGCGGAGTCGAGCGCACAGCAGGCTTCCACGGCGTCGAGCAACGCGCAGAACTCGGCGAACACGGCTGCGCAATCGGCGAAGACCGCGCAGGAAGCAGCGGCTGGCGCCGAGGACTCGGTCAAGCGCGCCAATGACGCCGTGGCCCGGCTCGAAGCGGCCTTTGCGTCTTCCGTCACGAAGTAGCGACCGGATTGTGCCTGCGGAGGAGGACCTCGGTCCTCCTCCGTTGTTTTGAGCGCCGATGCGCGCGCGGCGGGTGTTCCGAGTGCGCGGCGGCTCAGCGTTGCGGTGCGGGGGTCTGCTGTTGCGCGGCATCGTTTGCCGGCGCCGCAAGCGCGTTTCGAGCGTCGTCGCGAGCGAGGTCGTCGCTTTCGATCCGGCTCTCGAGGTCGCGGAAGTCGTGGACGGTAAGTCCCTGGGAGGCGGCGGCCTTTTCGATGGTCAGGTTGTGATTACGCTGCATCGCGCGATAGACGGCGACATATTTTTCGATCTGCGCGGGTGGAACGCCCTTGTCGACGGTTGAGCCATCCGCGCCGTCATCGTCGTCCTGAACGAGTTGCCGGGCGAGGCGGACGAAAATCCGACGCGCCGTGGACGGTTGAGCGAACGAAGCGCCCGGCGCGCGGGCGACGCGCAATCTCTGCGGGGCCGCGGCGGCCGGAGACGGCAGCGCGAGCGCCGCGCACAAGCTAAAGAGCGCTGCCACAGTCGCGGCGGCATATCCGAATCGCGCGGGGGCAATTCGCTGGCTTGACGGATTCGTGCTCACGGAAACCATCCTTGCATGCCGGGCGGCGAGGCACAAAGCAGGGCCTGAAATATGATAGCACTGGCAATATGCGCCGGCATGATTAAAATCATACGGGCCCAGCCAATGAAGTCTCGCCGCGGCGGCGTGTGTACGGGCCTTTAGAATTTTCTTTCTACGGAGATTTATCTGAATGGCATCGAAAACCATCCACCTGCATGAAAAGTCCCGCGCCGGGATCGTCAAGGGCGCCTCGCTGGTCGCCGAGGCGGCGCGCGTGACGCTCGGCCCAAAGGGCCGCAACGTGATGATCCAAAAGAGCTTCGGCGCGCCGATCGTCACCAAGGACGGCGTCACCGTGGTCAAGGAGATCGACCTCGAAGACAAGTTCGAGAACATGGGCGCCAAGCTGATTCGCGAGGTTGCGCAGAAGACCTCCGACGTCGCCGGCGACGGCACCACCACTGCGACCGTGCTCGCCCGCGCGGTGCTGCGCGAGGGAATGCTGATGCTCGCGGCGGGGATGGCGCCGATGGAGCTCAAGCGCGGTATGGACGCCGCGGTGCAGAAGGCCACCGCGGCGGTCAGGGAGACGGCGCGGCCAGTCAAAGATCACGAGCGGATGGTGCAGGTGGCGACGATCGCGTCCAATGGCGACAAGACGATCGGCAAAATCGTCGCCGACGCGATGGACAAGGTCGGGATGGAAGGCGTGATCACGGTCGAGGAGGCGCAAGGGCTCGAGACCGCTCTCGAGGTGGTCGAGGGGATGCGCTTCGACCGCGGCTATATCTCGCCTTACTTCGTGACCAATCCCGAGCGGA
This sequence comes from Binataceae bacterium (SeqCode), assembly GCA_036495625.1. Taxonomy (GTDB): domain Bacteria; phylum Desulfobacterota; class Binatia; order Binatales; family Binataceae; genus JAKAVN01. Next base: position 4,301 of record DASXMQ010000003.1, on the reverse strand, counting down.
TGACGGTCGAGCTCGACGAGCCGCTGATCCTGTTCCACGAAAAGAAAATCACCGGTCTGCGCGACCTGCTGCCGATCCTCGAGAAGGTCGTGCAGGCGGGCCGTCCGCTGCTGATCGTCTCCGAGGACGTCGAGTCCGAGGCGCTGGCCACGCTGGTGGTGAACAAGCTGCGCGGGACGATCAAGGTAGCGGCGGTCAAGGCGCCGGGCTTCGGCGATCGGCGCAAGGAGATGCTGACCGACATGGCGATCCTGACCGGCGGCCAGGTGATCGCGGAAGAGATGGGGCTCAAGCTGGAGAGCCTGCAGCTCAACGTGCTCGGCAAATGCCGCCGCGCGTTGATCGATAAAGATAACACCACCCTGGTCGGCGGCGCGGGCAAGAAATCCGAAATCCAGGCCCGCATGAACCAGATCCGTACGCAGATTGCGGAGACCACCTCCGACTACGACCGCGAGAAGCTCGAAGAGCGGCTGGCCAAGTTGGTCGGGGGCGTCGGCGTGATCAAAGTCGGCGCGGCCACCGAGGTCGAACTCAAAGAGCGCAAGGCGCGCGTCGATGACGCGGTGCACGCGCTGCGCGCGGCGGTCGAGGAAGGCGTGGTCCCCGGCGGCGGCGTTGCGCTCGCGCGCGCGGTCAAGGCGGTCGAATCGCTCAAGCTTTCGGGCGAGCGCAAGGCCGGCGCCAATATCGTCGCGCGCGCGATGAGCGAGCCGCTGCGACAGATCGCGCGCAATGCCGGCGCGGAGCCGGCGGTGGTTTACAACCGCGTGATCGAGGGCAAGGGCGATTACGGCTTCAATGCCGCGACCGGCGAATTCGAAGACCTCTTCAAGGCGGGCGTGATCGATCCGGCCAAGGTGGTCCGCTCGGCGCTCGAGAACGCGGTCAGCGCAGCCGCGATGATGCTCACCACGGAAGCGGCGATTGCCGAGACGCCGAAGAAGGCGGCGCCCGCGCCGGCGATGCCGGCGGGCGCAGGCGGAATGCCGGGCATGGGCGGTATGGGCGGTATGGGTGGGATGGGCGGCATGCCCGGAATGGGAGGCATGGGCGGAATGGGCGGCATGGGCGGCTCCGAATTCACGGGCCTCGAAGACGATTATTAATATCAGCTTTGAGTTGCTGGCTTGGGTAGACAGCGCTCCGCGGTCGAAACGCACAAGCGGAGCTTGAGTTGACGGGAATCGAGATATAAGCGCGGCTGATTGCGGCTCGTAGCGAGTTGTGCAAGATTCGTTATGGTTTGTGTGACCAGCCCGGCATAGCAGTTTCGTTGGGATTGTTTGTAACTGGTCAGATGGTTCATCGCCTACTTGTCTTGTAAGGGAGGAAGGAATCAGGATGGAAGTTCTAAAACCGTCGAAATTGATCGGGTTTGCCGGGGCTGCATTGGCTCTGTCGCTGCTCGCCGGATGCGCCGGCCAGGATGCCGCGCAGAAGGCCCAGGCAGCAGCCACGCAGGCGGCCTCTTCGGCGCAGAGCGCCGAGGCCGCCGCGAACTCGGCGCAGCAGTCGGCGGCCGCCGCCCAGGCTGCCGCGACGCGCACCGAGCAGGCCGCGGCTGACGCCAAGGCTGCTGCGGATCGCGCTGAGGCGATCGCGATGAAGACCGAAAACGGTGGCAGTCACGTGATGCATCACCACGTCATGCACCATGTTCATCATCACGTGATCCACAGGGGTGGCGCTGCAGCAGCGCCTGCTCCGTCGGATAGCGGAGCCGCCGCTCCTGCTCCGGCGCCTGCGGCTCCTGCGCCGTCGACTCCGTAGTTTCCGAAGTGCCTGCAAAGGAAAAGGGCGGCCTGATAACCGCCCTTTTCCTTGCATGTGGGCCGCAGTGCCGCACTTTCACGGCTCGATAGGTGCGCGAGTTCTCGCGCGCGCCTTTCGACTAGCAACCTCTTTCGCCGATACCCGCAGGGCCTGCTGTCAGGCTGGTGAGTTGGTTTGCCTTTGGTTTGCCTTGCAGCTCGACCCCGTTTAGGTAGTGCCGGATCGCGTAACCGCGCGCCTCGAGTGTCGTCTAAAGTGGCGGAAGGATAGCAACGGGACCCTTCGCCAGGCGGATCGCGCGTCGCGGTCAGGCGGATCGGCGTCGCGGTCAGACGGCCGTCGCGGTATTGATTGCCGGATTGCTCTCCGCGGCGTCGGCAATCGCGCACTGATCGGCGGCGTCTCTATTCAGTCCGTTTGTAAGCTCCACCGACTATCGCCCGGATTGGCCGGATTCGCGCCGTTTTGGGGCGCTGGCGCCCAGCCCTTCCGGCGACGACAAACTGATCGAAATTCCCGGGGCGACCGAAGTTCAGGCGTCGGCGCGACTACGCCTGCTCGCCGAAGGTAACGATCACTTTCAACGATTCGGGCTTTTGCGCCATCGCGTAGGCCTCGGTCACGCGCTTTAGCGGGAAGCGATGGGTCACCAGGTCGGAGGCGCGCAGGATCGACCGCTCGACCAGCGCCATCGCCTCGCGCGTGTCGTCGGGGCCGCAGGAGTAGCTCGGCACGAGCCGCGTCTCGTTGAAATAGAGATCGTGGGGGCTCAGCGTGATCTCGTCTTCGGGCGGAGTCGCAGTGAACTGCACCACGGTCGCGCCCTTGCCGGCGGCGGCGATGCCCTGCGCGATCGCTTTCGAGCTGCCGGGGCCGACAATTACGACGTCGGCCATCGCGCCGCCCGTCGCCTCGCGCACCTGCTCGACCAGGTTGTCGCCGGAGACGACGAGACCGGCGTCGGCCCCGAGCGTCTCGGAGCGGCGCGCGCGAGTCTCGAACAGATCGGCGCCGATTATTTTGCCGGCGCCAAGATGGCGCGCCAGCACGACATGCATCATGCCCATGATTCCCAGGCCGATGACCAGGATGCTTTCGCCGCGCTTGAGTCCCGAGCGGCGCAGCGACTTGACCACGCATGCGGCGGGCTCGACCAGCACGCCGTCGGCGTCGGAAAGCGCGTCGGGCAGGCGCAGCGTGTCACGCTGGTTGTGGGCGCCGACCACGAAGAACTCGGCCATCCCGCCCGGGACGATTTTGGTCGCGCGCCAGGTCGCGCATTGCACGTACTCGCCGCGCCGGCAGGAGGCGCACTCGAAGCAGGGGGCATGATGATGGACGAAGACGCGATCGCCGCGGCGAAAGCCGCGTACCGCGGCGCCGACTTCCTCGATCACGCCGACCGGCTCGTGGCCGAGCACGAGCGGTGCCTTGCGCCGGATATACCAGGGCATGATGTCGCCGGAGCAGATGCCGCAGGCGCGGGCGCGGACGAGGATTTCGTCGGGGCCGGGCGCCGGGCGCGGGTCGTGCTCGACGCGGATATCGCCAAAGTCGTAAAGCCGGGCAACTTGCATGTCAGTGGAGAACTTTGTGGTGTCGACGATTCGTTGTCAAACGCCACGCTTAGCTTAGCCCACCGGCACAACAGCCGTGGACTTCAGATTCCTCTCCAGGCGTTACCGCGCGCTGATTCCCTCCGCCCCGGAACTCGCGGCCTCTGATTGCCTCCCCGAGTCCTGGGGGAGCGGGAGGGGATGGCGGTTCCAGATGTCTGCGAGAAACGCCTCTTTCTTGTGCGCAGCATGTCTGTGGGAATAGCGGCTCGGTATGCGAGCGATCCGCTCGCGTGCGGGGAGAATCAGGACGAGTAAGAGGCGAAAGAATGAAGTCCGGCGCTTCCTTCGATCCCCGTCCCAACCCTCCCCCAAAACTGAGAGGGAGGGAGTCGGAATTCCCGTTTCGCATGATCGTCGCGGGTGACCGGCGTCGCGTGTGCGTGTTAACCTTTTATCCATGCCCAAGCCAGTATGTCCGCCGATCGCGGCCGATGTGATCGCCGAAATTGGAAACCAGATCGTCCTGATCGAGCGGCGCAACTTTCCCTTCGGATGGGCGTTTCCGGGCGGCTTCGTCGATGTCGGCGAGGCGGTCGAGGACGCCGCCGTGCGCGAGCTGCGCGAGGAGACGACACTCGAGGTCGAACTGCGCGCGCTGCTCGGAGTCTATTCGCGCCCCGATCGCGACCCGCGCGGCCATACGGTCACGGTGGTTTACGTCGGCCGCGCCCACGGCGAACCGCGCGCGGCCGACGACGCCAAGGCGATCGGACTGTTCGCGCCCGAGGCGCCGCCCGCGCCGCTCGCGTTCGACCACGCCGAGATCCTCTCCGACTACCTGCGCTTTATCCGCACCGGAGAGCTGCCCGCGCCGTGGCGCGCGGGAGCCGGCCGCGCGAAAGCCTGACGATCCGCGAATTCAGTTTACCCAAGAATCAATTCGCGCAAGATTTCGTTGCGCAGGAT
>DASXMQ010000002.1:0-11329 GCA_036495625.1 Binataceae bacterium (SeqCode) | reverse complement strand
GTTTCATTACCCGCGCCACCAGCTCAGATGCACATGCGGATCGAACAGCCCCAGCATCACGATCCTGCCCCGGAGATCGATCCCGCGCCGTGCGCTGCCGAGCGTCTCATCGGCGCCGACGCCCCTATCCGCTGTCCCGCGATCCCGAGACCGCCGCGAATAGCCCTACCCGGAGTGACTATCAACCCGTTCTTGAGAAGCGGGTTTTGTTCATTGGGCGTTCCGGCCATACGACGCACCGTTTGGCCATGAATCTCTCGCCGTCGTCCTGGTGTCAAGCGGACAACCGTGGCATTTTGCGCCGCTGGTGAGTAAGGATTGGTTCGGTTCCCGGCATTGTACCAGCGGTCCGGCCCGGTACGGGTTGGCGCGCGCGGCGGCGGCCGGCTTGCGGCGCCGCCCTGGAGGTCTCGATGGCGTACAGACTCGGCGTCGATGTTGGCGGGACATTCACAGATCTGCTGCTGATCAACGACGATACAGGCGAGACCTTTCGCGACAAGGTGCCCACGACTCCCGCCAATCAGGCCGAGGCCGTACTGGAAGGGATCGCGCGCGTATGCGAATCCGGCGGAATCGAACCGTCCGCGCTAAGCGAGCTGATGCATGGCACTACTACGGCGACCAATGCAGTGCTCGAAGGCAAGGGCGCGCGCGTCGGGCTGGTCACGACCGAAGGCTATCGCCAGATTTTGCAGGTGGCGCGCTCTTATGTGCCGGGAGGGCTCGCGGGATGGATCATCTGGCCCAAGCCCGAGCCGCTTGCGGCGCTCGATGACACGGTTGAGGTTCGTGAGCGTATCGGCGCGCGCGGAGAGATCGTGCGCGAACTGGACGAGGCGGGTGCGCGCGAGGCGCTCAAGTATCTCAAGCGGCGCGGGGTCCAGGCGATCACGGTGTCGCTGATAAACGCGTACGCGAATCCGGCGCACGAGCGGCGCGTCGGCGAGATCGCCCGCGAGGAAGCGCCCGAAATTCCGCTCTCGCTCTCGAGCGCGATCCTGCCCGAGATGCGCGAGTACGAACGCACGATCACCACGGTCGCCAACTCTTACGTGCGGCCGACCGTCGCGCGTTATCTCTCGAGTCTCAGGAGCGAGCTCAAATCGCGCGGCGTCGGCGCGCTGCTGAAACTCCTGCGCTCCGACGGCGGATTGATGTCTTTCGAGGCGGCTGAGGAAGCGCCGGTGAGCATGCTGCTGAGCGGACCGGCGGGCGGCGTTGCGGGGGCGCTTTGGGTCGCGAGACAGGCCGGCTTCGACAACGTGCTTACGCTCGACATGGGCGGCACCTCGACCGACGTATGCCTTGTTGAACGCGGCGAGCCGCGCGTGCGGCGCGAAACCATGGTTGGCGACGTCGCGGTGCGCGTCTCCTCGCTAGACGTTCGCTCGGTGGGCGCCGGCGGCGGGTCTATCGCCAAGGTGCCGGAACTGACGCGCGCCCTGCGGGTCGGGCCGGAGAGCGCGGGCGCCGAGCCTGGCCCGGCCGCCTACGGCCGCGGTGGCGTGGAGCCCACGGTGACCGACGCTAACGTGGTGCTCGGTTATCTTCCGGTCGACCTGCTCGGCGGCGCGATGAAGCTCGATCGCAAGGCGGCGCAAAACGCGGTCGAAAAGATCGCCTCCGCGCTCGGAATCGGACTTTCGGAAGCGGCTGCCGGAATAATCGACGTCGTCAACGAACACATGTTTGGCGCGCTGCGCCTGGTCTCGGTCGAACAGGGCTACGATCCGCGCGGTTTCGCGCTGGTGGCCTTCGGCGGCGCCGGCCCTCTGCACGCCAACGCGCTCGGTGCTTTGCTCGGATGTTGGCCGGTGATCATACCGCCCAGCCCGGGGGTGCTCTGCGCGTATGGCGACGCGACGACGCGCCTTCGTAATGAAACCGCGTGCACCTATATCCGGCGCTTCTCGGCCACTTCCGGAGCCGGCGTTGCGGAGACTCTCGCCGCGCTGGGCGAAAGCGCGGGCGCCGTGCTCGACGCGGAGGGACTGCCGCACTCGGCCCGCTCAACCGTCTACCAGGCGGACGTGCGTTATCACGGCCAGGGCTTCGAGGTGCCCGTCGGGATCGACCTCGCGAGCCTGCGCCAGGACGGCGGCATCGAGACGGTGCGCCGCGCCTTCGACGAAATTCATCGCCGGCTCTTCACCTTTAATCTCGACGTCGAGCACGAGTTCGTCAACCTCCGCGCGATCGTGCAGGAGCAAAGCCGCGAGCTGAAACCCGCCCGTCTGGCGGAAGGTGGGTCCAACCCCGACGCTGCGCTCAAGGCCGAAACGTCGATCTGGGCGCAGGGGCGCCTGCGCAAGGCCAGGCTCTATGATCGCGCGAAACTGCTCGCAGGCAACCTGATCGAGGGGCCGGCGATTGTCGCCGAGATGGACAGCACCACGCTGGTCCTGCCGGACCATCGCGGCGAGGTGGATAGTTTCGGGAATATCCTGATTCGGCCCCGGCAGTAGAAATCGCGCGAATGCCGGAGCATTTCGCGCCTGTCGGCGTTCAGCAGGAGGAAGCAGGCAGCATGGCTAAGACGCGAATTATCGAGCGCAACCACGAGCCGTTTCATCCGCTTGAGGTTGACACGATCACTCTGGACATCATCGAGAGCGCGCTCCGCAATGCGCGTTACGAGATGGATGCCGTGTTGTTCCGCACCGCCATGTCCCCCGGCATCCGCGAACAGCACGACGAGTTTCCGATGATCGCCGAGCGCAAGGGCCGCATGGTAGTCGGCCAGTTCGGTTCGTTCATCGGCGGGTTTCTCGATGCCTATGACGGCACCGTCGAGGAAGGCGACATCTTTCTCACTTCCGATCCGTACAAATGCGACGGCGCGATTAGCCACTCCGCCGATTGGCTGGTGCTGCTGCCGATTTATTATCGCGACGGCCGCCTGGTCGGATGGGCCGCGATGCTCGGGCATATGTCCGACGTCGGCGGCAAGGTGCCGGGAAGCCTGCCTACCGATGCGACCAGCATCTTCGAGGAGGGGATGCTCGCGCCGCCGATCAAAATCTACCGTGGCGGCGCGGTCCAGGATGACCTGATCGCGCTGGTCCTGAACCACGTCCGGATGCCGCATTGGAATAGGAGCGATCTCAACGCGATCGTCGCGGCCTGCCGCACGGCGGAGCGCCGCGTGATCGAAATGTGCGACCGCTTTGGCGTCGATCTGTTCGTCTCGGCGATGGAAGCTTCGCTCGAAAGAAACCGTCGCGCGATGGCCTCATTGATCAAGCGCTCGATTCCCGAAGAGGAGATGGTGTTCGAGGACTACGTCTGCGACGACGGCCGCGGGCACGGCCCGTACAAATTGCGCTGTTCGATGAAGCGCGAGGGCGAGCGGGTCAAGCTCGACTGGAGCGGAACCGATCCGCAATCCGACGGCTCGATAAACTTCTATCTCAACGAGAACATGTTCCGGATGTTCTTCGGCATCTACATGATAATGGTTTTCGACCCGCAGATTCTTTATAACGATGGCTTCTACGATCTGGTCGACGTGTATATCCCCCAGGGCTCGCTCTTGAAGCCGCGCTTCCCGGCCGCGTTGTCGTGCCGCACGCACGCCCTCGGCCGCATCTTCGACGTGCTCGGCGGCCTGCTCGGCCAGCGGCAGCCGGAGTTTTTGTGCGCCGCCGGCTTCTCTTCATCGCCGCACCTGATGTACTCGGGCTTCGACGCGCGCGGCGAATGGTATCAGCTCTATCAAATCGGCTTCGGCGGAATTCCGGGACGTCCGGTTGGCGACGGCCCCGACGGACATTCGATGTGGCCGTCGTTCACCAACGTGCCCAACGAATTTCTCGAGGCGTACTTTCCGTTGCGCATCGAACGCTACGAGACGGTGACCGACAGCGGCGGCCCCGGCTTTCATCGCGGCGGCAACGGAATCGAGGTCGTTTACCGCTTTCTCGAGCCGGGCGAAATTTCGATCCACGACGATCGCTGGCTCACCTACCCATGGGGAGTGAACGGCGGCCTCCCGGGCGCGCGTGGCCGCAAATTTATCGTTCGCGCGGGCGGCACGACGGAAGTGCTGAGCTCGAAGTGCGACCACGTGAAGGTGAATGCAGGCGACCTGCTGCACTACATCACTTGGGGCGGAGGGGGATGGGGCGATCCGCTGAAGCGCGATCCTGCGCTGGTGGCCACCGAGACCCGCCGCGGATTGATCACGGCCGGCGGCGCGCGGCGCTATGGTGTCGTGCTCGAGGCGGATTTGACCGTGGATGAACCGGCGACGCGCAAGTTGCGCGAAGCGATGGCGGCCGAACGGGGCGCGCCGCGGGTCTTCGATTTCGGCCCGCCGGTCGAAGAACTCAAACGCAACTGCGAGCGTGAGACCGGACTGCCGCCGCCCGCCTGGCCGCACTTTGCGCATGCGACCAAACCGGCGCGATGAACCGGGTCGCCGTCACACATGCTGGCGCATCGCATGGCTGGCGCGTGCGACAAAGCCCTGAAGGAGCGACATGTCGAATATCACGGTGAAATACAGTAATCCATCCGGTCTGGCGAAGCCGCTCGGAGCGTATAGTCACATCGCACGGGCGCGCGCGTCCGAAATAGTCTTCATAGCCGGCCAGCTCGCGGTCAACGACGCCGGAGAAACCGTCGGCAAGGGTGATTTCGCGGCTCAGATGCGCCAGGTGTTCGAGAATCTGAAGCGCGCGCTCGAAAGTGAAGGACTGAACTTCGCCAACGTAACCAGGTTTACCACCTATCTCGTGCACTCGCAGGATATCGAAGCGTTCATGGCCGTTCGCAAGGAGCTGTTTGCCCGGATCTATCCCGGCGGCGAGTATCCGCCCAACACTTTGCTGATGGTCGATCGGCTGGTCGGCGAGCAGTTTCTGATCGAAGTGGAAGCGATCGCGGTAGCCGCGTGAAACGTTGCCGGCGCACTCAGAAGATCTCGAAGTACTCGCGCTGCTCCCATTCAGTAACTTCTAGTTCGAAGCGCGCGATCTCGGCTTCCTTGATCAGCGAATAGTAATCGACGAACGTGCTGCCCAGGCCCGCGCGCAGGCACGCATCCTTGCGGAGCGCCGCGATGGCTTCGCCGAGCGAGTGCGGCAGCCGCGGCGCCGCCGCTTCATAGGGCGTGTCGCTCGGCGGTCCCGGATCGAGTTGGCGCTCAATCCCGTCGAGTCCCGAGAAAATCTGCGAGGCCATGTATAGGTACGGATTCGCGGCCGGCTCGCCCACGCGATTCTCCAGCCGTGTTGCCGAATCGCCGGGCCCGCCCAGCACGCGGACCATCACGTTGCGATGGTCGTGGCCCCACACGGCGCGGTCGGGAGCGAGCGGATGGTGCCCGTAACGTCGGTAGCCGTTGATGGTCGGCGTCGCCAGGGCGGCTGCCCCCTGGGCATGTTCGAGCAATCCGGCCATATAGTGCTGCGCCAACGGCGACAGCATGGCGCCGGCGTCCGGGACGAAAACGTTGCCGCCGGTGCGTTTGTCGCGCAGCGATTGATGCAGATGCCAGCCGCTCGAGAAAACATTCGGAATTCGCGGCCGGCACATGAAGCTCGCAAGATAGCCGTGGCGGCGGCTGACCTGCTTAATTGCGCTGCGCGCCAGCATCATCATATCGGCGGGCTCGAGTCCGTGGCGCGGCTGGAACGTGAATTCGCACTGGCTCGGTCCGTATTCGACCTCCAGTGTGCGCAAGGGCAGCTTCAGGCCCATGATATTGCGGCGGAGAATTTCGAGCATCGGATCGAGCTGATCGTAACGCAGCTCGGTCAGATGCTGATAGCCTTGGGTGAGAAGACTCACTTCGGGCGGCGGTCCTGGCTGGCCGGCATCGTCAAGCTGAAGCCGCGGGTTTTCGAGTTTGAAGAGGTGAAACTCGACCTCGAGCCCCGCCACGAAATCGAAACCGGCCTCGCCCAGCCGCTCCAGCGCGCGCCGATATAGATAGCGGGTGGAAACCGGAACCGGCTCGCCACCGGTGAAGTACGGGTCGCAGAGGAGCCATCCCGTGCCGGCGGCCCACGGCAGGATATGGAACGTCGCCGGATCGGGAACGATCACCACCTCGGCCGCCGCCTCCATGTCGCGTTTGGTGAAGCCGGCTCCACTTAGCGAGAGGACGGCGGGCACTGTGCGATGCGCGGTGTCCTTCGCCAGCAGCGTCATCGGGAAAGTGCTCCCCTCGCGCATCATGCGCGGGAGTTCGTCGGCCACCACGGTCTTGCCGCGCAGGACTCCGTGCTGGTCGGCGAAGGACAATCGCACGACCTCGAGTTTGTGCGCCTCGACAAGCTTCTCGACCTCGTTCGCGGCTTTTGACCGATCGTCGGTCCACAAGCCATGACGTTCGACGAAACTCATCGCGCTTTGCGTCATTCCAAAGGATGCGTCGCGGCCCAGGCTGAACTTCTTCGGCGCCTGGCGTCGAATTCGCGCCAATAGTCCTCGAACGCGTCGCACGGAGCGATGCCGTCGAGCGTGATCGGGCCTCGGATTCGCCGCGCAGCGGACTCGTCCAGGACCATCAGCGGCCGCTTGCCGGCCGCCGCATCTTCGATCCCTTCGATAAGAATCCGCCGATAGGCCGCGATCGCCTTGTCGGACGCGCCGAGATGCTCTTGCGTGCGGTCCTGGATCGGACCTTGCGATTCGACCGCCCACTGGTCATGCACGTTGATGTCGTCGCCCATGCCAGTGTACGTTCGCCGCCGCTGTTCGGCGGCGTTGAACCCGTAGTCGTTCGCGGCGTTGAGCCGTGGCTTGTACTCCGGGAGCGTATAAAGTGCGAGACGATGGCGGCGCATCGCTTGCTTGTCAACTGGCGCGCCGAAGCTGGTGAAAATGGCGTACCAGTAGTTATTGACGTCGTCGATCGGCACTTGCCACTGCGTAACGGTCATCTCGGGGCTGAGCGGCACCACAAATGTGTTCGGGAATAGCAAGTTGGTGACGCGGATATGAGTACGCGAATCATCGATTGTGCGCAGAGTTATGAGTCTGAAGCCGTAGTCCGTACGCTGAGTATCGATATGCGGGCGCGGATGCTCGCGCATAATCCTGGTCATCGCCACGGCCGAGTCCGCCGTCGTGCTGCGAAACTGAATTCCATAGTTGCCCGCCGGACTATGGTCTTCGAAGAAGCGGTGCAGGAAAGAAGCATGAGCCGGATCGATGCCGACCTCGAGCGCTTGCAGCCAATTGCAGGCGACGTGGCCCTTGAATGCGAAGGTGTACGCCTCAGGCGCGATGAAACAATCAAAGTGGGGAAACGCCGGCGGCTCGCCCGGCCCCATGTAGGCAAAGACGATGCCGTTGTGTTCACGGACCGGATAGGACTTGTGCCGAATTTTGGTGTGGAGCGTGCTCCCCTCGGGCTCCGCCGGAGTTTCGAGACATTGTCCGTCCACGTCGAACAGCCAGCCGTGAAACGAGCAGCGCAACCCTCCGTTTTCGAGCCGCCCGAATGCGAGGTCGGCGCCGCGATGCGGACACGCGCGATCGACCAACCCGTAGCGCCCTGATTCGTCGCGAAAGAGCACGAGCCTTTCGCCAAGCAGTTGGATCGTCTTGACCGGACGCTCCGCCGGCAGCTCTTCGGCCAGCGCGGCAGGCTGCCAGTAAAGCCGCATCAGCTTGCCGGCGGGAGTCGCGGGTCCGGTGCGAGTGATCAACTCGTTGCGTTGTGCAGTCATCATGGCACGACGACCTGGCAGGTCTGAAAATCCTGATTCGGATTGCCCGTAATCGCCTCAACTTTATCAAGCGCGATACTGATATTACAAACCAGCTTTCCGACCGGACCGTGAAAGGCGGCTCTGAAGGTCGGAGACGTGTCCGCTTCTATCCGAGTTTGTCGCGCGAAAATATCCGGGCCCCAGTATCGGAAGCATCCGGAGCGGCAACTCTTCAACCGCGCCTTGCGCCAGCTTTCCGAGCTCGAACGGACCGTAGCCGGTCCGAATGAGACGCGTCACCTGTAATCCCAGGTGCGCGAGCAGTTTTTTGATTTCGCGGTTTTTTCCTTCGCGCAGGGTCATGGTTATCCAGAAATTCCCGCCTTGACGCCTGTCGAGTGTGGTTTCGACCGGACGGTAACGAACTCCATCGACGGTGACGCCTTGCGCGAGCGCGGAAATCGACGCCTCATCGAAGGTGCCGTGAACCCGGACTCGATAGGTCCTGGTAATTGCCTGCGCCGGATGTTCGAGATGGCGCGCCAGTTCGCCGTCGTTGGTCAGGAGCAAAAGCCCCTCGGTGTTAATGTCGAGCCGCCCGACCGAGATTACTCGGGGCAGCGTTTTTGGCAGGGCGGCGAAGACGGTCGGCCGTCCTTGCGGGTCGCGCGCGGTGGTCACGACTCCGGCGGGCTTGTGATAGCGCCAGATTCTCGATTGTTCGAGCGCCGCGATCGGCTTACCGTCCACCAGCAAGAGATCGTCGGCGCCGACCAGCGTTGCGGGATGAGTCACGAGAACGCCGTTCATCGCGACGCGGCTCGCCGCGATCAGCCGTTCGCACTCGCGGCGCGAGGCGACGCCTGCGCGGGCCAGGAACTTGGCGATCCTTTCCTTTTCCACCGGCGCGGCGACTGCGCTTATATGTAATCGGTCAGGTCCCGCACCCCGGCCTTCTCGAAAGCGACCTGACGCTCCCTGCACTTGTTGCATCGCCCGCAATGTCGCAAGCCCTGCGGAGCCATGCAGGTCAATGTCGCTTCGAGCGGCAGATGCCCGTACTGCCTGATGAGCTCCCATTTGGCCAGATTGCGGAAATCGGCCTTCACCTCGATTGGATGATCGAGCCCGAGGCTCAGCGCGGATGCGAAATCACTGAAGAATTTCACCGAGGCGTCGGGAAACGGGTTGCCATGAAGAGAGCCGATCGCGATTCGCGATACGTTGTGCGTGCTGCACCAGATCGCGGCGAGGCTCAGAAGCAGGATGTTTCTGCCCGGGAGATACACCGCGCTGTCCGATTCCTCAGCCCCCGGAACGTTGTCGCCCGAGATGCTCCAATGGGCGCCGTACATCGCATCCGTCGACACCGACAGCGTCGTCACGGGCTGCACGTGCCGGTCGTTCAATGCCCGCAGGAAGCGTTCGAGCGCGCGGCGTTCCATCTCTTCCCACGCCAGTCCGCATTGCACGTAGATGGGATAGACTTCGGAGGTTTTGGCTTCTTCCGCGAGCAGTGCGCAGCTATCCAGGCCGCCGCTCGATAAGACCGCGATTCTCTCCAAGCGGTTTCTCCTCACCGACGAGTCGATCTAATATAGCGCGGATCGACCGCAATTCGAGGGACCCGCATGGCGACGGCGCAGAACGACTGGTACGTGAACTTCTTCGGCGACGACTATCTTGACATCTATCGCCATACATTTACCGCGGAGCGGGCGGAAAAAGAGGCTGCCTTCGCCGCGCAGGCGCTGGGCTTGACCGCAGGCGCCCGAGTGCTCGACCTCTGCTGCGGTCCCGGCCGTCACAGCGTGCTGCTTGCTCAGCGAGGATACAGGGTAACCGGCCTCGATTTGAGCCAGTCTTACCTCGATCTCGCGCGACGCGCAGCCGTCGACCGTCAGACTCCAATAGACACCGTGCTGGCGGATATGCGCGAGATACCGTTCGCTAATCATTTCGACGCCGTCATCAATATGTATTCGTCCTTCGGCTATCTCGAGTCAGAGGCCGAAGATCTGAAGGTTCTCGAATCGGTCTCACGATCGCTCAGAAGGGGAGGGCGGCTTCTCCTGGACATGTTGAACCGCGAATGGGCGGTCGCGAACTATATCCAGAACGATTGGCATGCGGAGCCGGACGGCACGCTATATGTCGAGCATCGCGCGCTCGACCTTGAATCGAGCCGGATGCGCGTGCGGTTCGTGATCGTGGATCCGAACGGCAGCCGCCGCGATTCGCCCGGCCACGATATCCGCCTCTACACGCTCACGGAAATGAAGAGGATGCTCGGGCGCGCGGGCTTCGCCGGAGTCGAAGTATATGGAGGCTTCGACGGCGAAAAATACGGGGTCGAAACTCGCCGCATGATACTCTGTGCCGCAAAGGACGTTTAGCCCGTTCGGTTCACGATGACCCACGCAGGTTTCCACGCACTCGCGGCCAGGTGGCGTTGGAACGCGGCGCTGACCATATGTGCGATAATCTCGTTCGCCGCCTGCACTTCCCCGCATAAGACCCCCTCAAGTGCCGCCGTCTTCCGCGTCGCCTTGCTGACGCCGGGGCCGGTCAGCGACGCCGGCTGGAACGCGGCTGCTTTCGACGGCTTGCGGCTAATCAAAGAGAAGCTCGGAGCCGAAACGGCGCTCGTGCAGACCCGGTCGCCGGCCGACTTCGACGACGGCTTCCGCGACTTCGCTTCGCGCGGGTTCAATCTGATTTTCGCGCATGGCTACGAATACACCGACTCCGCGATCAGTGTGGCGCGGGATTTTCCGCAGGTTTATTTCGTGGTCAGCTCGGGGAGCCAATCGTCGCGCAACGTCGCTTCGGTGACTTTCAAATTCGATCAGGCGGCCTACGCCGAAGGCGTGCTGGCGGGCGGAGTCACCAGAACCGGAGTGGTGGGCGCGATAGGCGGCATCGAGTTGCCGTCGATTCGGCAGACCTTCGACGGGTTCAGACGCGGCTTTCTCTCGGTGCGGCCCAAGGGCCGGGTGCTGATTAGCTATATCGGCAAATTCGACGACGTAGGCGCAGCCAAGGAGGCGGCGTTGGCGCAAATCAGCCAGGGTGCGGACCTGATCGTGCACGACGCCGACGCCGCCGGATTGGGAGTCTTTCAGGCCGCGGCGCAGGCGCACGTCCTGGCCTTCGGTGCGATCCGGAATCAGAATGACGTGATCCCCGGTGTCGTTCTTGCCAGCGCCGTGACGGCAACAGCCCAGGCATTTCTGCGAATCGCCACCGAAGTCAAAAATAATCGGTTTCATCCCGGGATGCTCGAGTTCGGGATGGAGGACGGCATGGTCAAAGTGGTGCTGAATACCAAACTCGAATGGCGCATACCGGAGCAGGCCATGAAGCAGTTCCTGGCAGCGGAGCAGGAATTTGACCGGGCGCAGCAGTGAGCGGCCGTCATCGTGGCGGCGCGCGGCGGCTCTCCGGCTGTACCGCTGATGGCCGATGCTGACAGCGGCAGCTCTGTGAGAACGTCCGCGCACTGGCGCAAGGCGCTTCCCTTCGCCGGGACGCTCATCATCTTCGCGCTGATATTCTGGCGGATTCCGGCGGCCAGGCTCGGCGCGGCGCTGGAACGGGTTCCGCTTACCAAGTTTTTCGGAATCTTCCTTCCGTTTTCGCTCTGCTATTGGGTAATCGAT
>DASXMQ010000001.1:0-3831 GCA_036495625.1 Binataceae bacterium (SeqCode) | reverse complement strand
GTCGCGCGCGCGCGTGACCGCGGCGATTTCGGCCACCGGATGCACCGCACAGGTCGAGGTCTCGCTCGCCTGCATCAGCACCGCGCGCGCGTCGGGATTGGCGCGGAGCGCCTCTTCGACCTGCTCGGGGCGTGCCGCACGGCCCCATTCGACGCGGATCTCATGATCGATTATTCCGTATGCCGCGAGCATCTTGCCCCAGCGCTCGCCGAACTTGCCGCCATTGACGTAAACCGCGTGGTCGCCCGGCGTCAGCAGGTTGATGACCGCCGCTTCCATCGCGCCGGTGCCGCTCGCCGCGAGCAGGATCACTTCCTGGCGGGTTCCGAACAGCGGACGCATCCGCTCGCGCGCCTGGTCGAGGGCGGCGCTGAACTCGGGCGTGCGGTGATGAATCATCGGCCGCGCCATCTCGAGCAGGACCTCCGGCGGAACCGGCGCCGGTCCGGGTGTGAACAGATATTTCTTTACCGGGCTTTTCACCACTTTCGTCGCGCGTATGCGATGGGCGCCGGCCAAAAAAAAGCCTGGTGCCCGCTCGTGAGCGGAGCGCCAGACCCCGAGATCGCCCAGACGCGAAATCGCGTCCCCTAAACCGATAACCGAGGCTTCCTGCACTGTCAAGGCAGGCTCCGTTTCGCTAGCATCGAGGCTGCCGGCAAAGAGTTTTTTTCTCCCAGGCGGACTACGCGATGCGCAAGATCAACCCTTTTCCGTGGTGGCCGTTCTGGCCCGCAGTCGAGCGCGGCGACCCGGTCAACGAGGTGATCAGAATCGTCGCGGCGGTCCTGGTCTTCATCGCCATCTTCGCGGCACTCCGCTTGCTGCTCCCGCGCTGAGCGCCCGAGCCAGCCACGCCGCTTCATACTACGGATGCCGATCGAATACGAAGTCCGCAACGGCGCGTTGCTCTGGATCAAAAATCCGATAAACGGCGTCATCTCGTACGTCGTTGACGTGCGTGGCAAGAGCTTCGCGTTCACGCTTGGCGGCCGCCGCGAACTCGACCCGACGGCGCCCACCCTCGGCGCGGACGAGGTCGCCAAGGCGCACGCGGCGTGTCCGTTCTGCCCCGGCAACGAGACCATGGCGCCGTCGGAAATCCTGCGCATCACGCCCGCCGAGTTCCCGCGCTGGAAGGGCGACGGGAGCGCGGGCGGCGCGGGCGCGGGAGCCGGATGGGTGATGCGCGTGTTCAACAATCTCTTTCCCCGCGTTCCGGCCGAGCTCACCGGCGGACGCAACGAGTCCTACATCGTGGTCGAGGACCCGCGCCACTTTTCGACGCCGCATCCGCGCGCTGCCGGCGACCTGATCTGCACCGGCGCGCTCGGCGAGGAACACTTTCTGCGCCTCATCCAGACCGACGTCGCGGTGATGCGCCGGGTGGCGGAGAACCGCGCGGTGCGCTCGATCGTCATTCGCAAGAACCAGGGACGGGAGTCGGGCGCCTCGCAGCCGCATCTCCATCAGCAGCTCATCGGCGCGCCGTCGGCGCTGCCGGCGCTGGTGGCTGAGGCCGAGGCCGAACGGCGCTCGCCGGGACTGTGGGACGAGCTTATCGAGCTGGTCGAGCGGCTGGGCCTGTTGATCGAGCGGCGCGGAGCAGTGGTGAGCTTCGCAAGTCCGATCGGCGCGTTCCCGCGCAGCTACGACGTTATGATGCCGCAGTTTCGCGGCACGCTGGCCGAGTTAGAACCGGACGCGCTTGAACTCTTCGCGCGCGCGATCTGCCGCATCCTGCGCGTGCTGGGGCCGCTGCCGCTCGACTACGAGATTCATCAGGGCGAAGGATTGCCGCTGCACGCGCACATCAATTCGCGCCTCTACCCGTACTCGGCCGTGGCGGGAACGCTGAACTTGCCGAGCGTGCTGGTGCAGAACGTGGCGGCGCTGCGCCGCGCGCTCGAGCGCCACGAAGAATTCTAGGAAATCGGATCTATCAATTCCTTCCCCAAGACTGAGCGGGAGAGCGTCGCGAAACGATTCTCTCCCCTAAACGCTGGAGAGGGAGTCAGAACTCAGGCGGCGCAGACCGCCGCGAGGCTCGAAATCGCGACGCCGCGGCGACCCTGCCGGATGTCGTTGCGGTCGAAACCGTTGGTGCAGTAGGCAAGCGAGATTCCGCTCGCCGGATCGGCCCATCCGAGCTGTCCGCCCGCGCCGCCGTGCCCCAACGCCGCCGGCGAATTGGTCTTGCCGAAGCCGCGAAAGTTGGCCATGCCGTCGTCGCCCGCCACGACCACGCCCAGCGCGCGGTTAACCTTGTGCCCCAGGTACGGATCGGTGTACTCGCCCGAGCGCGGCCGGAGCGCTTCCTTGAGCGTCTGGGGCTTCCACAGCGGTTGTCCGTCCCTGCCGCGATTGTGCATCACGCCCTGGTAGAACAGCGCCAGCTCGGCCGCGGTCATCACGCCGCCGCCGCCCGGCACGCCCGCCCGGCGCACGTCCGGATCGTTGAAGCCCATTATCGCCGCCTCGGTGACCTCGCTTTCCACCGGCGGCGGGAAGCCGAGCTTGCGCCACTCCTCGTCGGTGAGCGCTTCGCCGACATGAACCAGGTCGGCGACGCGCGGATGAAGCTCCGCGGCGAGCCCGAGATGCATCCCGGGCAATCCGAGCGGCAGCGCGATCCGTTCGCGCACGAAGCGGCGGAAATCGATCCCGGTGCGCCGCTCGATAATCTCGGCGATCACCCAGAAGCCGGCCGTCGGATGGTAGAAGAAACGCTCGCCGGGCGGGAATTCGAGGCGCCATCTGGCGAAGCGCTCCAGGCGTTTGTCGCGGTCGTTCCATTCGTTCTGCGGAAACGACGCGTTCGGAAATCCGGAGGTGTGGAGCAGCAATTGCTCGACGGTGACCGCGTCCTTGCCGTTGGTGGCGAACTCGGGAACGATAGCGGCCGCGCGCTCGCGCACGTCGAGCTTGCCTTCGCCGATCAGCATCCAGGCCGCTGCCGACATGATCGCCTTGGTGCAGGAGAAGATGGTGTAGAGCGTGTCATTGGTGGCGGGGCGGTCGGTGCCACCCTGGACCGCGCGGCCGAAAGTGCGCATCGCGCCAACCCGGCCGTCTCGCGCGATCGCAATTTGGCACGACGGCAGCAACCCTTCGTTGACTTCGCGCGCGGCGCGTTCGAAGAGCGCATCGACCCTTTGCGGGTCGAGCCCGACTTCGCGCGGGCTTTCGGCGAACAGCTCAGACGGGCGCATGGTAGCGGTCTCCTCGCCAGGAAGTTCTCTTGAAGAAATAACATACCGGCGCGGCGGCGGTCCAATGAGCTGCAGGCAAAGACGCGCCGCACGCGGCCTATCCGCCACGCATCTGTCACGCATCTTCCAGTTGCGTCATGCAACCGAGCGATGCTATGTCAGATCTCGAGAAAGTTGCATGATGCAACTAGGGGCCGGCGCCGCGCCGGCCGCTCGCGGAGGAGCCGGCCATGGCCAGAGAAGTGGAATTTTTCTTCGACTACGGGAGCCCGTTCAGTTACCTCGCCGACACCCAGCTCGAGGGTTTGGCCGCGCGCACCGGCGCGCGCGTGATTTACCGCCCGATGCTGCTCGGCGGCGTGTTCAAGGAAACCGGCAACTCTTCGCCGATCGCAATCGAGGCCAAGCGCAAGTACCTGAATGCCGACCTCGAGCGCTGGGCGAAGCACTACGGAGTGCCGCCGCTGCGCAACGCGCACTTTCCGATCAACACGATTCGCCTGATGCGCGGCGCGGTCGCGGCCGAGCGCCTGGGCGTCTTTGCGCCGTACCATCGCGCGATCTATGAGGCCTTCTGGCGCGACGGACTCAACCTCGGCGAAGCCGCCGTGGTGCGCGA